>JBBQZE010000107.1:0-10340 GCA_038207985.1 Solirubrobacterales bacterium
TCGAGGACGGCGAGGTCATCAACCCGCACGGGATGGACCCCGCCACGGTGCTGCGCTTCGTCAACGCGATCGGCGGCTTCTCGGGCAAGGTCGTCGTCATCGGGTGCGAGCCCGGGGAGGTCGACGATGTCGGCCTGGGCCTGACGCCCCCCGTAGAGGCCGCCGTCGAGCGGGCGCTGGGGGTCGTCGCCGAGACGATCGACGAGCTCCGGACGGACGCCGCCTACCACGCCTGATGCACGAGTTCTCGATCGCCTCCGCCGTCGTCGGCACCGCGGTCAAGCACGCCGGGGGGCGCCGGGTGACCGTCGTGACCGTCCGGTGCGGGCGCCTGCGCCAGGTCGTCCCGGACGCGCTCGACTTCGCCTTCGGGCTCGTCGCGCGCGAGACCGCCTGCGAGGGGGCGCGGCTCGAGCTCGAGGACGTCCCGGCGCGGCTGCGCTGCGGCGCCTGCGACCGGGCCTGGGAGATCGAGGTCCCGGCGTTCCGCTGCCCCACCTGCGCGACCGCGGAGGTCGAGGTGCTCAGCGGCGAGGAGCTCGAGGTCGAGTCCATCGAGGTGTCGGAGACCGAGGAGGCCGGATGCACCGCGTGAGGGTCAGGGTCGTCGAGGACGCGCTGGACGCCAACACCACGATCGCGCGGGCGAACCGCGAGGAGTTCGACCGTCACGGCGTGACGGTGGTCAACGTCATGAGCGCGCCGGGCGCGGGCAAGACGTCGCTGCTCGAGCGGATGCTGGGCGACGGCATCGGCCACCTCCGGGTCGGGGTGCTGGAGGGCGACGTCGAGGGGTCGCTGGACGCCGACCGGCTCGCGCACCTGCACGTGCCGGTGACGCAGCTCAACACCGGCAACGGCTTCGGCGGCGAGTGCCACCTCGACGCGAACATGGTGCGCTCGGCGCTGCCGTCGGTGCCGCTGGAGGACCTCGACCTGCTCATCGTCGAGAACGTGGGCAACCTCGTCTGCCCGGCCGAGTTCCGGCTGGGCGAGGACGCGCGCATCATGGTCTCCTCGGTGGCTGAGGGCGACGACAAGCCGGGCAAGTACCCGCTCATGTTCCGCGCGTGCGAGCTCGTGGTCCTCAACAAGATCGACCTGCTCCCCCACGTCGACTTCGACGTGGATCGCTTCTCGCACTTCCTCGACCAGGTGCACCCGGGCGTCGCGGTGCTGCAGACGAGCGCGCGGACCGGCGAGGGCGTCGACGCCCTGCGCGACTGGCTGGCCCGCCTCCCCGACCGCGCCCGCGCCACCGCGGCGTGACCGGCGTGGCGGCGCCCGCGGCCACGCGCCTCGACGCGCTGCTGGCGCCGCGGGCCGACGCGAGCGCGCGCTGGTTTCAGGAGGTGGGCGACGATGTCGCGGGGCTGTGCCACGCGATGGCCGAGCGCTTCGCCCGCGGCGGTCGTCTGCTCGCGTTCGGCGCGGGGCCGGCGGACCGCTCCGACGTCCGCCACGTCGCCGTGGAGTTCGTCCACCCGGTCGTCGTCGGCAAGCGCGCGCTGCCGGCGCTCGGGCTCGAGCCCGGCGTCGTGGGCCTGCTGGCCGGCCCGGAGGACATCGCGATCGCGTTCGGGGCCGGCCGCGAGGTCGAGGACGGCGTCGCCGCCGCGCGGGCCGCGGGCTGCCTCACACTGGCCTTCGCCCGGGTCGGCGCCGAGCACGAGCTGCCACCGCCGGCGGAGGACCCGTTCGTCGCCCAGGAGCTCGTCGAGACGCTCTACCACGTGCTCTGGGAGCTCGTCCACGTCTTCTTCGACCACCGCGGCCTGCTCGCCGGGCGGACGGACCGGACCCGCCACGACTCGGGTGCGTCGAGCTTCCTCTATCCGTTCCTGGCCGAGGAGCAGACCGACCTGGGCGCCGTCCTCGCGGACGTGCGGGCCTCGGCGCTCGCCAAGGCGGCCGAGACCACCGAGCTGCGCCGGCGCACGGTCGAGGAGGGCGCGGAGGCGATCCTCGCGGCGGGCGCGGCGATCCGCGAGCGACTGGCCGCCGGCGGGACGCTGCTGGCGCTGGGCAACGGCGGCTCGTCGACCGACGCGATGGACGTGGTGGCCGACCTGCGCCACCCGCCGCCGGGGCGCGGGCTCTCGCCACAGCGCGCCATCGACCTGAGCGAGGACCCGGCGATCCTTACCGCGATCGCCAACGACGTGGGCCACGAGGCCGTCTTCGCGCGGCAGGTGATCGCGCACGCTCAGAAGGGCGACGCCGTGCTCGCGATCTCGACGAGCGGGGGCTCGCCGAACGTCCTGTCCGCCCTGGCCGAGTGCCGGCGGCGCGGGGTGCTCACCGTCGCGCTGGTGGGCTATGACGGCGGGCGCATCCTCGCGGAGTCCCTCGCCGACCACGTCGTGGTGAGCCGTAGCGAGCACATCCCGCGCATCCAGGAGGCGCAGGCGACCGTGCTGCACGCGCTCGTCGGCCTGGTGCAGCCGTGACGGCGCCGCCGCTGGCCGAGCGCGGCGCCGCCATCCGCGTGACCGGCGTGGTGCAGGGCGTCGGCTTCAGGCCCTTCGTGCTGCGTCGTGCGCGCGAGCTCGCGCTCACCGGCTTCGTCTGCAACGACGTCCGGGGCGTCCTGGTGCACGCCGAGGGCGAGGCCGCCGCCGTGGCGCAGCTGATCGCCGACCTCCCGGCGCTGGCGCCGCCGCTCGCCTCGGTCGACGCCGTCGCGGTCTCGGAGCTGGCGCCGAGCGGCGCCGCGGAGTTCGCCATCGTCGGCTCGCGGGGGGCGGGCGAGCCGAGCGCGCTCGTGGGCATCGACGCGGCGACGTGCGCGGACTGCCTCGCCGAGCTCCTCGACCCCGCCGACCGCCGCTTCCGGTATCCGTTCACCAACTGCACGAACTGCGGGCCGCGCTTCACGATCGTGCGGGAGGTGCCCTACGACCGCGCGCGGACGACGATGGCCGCGTTCACGATGTGCCCGGCCTGCCAGGCGGAGTACGACGACCCGGCCGACCGCCGCTTCCACGCGCAGCCCAACGCCTGCCCGGCCTGCGGGCCCCGGCTGCGGCTCGCCGGGGGCGTCCCCCCCGGCCCGCACCTCGACGCGGTCGCTGCCGCGGCCGCTGCGCTGCGGGCGGGGGCCGTGCTCGGCGTCAAGGGGCTCGGCGGGTACCACCTCGCGTGCCGCGCGGACGACCGCGACGCCGTCGCGAGGCTGCGGGGGCGCAAGCACCGCGAGGACAAGCCGTTCGCGGTGATGGTGGCCGACGCCGCGGCGGCCCGGGAGCTCGTGCACCTCTCCGTGGAGGAGGAGGCCCTGCTCGGCTCGGTCGCCCGCCCGATCGTCCTCGCCCGGCGCCGCGACGACGCGCGGGTCGCACCCGCGGTCGCACCCGTGCACCGCGAGCTCGGCGTCGTGCTGCCCTACACGCCGCTGCACCACCTCCTGCTCGCGGACGCCGGCGCGCCGCTCGTGATGACCAGCGGCAACCGCTCCGACGAGCCGATCGCCTACCGCGACGAGGACGCCGCCGAACGCCTGTCGGGCATCGCGGACGCGCTGCTGCTCCACGATCGGCCGATCCACATGCGCACGGACGACTCGGTGGCCCGGGTCGCGGCGGGGCGGCCCGCGGTCCTGCGCCGTGCGCGGGGGCTCGTCCCCGGGCGGCTCGTGCTCCCGGTGCCGGCGCCCCGGCCGCTGCTGGCCTGCGGCGCCCACCTCAAGAGCACGTTCTGCGTGGCCAAGGACGACCGCGCCTGGGTCTCGCACCACATCGGCGACCTGGACGACGCGGCGACCCGGCAGTCGTTCGCCGACGGCGTGGCGCACTTCGAGTCCCTGTTCGCCGTCGCCCCCGAGGTCGTGGCGCATGACCTGCACCCCGACTACGCGTCGACGGCGTACGCGCTCGAGCGCGACGGGGTCCGCCACGTCGGCGTGCAGCACCATCACGCCCACCTGGCGGCGGTGCTGGCCGAGCACGGCGAGCACGGCCCGGCGGTCGGGGCGATCTTCGACGGGTCCGGGTTCGGCGACGACGGCACGGCCTGGGGCGGCGAGCTGCTCGTCGGCGGCCTGCGGGGCTCCGTCCGCGCCGGGCACCTCCTGGCGGTCGGGCTGCCGGGGGGTGACCGCGCCGCGCGGCAGCCCTGGCGGATGGCGGCGGCGTGGCTCGTCGCCGCCGGGGAGCAGGGGCCGAAGGTTCCGGCCGTCCCCCGCGCGCTGCGGGGCGCGGTGCGCCCACAGGACGGGGAGGTCGTCTGCACCATGGCCCGCCGCGGGTTCTCCGCGCCGCCGACCTCCAGTGTCGGCCGGCTCTTCGACGCCGTCGCCGCGCTGAGCGGCGTGCGGGCCACGTGCTCCTACGAGGGCCAGGCGGCAATCGAGCTCGAAGCGCTCGCCGACCCGCTCCACGGCGGCGCCTACCCGCTTGTGCTGCGGGCGGACGGGATCCTCGACGCGCGTCCGCTCATCCGCGCGGCCGCCGACGACGCCGAGGGCGGCGTCGCGCCGGCGCTCGTGTCCGCGCGCCTGCACAACGCCGTGGCGCAGGCGACCGGGGCGGCCTGCGCGCGGCTCGCCGAGGAGCACGGGACACCGACGGTGGTGCTCGCCGGCGGCGTCTGGGCCAACCGGCTGCTGCTCGAGCGCACCGTGGCGCTGCTGCAGTCCCTCGGGCTCCGCATCCTGCTGCCGGAGCGCCTGCCGGCGGGTGACGGGGCGATCAGCTTCGGGCAGGCCGCCGTGGCGGCGGCGCTCGACGAGGCGGGGTCGTGAGCGGCGGGGCCGCCAGCGGCGTCGCGCGGGCGCGACGCGTGCGCGCGGCGCTGACCCCGGCGGAGTGGCGTCGCGCCGCGGGCCTCGCCTTCGTCGTCATCGGCCTGCACGTCGCGGGCTTCGGCATCCTGCTCGCACTCGTGGTGCCCCACTCCTACCCGCTGAGCACCGGCGGGGTCTTCGGGGTGAGCGTGGGCATCACCGCCTACACGCTCGGGCTGCGCCACGCCTTCGACGCGGACCACATCGGGGCGATCGACGGCACGACGCGCAAGCTCATGGGCGAGGGTCAGCGCCCGCTCAGCGTGGGCTTCTTCTTCTCGCTCGGCCACTCCACGGTCGTCTTCGCGCTCGGCTGCCTGGTCGTCGTGGGCGTTCGCGGGCTCTCGGGCGAGGTGTCGAACGACGGCTCGACCCTGCACAAGGCGACGGGGCTGGTCGGGCCGGTGGTCTCCGGCTCGTTCCTGCTGGCCATCGGGCTCTTGAACGCGGTGATCCTCGTCGGCATCGTCAAGACACTGCGCCGGATGCGAGCAGGCGGCTGCGACGAGGGCGAGCTCGAGGACCAGCTCGTCGTGGGCGGCGTGATGACCCGGGTCTACTCGCGCGCGACCCGCTCGGTGACCAAGCCGTGGCACATGTACCCGCTCGGCTGCCTCTTCGGGCTCGGCTTCGACACCGCCACCGAGGTCGGGCTGCTGGTGATCGCCGGGGGCGCGGCGTCGTCCGGCCTGCCCTTCTACGCGATCCTCTGCCTGCCGATTCTCTTCGCCGCCGGGATGTCGCTGCTCGACACCATCGACGGCGCCTTCATGAACTTCGCCTACGGGTGGGCGTTCGCCCAGCCCGTCCGCAAGCTCTACTACAACATGACGGTCACGGGGCTCTCCGTGGCGGTCGCGCTCGGCGTGGGCTCCATCGAGCTGCTCTCGGTGCTGGGCGACCAGCTCGGGCTCGACGGCGGGGTGTGGGGCGTCGTGGCCGGTCTCGACCTGAACCTCGTCGGCTACGTCATCGTCGGCCTCTTCGTCGTGACCTGGGCGGCCGCGATCGCGGTCTGGCGCTTCGGGCACCTCGAGGAGCGCTGGACGCCGCGTGTCCGCTCCGGCGCCTAACCTTCCGGCCCATGCCGCCGCTCATCAGCCCGGACGAGGCCCGCCAGCTCGGCGAGCTCGAGGACCACGCCGCCATCGAGGCGCTCGTGGAGCGAGCGTGGCGAGCGCGGCAGGAGCAGTTCGGCGACGCCACGGACCTGTGCTCGCTGGTCAACGCGAAATCCGGCGGCTGCGCGGAGGACTGCGGCTTCTGCGCCCAGTCGCGCTTCGCGGAGGCCGAGACGCCGCTGCACGCGATGATGGAGCCCGAGCAGATGCTCGAGCACGCCAAGGCCGCGGAGGCCGCCGGCGCGCACCGGTTCTGCATGGTCACCCAGGGCCAGGGACTGTCCAAGCGCGACTTCGAGAAGATCCTCGACGGCGCCCGCCTCGTGGCCGAGCACACGAACCTCAAGCGCTGCGCCTCGGTCGGCCACATGTCGGTCGCGCGCGCGAAGTCGCTGAAGGAGGCGGGCATCCAGCGCGTCCACCACAACGTCGAGACCGCGGAGAGCTACTACCCCGAGGTCTCCTCCACCGTCCGCTACGAGGGGCGCCTGCGGACCATCCAGGCCGTCGAAGAGGCGGGCCTGGAGACGTGCGTCGGCGGGATCCTCAACCTCGGCGAGTCGCGCGAGCAGCGGGTCGAGATGGCCTTCGAGCTCGCGAAGATCAACCCCACGTCGGTGCCGATCAACCTGCTCAACCCCCGTCCTGGGACGAAGTTCGGCGACCGCGAGCACATGGACCCGTGGGAGGCCGTGAAGTGGATCGCGATCTTCCGCCTGATCCTCCCCGAGGCGCTCTTCCGGCTCTGTGGCGGGCGCGTGGAGAACATCGGCGAGCTGCAGGGCCTGGCGGTCAAGGCCGGGCTCAACGGCGTGATGATGGGCAACTTCCTGACGACGCTCGGCTCGACTCCCGAGGAGGACCGCGCGATGTTCACCGAGCTCGGGCTGAACGTCGCCCGGCAGCCGGACAACGGCGCGGCGCCCCGCCCGGACAACCGCTCGGGCTGGCTGGAGGGCGAGACGCCGGACGTGCTCGAGACCTACCTCGACACGCCGGAGCAGGCCGCCGCAGCCGGCATCGAAGTCAAGCTCTGGGACCCCGCGGAGCAGCTTCGCTTCGTGAAGAAGGGCGTCATCCCGCCGCGGCCCGACGGGGCCCGCAACCGCTGGCCGGACGAGCAGCTCGCCGCTGCCTCCGGCCTCCCCCACGGCCTGTAGGAGGGAGCGCGGCCGTGTCCGCCGAGATCGAGCAGCGCCTCGCCGAGCTCGACGCCGTCGGGCTGCGCCGGCGGACGCGGCTGGTCAGCGGGCCGCAGGGCCCGCGGGTGGTGGTCGACGGCAAGCCTGCGCTGCTGCTCTGCTCGAACAACTACCTCGGCCTGGCCGACCACCCGCGCGTCCGCGAGGCGGCGGCGGACGCCGCGCTGCGCTGGGGCGCCGGGAGCGGCGGCTCACGCCTGGTCAGCGGGACGATGACGATCCACGAGCGCCTCGAGGAGCGGCTGGCCACCTTCAAGGGCACCGAGTCGGCGCTCCTGCTCGGGTCGGGGTACCTCGCGAACCTCGGGGTGCTCGGCGCGCTCGGCGGCGAGGGCACCGTCATCTGCTCCGACGCGCTCAACCACGCGTCCATCGTCGACGGCTGCCGCTTGGCCCGTGGGCGCACCGCGGTCTACGAGCACGCCGACGCGGAGCACCTGCGCCGGCTGCTGGCGGCGGCGCCGGAGGGCCGTGCGCTGGTCGTCACCGACTCCGTCTTCTCGATGGACGGTGACGTCGCGCCGCTCGCCGAGCTGCTCGCCGCCTGCCGGGAGCACGGCGCCCGGCTGGTCGTCGACGAGGCGCACGCGACCGGGGCGGTGGGGCCCGGCGGCCGGGGCGCCGTCGCCGAAGCGGGCCTCGACGGCGAGGAGGACGTCGTGGTGGTCGGGACGCTCGGCAAGGCGCTCGGCGCCTACGGCGCGTTCGTCGCCTGCACCGACGAGGTCCGCGAGCTGCTCGTGAACACGGCGCGCCCGTTCGTGTTCTCGACCGCGCTGCCGCCGCCCGCGACGGCCGGCGCGCTCGCGGCGCTGGAGTTGCTCGAGGAGGAGCCGGAGCGCGTGGAGCGCCTGCAAGCCAACGCGGTCGTCCTGCGCGACGAGCTCGCCCGCGAGGGCTTCGACGTCTCGGGCTCCGCGACCCAGATCGTGCCGCTCGTCGTGGGCGACGCCGCGCTGGCGATGGCCGTCTGCGAGGCCGCGTTGTCCCGCGGCGTCTTCGCCCAGGCGATCCGCCCGCCCACGGTGCCCGAGGGCACATCGCGGCTGCGCCTCGCGGTCATGGCCTCCCACGAGCGCGCCGAGCTGCGCGAGGCCGCGCGCACGATCGGCCGCGCCGCGCTGCAGGCGGGCTTCCGCCCGGGCGACGGCATGCCCGTCGCCGCCGCGTCCCCGTCCCGCCCGACGCCCCGCGACGCCCCGCCGGCGACCCAGAGCACCGCGAGAGGGCCGATCCGGCTGCAGGGGAGCCACATCGGCCCTCTCGCGCGCCGCGACGCCCCCTCGCGGACCGGCGCGCCCCCGGTGCGCGCCGCCTGACAGCGGTGCGAGGCGTCCTGGTCACCGCGACCGACACGGGGGTCGGCAAGACGGTGCTCGCCGCTGCGATCTGTGCGGTGCTGCGCGGCCGCGGCGAGGTGGTCGCCGCCGCCAAGCCCGTCGTGACCGGCCTCGCCGAGCCCGAGCCGGGGGTCCCGCCCGACCACGTCCTGCTCGCCGCGTGCACGGGGCAGCGGCCCGAGGAGGTCGCGCCGGTCACCTTCGGCCCCGCCGTCTCCCCACACCTCGCCGCGTCGTCCGCCGGGACCGCGCTGGACCCTGCCGCGCTCGAGGACGCCGCCCGCGCCGCCGCCCCGGCGGACGGCGTCCTGGTCGTCGAGGGCGTCGGCGGCCTGCTCGTGCCGCTCGCGGGCCAGGGCTACGACGTCCGCGCCTACGCGCGCTCGCTGGGCCTCCCGGTCGTCGTCGCCGCCCGCCCGGGCCTGGGCACCATCAACCACACGCTGCTGACCCTCGAGGCGGCATGGTCGGCGGGACTCGACGTGCGCGGCGTCGTGCTGACCCCGTGGCCCGCGGAGCCGTCGGCGATGGAGCGCTCGAACGCCGCCACCATCGCCGAGCTCGGCGACGTCAGCGTCTCGCTCCTCCCCCGGGCCGCCGCGCTCACCCCCGAGGCGCTGGCCGCGGCGGCCGCGTCGCTGCCCGTGGGCCGCTGGATCGGCCACGCCGCGCCGGTTTGAGCGCAGGGTGTGAGGAGCAGCGTTGCCATGTGGACCGCTCCTCCTCACACCCCCGGCCTCAGCGCTCGCCGTCGGCCGCGACCTTGACGATCGAGGCGTCGATCAGCCACTCGACCGGCGCGACGTCGTCGGTGTAGACGCGGCCGCCGCGCAGCCCGGGCCGCAGTTGCGAGGCCGTCCGCGCGGCGATGGTGCGCAGCTCGTCGGGCAGGCCGGAGGCGGCGGTGAGCAGGCGCTCGGCGCTCACCGGGGCGTCGGAGCCGACCACCATCGAGTTCGTCGTCTCGGCGGGGTCGCGGACCACCGTGCCGAAGGCCTCGCGCATCGTCGCGGTGAGGACCTTCTCGAGGCGGTCGGAGCGCTCGGGATGGCCGACGTTGACGATCACGACGCCGCCCGGGTTCAGCCGGTCGTGGACGAGCCGGAAGAACTCCCGGGTCGAGAGGTAGAAGGGGATGTACGGCTGGCGGTAGGCGTCGACGAAGATGGCGTCGTAGCGCTGCTTCGTGCTGCGCAGGAACGGGCGGGCGTCGGCGGTGTGGGTGGTCAGGCGCGGAGCCCGCATGCCGAACAGCTCCCGGCCGACCCGCGTCAGCTCCGGGTCGATCTCGACGGCGTCGATCCGGGTGCCGGGGAAGTACGTCCCGTAGGCCTTCGCCATCGTCCCGGCGGCGTTGCCGAGGATCGCCAGCGACCGGGGCGGCCGCTGCAGGGCAGCGAGTGGGAGGACGAGGAACTCGTCCCAGTAGTCGCCCGTCAGCACGGTCCCCGGCCGAGCGAGGGAGTGGATCGCCTGGCCCTCGTTGAGCTCGAGCGTCCGGGTCCCGTCGTCGGCTTGCAGCACGCGGGCGTACTGGTACTCCGTCTCCTTCTCCCAGATGACCCGGCCGCCGCCGCCCGCCTTGAGCGTGCCGGTCGGCAGGAGCAGGAGCGCGGCGATCGCGGCGGGCGCGAGGAGCAGCTCGCGCCGGCGCAGCTGCACGACGGCGACGAGGGCGAGCGCGACGGCGAACACCAGGAACGTGCGGCGCGAGCCCGCGAAGGGGATGAGCACGAGCGCCGCGGCGAACACGCCGACCAGTGAGCCGACCGTCGAGATCGCGTACAGCCGGCCGGCCACCCGGCCGGCGTGCTCGACGCTGTCGACGCTGAGACGGATCGCGTAGGGCGCGACCATGCCGAGCAGCAGGACCGGCACGGCGATGAGCACGCTC
>JBBQZE010000108.1:0-10339 GCA_038207985.1 Solirubrobacterales bacterium
GAGGATCCGTTCTCGGCGAGCTCGATCCCGACGGCCTGGGTCAGCTTGCCCGGACCCGAGCAGAGCTCCTCCGCCCGGGCGCGCCCGCGCCGCGCTTCCATCTCCCGCAAACCCGTGAGCGGCTCGAGAGCGCGGATGAGCACCGCGGCCCCCACCTCGGGGCCCTCGCACACCGCGTTGAGCAAGGCGTGGATGCCGTAAGAGCGGTAGACGTAGGCCGTCCCGGGCTCGCGGAAGAGCACGGAGGTACGTGCCGTCAGGCCGACGTAGGCGTGGCAGGCCTCCTCCGTGTGGTGGTAGGCCTCCGTCTCGACGACGAGGCCCGACGCGTCGCCGTGGTGCAGCACGCAACCCACGAGGTCGCGGGCGACCTCGACGACGGGACGGTCGTAGAACGCCGCCGGCAGCGGCCCGGTCACGCGGGCGCGAGCAGCGCCTTGGCCAGCGCGAGCTGGTCGCGCACCCGGCCGGGCGCGGTCCCGCCCTCGGAGTCCTTGCCCTCCAGCCAGGAGGCCGGCTCGAGCAGGGTCAGGACCTCGGCGTCGAGGTGGGGCGAGATCGCGCGCAGCTCGTCTGAGGAGAAGTCCGACAGCCGGCGACCGCTGTCGACCGCGGTCCGCACCAGCCCGGCCACGATCCCGTGGCATTCGCGGAACGGCACGCCGCGCTTGACGAGGTGGTCGGCGATGTCGGTGGCCGCGGGGAGCTCGTCGGAAGCCGCGGCGGCCATCGCCTCGCGGTGGAACGTCGCGGTGCGCAGCATCCCCTCGGCCGCCTGCAGGCTGAGCTCGACGGTGTCGATCGCGTCGAAGAGGTGCTCCTTGTCCTCCTGCATGTCCTTGTTGTAGGTCAGCGGGAGGGCGTGCATGACGCCGTGGAGCCCCGCCAGGTGGCCGACCACGCGCGGGGCCTTGGCCCGCAGCAGCTCGGCCGCGTCGGGGTTCTTCTTCTGCGGCATGATCGAGGAGCCTGAGCTCCACGCGTCGCTGAGCGTCACGAAGCCGAACTCCTGGCTGCTCCAGAGCACGAGCTCGGCGCCGAGGCGGCTCAGGTGGGTCGCACAGGTGCTGGCGAAGTGCAGGAGGTCGAGTACGAAGTCACGGTTGGAGACCGCGTCGATCGAGTTCTCCGCGACCCCGGCGAAGCCGAGCTCCTCGGCGACCATGCCGCGGTCGGTGGCGAAGTTCACCCCCGCCAGCGCGCCCGCCCCGAGCGGCAGCCGCCCCGCCTGCTCGCGCGCGAAGCGCAGGCGCGCACGGTCGCGGTCGAGCATCCACACGTAGGCGAGCAGGTGGTGGGCCAGGAGGACGGGCTGCGCGCGCTGCAGGTGCGTGTAACCCGGCAGCGGCGCGTCGAGGTGGCGCTCGGCGAGCTCGACGAGGGTCGCCATCAGCGCACTGACGTGGTCGTCGAGGACGTCGGCGGCGTCGCGGCAGTACAGCGCCACGTCGGTCGCGACCTGGTCGTTGCGGGAGCGCGCGGTGTGCAGCTTGCCGCCGACCGGCCCGGCGAGCTCGGTCAGGCGGCGCTCCACCGCCATGTGGATGTCCTCGTCGCCCTCGGAGAAGCCGAACGTGCCGTCGCGCAGCTCGGCCTCCACCGCGTCGAGGCCCGCGAGCAGCGCGTCGCGCTCGTCCGCGGCGATGATCCCCTGGGCGGCGAGCATCCGGGCGTGGGCCCGGGATCCGCGCAGGTCCTGCGGCCACAGGCGCCGGTCGTAGCCCAGCGACGTGTTCATCCGGGCGAAGACCGGGTGCTGCGGTTCGGCGAAGCGCGACATGGGCCGCGAGTGTATGGAGGCGCCTGCCGGCGCTCAGCTGTGCAGGTCGTGGATCTGCGCGACCTGCGTGGCCAGGGCGAAGCCGAGCAGGTAGAGCGAGACGCCCCAGCCGACCCAGGCGCCCGACCCGCGGTGGTGGAAGCGGCCGTCGCGATCGCGCAGGTGCTCGACGGCGAGCGGGACGGCACACAGCAGCCCGAGGAGCATCAGGGTCCACGGCGCCCACCCGAAGACGACGGTGAGGTCCACGCGGGACACGCGCGCGATGTCCGCGATCACGTCGTGCCAGAGCCACACGGGCAGCGCGGCGGCGACGAGTACCCCGACGAGCCCGACTGCCTGCGCGCGGCGGCGGGCGGCGGCGGGATCCCTGCGCGAGGGGCGGCGGGCAGCGGCCATGTCGTCAGTGTGGCGCGTGCAGGACGGTGCCGAGCGCGGTTGTCACCCGGCTGACCTGGTCCTGGGTCATCGCCGGGAAGAACGGCAGTGCCACCGAACGCCCGGCGACGTCCTCGCAGACCGGGAAGGTGCCGGGCCGGTGGCCGTAGCGCTCTCGGTAGAAGCTCATGAGATGGATCGCCGGGAGGTACGGCTTGGACTGCACGCCGTGCTCGCGCAGCGCCCGGATCGTCGCGTCGCGGTCGGTGCCGGCGGGCACCTGCACGACCCACACGAACCAGCCGCGTTGGTCGCCGCCGTGGTCCTCGCAGGGCAGGCCGAGGCCGAGCTCCCGCTCGAGCGGGGAGAGCGCCTCGCGGTACCAGCCCGCGACGCGCCGGCGGTCGGCCAGCATCCCCGCCAGGCGCTCGACCTGCGCGATGCCGATCGCGGCCTGCAGATCGGTCATGCGGTAGTTGAAGCCGAGGCGGTCGTGGTCCAGCCAGCCCATGTCGGGCGCGCGCCCCTGGTTGCGCTCGGAGTCGATCCGCGCCTTCACGGCCGGGTCGGCGGTCAGGACCATGCCGCCCTCGCCCGTGGTGAGCTGCTTGTTGGCGTAGAAGCCGAACGAGGCCGTGTGGCCACGGGCGCCGACCGCGACCCCGTCGCCGTGACGGGCGCCGAGCGCCTCGCAGGCATCCTCGACGATGGGCAGCCCCATCGCCTCGAAGGCCGGCAGGTCGGCCGGGTAGCCGAAGATGTGGACGGGGAGGATCGCCGTGGTCCGCTCGGTCACGGCCGCCGCGGCGGCGCGCGGGTCGAGGTTGAGCGTCACGGGGTCGATGTCGGCGAAGACCGGCCGTGCCCGCTCGAACAGCGCGGCGTTCGCGCTGGCCACGAACGAGAACGGGCTCGTGACGACCTCGTCGCCGTCGGTGACCCCGGCGGCGCGCAGCCCCAGGTGCAGCCCGGCCGTCCCGCTGGAGACGGCGGAGGCGTGAGGGGCCCCCACGAACGCAGCGAAGGCACCCTCGAACGCCGGGACGCGCGGGCCGAGCGAGAGCTGGCCCGAGCGCAGGACCTCCAGCACCCGCCGCTCCTCCTCCTCCCCGAGGACGGGCTGCGCGAGGGGGACCTCGTCGTGCGCGCTCACGTCCGGACGCGGGCGGGCTGCTCGGCGTACTCCAGCGACTCGACCAGTGCCTGCCACGAGGCGGCGATGACGTTCTCGGCGACCCCGATCGTCCCCCACGTGCGCTCGCCGTCGGAAGAGTCGAGCAGCACGCGCGTCGTGGCCGTCGTGCCGTGCGCCTCGTCGAGGATGCGCACCTTGTAGTTGACGAGCTCGATGTCGGCCAGGTGCGGGTGGAAGCGGCCGATGATGCTGCGCAGCGCCGCGTCGAGCGCGTTGACGGGCCCGTTGCCCTCGGCGACCTGGACGTAGCGTTCCTCGCCGATCCAGACCTTCAAGGTCGCCTCGCATTCCACGTGGCCCGTGGCGTTCTGCTCGACCGTGGTGCGCCAGCTCTCCAGGCGGAAGAGCGGCTCGTACTCCCCGGCCTCCTTGCGCAGCAGGAGCTCGAACGAGGCGTCGGCCGCCTCGAACTGGTAGCCGCGGTGCTCGAGCTCCTTGATGCGGCCGACCACGCGGACCGCGGCGGCGTCGTCGAGCTCGAGCCCGGCGGCCGCCGCCTTCTCGCTGATCGTGCCGCGACCGGCGAGCTCGGAGACCAGCAGCGCGCGGGCGTTGCCGACGAGCGCGGGGTCGGCGATCTCGAAGGTCCGCGGCTCGGCGCGCACCCCGGCGATGTGCAGCCCGCCTTTGTGCGCGAAGGCGTTGCGCCCTACGAAGGGCTGGCGGGCGTCGGGCGCCCGGTTCAGCAGCTCGTCGACGTAGTGCGCGGTCTGGGTGAGGCGCGCCAGGCGCTCGGGGGGCAGGACCTCGAGGCCGACCCCGAGTTGCAGGGCCCCGACGATCGAGACGAGGTTCGCGTTGCCCGTGCGCTCACCGATCCCGTTCATCGTCCCCTGGACGTGGGTGGCGCCGGCCTCGACGCCCGCGAGCGTGTTGGCCACGCCGAGCTCGAGGTCGTTGTGGCAGTGGACGCCGACGCGGTCGCCGCCGAGCAGCGCCACGGCGGCGCCGACCGCCTCGGTGACCTGGCCGGGCAGCGAGGAGCCGTTCGTGTCGCAGGGGACCAAGCGCTCCGCGCCGGCGTCCGCGGCGGCCCGCAGGCAGGCCAGCGCGTACTCCGGGTCGTCGCGGTAGCCGTCGAAGAAGTGCTCGGCGTCGTAGATGACCCGCTTGCCCTCGGCCACGAGGAACGCGACGGACTCCGCGACCATCTCGAGGTTCTCCTCGCGCGAGACGCGGACGACCTTCTCCAGGTGGAGCCCCCACGTCTTGCCGACGATGGTGCAGACGGGCGCGAAGCAGCGCGCGAGCGTCCGCAGGCCCTCGTCGTCGGAGGCCGCCACGCCGCGGCGGCGCGTCATGCCGAAGGCGACGACGGTGGTGGTGTGGAACGTCTCCGTGGCCAGCAGGGCGAACAGCTCGGAGTCCTTCGGGTTCGACGCGGGGAAGCCCGCCTCGACGAGGTGGATGCCGAGATCGTCGAGGGCGTGCGCGACGCGGACCTCTTCCCCCACGGTCAGCGACATGCCCTCGCCCTGCATGCCGTCGCGCAGCGTGGCGTCGTAGAGCTCCAGCGTCATGGGGCGTCGACGAACGCCGTCACGGGGTCGAGCCACTCGCGGTAGCGCTCCGTGCGGCCGTGCAGCGCGTCCTCGAAGGCCTGCTGGACGGCCTGGGTGACCTCGCCGGGCTTGCCGGTGCCGATCGCGTGGTCGTCGATCTCGCGGACGGGCACGAGCTCAGCCGCCGTGCCGGTGAGGTAGACCTCGTCGGCGAGGTAGAGCTCGGCGCGGGCCAGGTCGCGCTCGACGAGCTCGAAGCCGAGGTCGCGGGCCAGGGTGATGGCGGTTCGGCGTGAGATGCCGTCGAGGATCGACGCGCTCAGTGGCGGCGTCGTGATGACCCCGTCGCGGACGACGAAGATGTTCTCCCCGGAGCCCTCGCAGACGCGGCCCTGGTCGTCGAGGAGGATGGCCTCCTGGTAGCCCGCCTTGTGGCTCTCGATCTTGGCCAGGATGGAGTTCAAGTACTGACCCGTGGCCTTTGCGGTCGGGATCAGCGAGTCAGGCGAGATCCGCCGCCAGCTCGAGACCTTCGCGCGGATGCCGTCGCGCTTGCCGGCGTCGCCGAGGTAGGCGCCCCACGGCCAGCAGGCGATCGCGACGTCGACGGGCGCCTCGAGCGGGAACAGGCCCATCGTGCCGTAGCCGCGGAACGCGATCGGGCGGACGTAGCACTCGCGCAGGCCGTTGCGGCCGATCAGCTCGAGGGTCGCCGTGCGCAGCTCCTCGCGGGTGAACGGGAGCGGCATGTAGTAGAGCTCGGCCGACTTGAACAGGCGGTCGACGTGCTCGGCGTGGCGGAAGACCGCGGGCCCGATCTCCGTGTCGTAGCAGCGGACGCCCTCGAAGACGCCCGTGCCGTAGTGCAGGCCATGGGTGAGGACGTGGACCTTCGCGTCCTCCCAGGCGACGAAGTCGCCGTTCATCCAGATGAGCTCGGCCTGCTCCACGACGGTCCTCCTACAGCGCGGCGAGCACGGCGGCGGTGGCCTCGTCGGTGCTCGCGGTGCCGCCGAGGTCGCGGGTGCGCAAGCCCTCGGCGAGCGCGCGGTCGACGGCCGACTCTAGCGCCTGGGCCTCGCCCTCGAGCCCCAGGCCGTGGCGCAGGAGCAGGGCCGCCGAGAGGAAGGTCGCGAGCGGGTTCGCCGCGCCCGTGCCGGCGATGTCGGGGGCCGAGCCGTGGACGGGCTCGAAGACGCCCGGGGCGCCCTCCTCGCCCAGCGAGGCGCTCGGCAGCATGCCGATGGAGCCGGTGAGCATCGCGGCGATGTCGCTGAGGATGTCCCCGAAGAGGTTCTCGGTGACGATGACGTCGAAGTCGCTGGGGTTCGCGACGAGCTGCATCGCGGCGTTGTCGACCAGCAGGTCGTCCAGCGTCGCATCGGCGAACTCCGCGGCATGGATCGCGTGCACGGTCTGGCGCCACTGGCGGGAGGTCTCCATGACGTTCGCCTTGTCGACCGACGTGACCTTGCGCCGCGCGGCGCGGAAGGCGACGCGGGCGATGCGCTCGACCTCGGCGACGGTGTAGTGGCAGAGGTCGCTGGCGTCGGTCTCCGTACGGGTCTTCTCGCCGAAGTAGATGCCGCCGGTGAGCTCGCGGACGACCAGGAGGTCGGTGCCCTCGATGCCCTCGCGTTTGAGCGGGCTCGCGTCGTAGAGCGCGGGGATCGGCTTCACCGGGCGCAGGTTGGCGAACAGGCCGAGCTCCTTGCGCATCCCGAGCAGGCCCTGCTCGGGGCGCGGGGCGGCGGGATCGGTGGTGTCCCACTTCGGGCCGCCGACCGCGCCGAGGAGGACCGCGTCGCTCGCGCGCATCGCCGCGAGCACGTCGTCGGTCATCGCCGTGCCGTGCGCGTCGATGCTCGCGCCGCCGAAGACGTGCTCCTCGGAGGTCAGGTCGGGGACGAGCCGCCGCAGCAGCTCCAGGGTCGGCGCGACGATCTCCGGGCCGATCCCGTCGCCGGGCAGCGTGACGATGTGGGGCATGCGCCGGAGGCTATTTGAGCAGCGCGCCGGCGGAGGTCAGGTCAGCGACGCGCAGACCACGAGGGCGACCGCGAACTGGCCGGCCGCCGCCACGAAGGCCGCGGGGTGCAAGGTCGGCTCCTCGCAGATCGAGGCCAGGCGGCCCGGTATGAGCAGGTCGAGCACGAAGAAGCCCGCGGCCTGCGCCGCCACGCCGACGACGCCGTAGACCGCGGCGTCGTCCAGGCCGCCCCACCCGACGTCGGAGAAGAAGATCGCGAAGAAGAGGATGAGCCCGAGCGAGACGAGGATGCCCGAGGAAAGGATCGCGGCGTTCGGGTTGCGGTCCATGACGAGCTGGCCGAGCTTGCCCGGGGTGAGCAGATCGAGGACCAGGAAGCCTCCGGCCAGCACTGCGAGGCCGACGGCGGCGTAGGCGATGACTTGGGCGATGACGTCGATGTCCATGGAGCCCGGCAGCCTACGGTGGGGGTGGATGGGGCGTCGAGCGGAGCTGCGGGGGCTGGACGACGCAGGAGTCCGCGCGTGGATGGACCCGCGACGCGCGGGCTGGCGGATCGCCGTCGAGAACACGGGCATCGACGGCGGCGTCGGGGCGATCGTCCGCGCGCACAACGCGTTCGCCGGCGGCGGGCTGCAGCTCGTCGGGGGCGGCCGGTACAACAAGCGCGCCACCGCGGGAACGCACCAGCACGAGCCGATCCGGGTGCTCGACGCCCCGGAGGGCGCACCGCTCGTCGCCGTCGAGGCCGACCCGGTCCTGCCACCGCTCCCGGATGCGCTGTGGCCGGACGCGACCTACCTGCTGGGCCACGACGGCCTCGGCCTCTCCCCCGCGCTCGCGGCGACCTGCGACGCGCGCTTCGGCCCGCCGCGCGGCTGGGGCCCGGCCACGTCGCCGGTGATGCTCGCCCACCTCCTCCTGTGGCGTCTGCGCCACCCGCCAGCTCACCCGCCCGGCAGCGAACTGACCCGTGTTGGCGTTGTCCACGGTGCGCAACACGGGTCAGCACGGCCGGGAGGCGGCGCCTGGGCCGGGCTCACGCGGGCGCAGCAGCGGGCCGCGCTGCCGTTCGACTGGTGGGTGGAGCGCTTCGCGTGGGCGCAGCGGCGTGACTGGTGGGTCCACCTGCCGGACGCGCAGACGCCGCTCAACGCCGTGATGGCCTGCCGCAACGCCCTCGCGGCGGGCGCCGCAGGGGTCATCACCGCTGCCGACCCGGGGCCCGGCCGCGCGCCGCTCGGCGACCGTTGGCGGGTTCAGGGCTTCGACGACGTGGTCGCCTGGGCACGTGCCGAGGGGAGGGCGGTGGTGGCGCTCGAGCAGGGTGGCACGCCGCTGGCGGGCACCGTGCTGCCGGACGCGGCCGTGCTCGTCGCAGGCCACGAGGTCCGAGGCCTCTCCCCACCCCACCTGCGCGCCTGCGACGCGGTGGTGGCGCTGCCCCAATGGGGCTCCGTCAACTCGCTGAACGTGGCCAGCGCCGCCGGGCTCGTCCTGGACGCGACCCCCTCCCAGCCGCCGAGTGCCGGATGATTGTCGACCGGTGGCAGGGATCCGGCACTCGGCGCCTCCGCGGCCTCAGGACAGCGACGTGGTGACCGGCCCGATCCGCTCGCGGTCCGTTTCGTAGCGGCCGATCTCGGCGTCCTGGGCGAGCGTCAGCGCGATGTCGTCGAGCCCGTTGAGGAGGCGGTGCTTGGTCTCCGGGTCGATGTCGAAGTGCGCCGTGCCGCCCTCCCAGCGGACCTCCTGCGCGGCGAGGTCGACCTGCGCGTGGCCGGTCTCCCGGATCGAGGAGATCTCGCCGTGGGTCAGCTGGACCGGCAGCAGCCCGATCTTCGTGCAGTTCGACTTGAAGATGTCCGCGAAGCTCTCGGCGATGACGGCCTTGAAGCCGTAGTCCTCGAGCGCCCACGGCGCGTGCTCGCGGGACGAGCCGCACCCGAAGTTGCGCCCCGTGACGAGGATCTGGTTGACCGGCAGGTCCCAGCCCGGCTCCTTGGCCCAGTCGTAGAAGAGGAACTCGCCGAACCCGGTCCGCTCCACCCGCTTGAGGAACTGCTTCGGGATGATCTGGTCGGTGTCCACGTCGTCGCGGTCAAGGACCGAGACGGGAGACGTGATGGTCTCGATGGCGTCCATGTCTGCTCCTAGGTCCAATCGCGGATGTCGACGAAGCGCCCTTCGATGGCGGCCGCGGCGGCCATCTGGGGCGAGACGAGGTGGGTGCGTGCGCCCTTGCCCTGGCGCCCCTCGAAGTTGCGGTTGCTCGTCGAGGCGACGCGCTCGCCCGGCGCCGCGATGTCGGGGTTCATCCCGAGGCACATCGAGCAGCCTGCGGCCCGCCAGTCGAAGCCGGCCGCGCGGAAGACCTCGTCGAGCCCCTCGGCCTCGGCCTGCGCCTTGACCGCCACGGAGCCCGGGACGACCATCGCGTTCACCGACGCGGCGACCTTGCGCCCCGCGACCACCTCGGCGGCCGCGCGCAAGTCGCCGATGCGCGAGTTGGTGCACGACCCGATGAACACCCGGTCCAGCGTGATCTCCTGGATCGGCGTCCCGCCGCGCAGCCCCATGTACTCCAACGCGCGCTCCTCGCCCTCCGAACCCGGCTCGGGGACGGCGGCGGTGACCTGGGCGACTTGGGCGGGGTTCGTGCCCCAGGAGACCATCGGGCTGACTGCAGACGCGTCGACGGTGATCTCCTTGTCGAAGGCCGCGGCCGCGTCCGTGTGCATCCAGCTCACGTCGACGTCGTCCTTGAACCCGGGCGTCCCGCGCAGGTAGGCGAGCGTCGTCTCGTCGGGGGCGATCATGCCCGCGCGCCCGCCGCCCTCGATGGTCATGTTGCACATCGTCATGCGGCCCTCCATCGAGAGCCCGCGCACGACGTCGCCGGCGAACTCGACGACGTGGCCCGCCGCGCCGTCGACGCCCATCTGCCCGATGGTGGCGAGGATGAGATCCTTCGCGGTGACGCCGTAGCCGAGCTCGCCCGTATAGGTGATCCGCATCGACTTCGGCTTGCCCTGCGTGAGGCACTGCGTCGCCAGGACGTGCTCGACCTCGGAGGTGCCGATGCCGAAGGCCAGGGCGCCGAACGCACCGTGGGTGGCGGTGTGCGAGTCGCCGCAGACGATGGTCATGCCGGGCTGAGTGACGCCGAGCTCGGGCCCGATCACGTGCACGAGGCCCTGGTGCTCGGACCCCAGCGAGTAGATCGGGATGCCGAACTCCGCGCAGTTGGCCTCGAGCGTCTCGACCTGCACGCGGGAGAGCTGGTCCTTGATGCGCGCGGCGACGGGCGTGCCGTCCGTCGGGACGTTGTGGTCGGCCGTCGCGAGCGTGCGATCGGGCCGGCGCACGGTGCGCCCCGCGAGGCGCAGGCCGTCGAAGGCCTGGGGGCTCGTGACCTCGTGGACGAGGTGGAGGTCGATCGCCAGGACGCTGGGCGCGCCGGAATCCGCGAGGACGACGTGGTCGTCCCAGAT
>JBBQZE010000109.1:0-10107 GCA_038207985.1 Solirubrobacterales bacterium
GCGCGCCGCGCGGGTGTCGGCTGCCGAGGCGGACACCGTCGCCGCGGGAGCGACGACCGGCGGCTGCTCGCGCTCGCGCTCCGCCGTCCGCAGCGCGACGTACTCGTCGATGCCCCCCGGCAGGTGGCGCAGCGCCCCGCCGCCCATCAGCGCCCAGACGTCGTCGCAGACGCGCTCGACGAACCAGCGGTCGTGCGAGACGACCACCAGGGTCCCCGGCCAGCCGTCGAGGAGATCCTCCAGGGCGGTGAGCGTGTCGATGTCGAGGTCGTTCGTCGGTTCGTCGAGGAGCAGGACGTTGGGCTCGTCCATGAGCAGGCGCATCAGCTGCAGCCGCCGCCGCTCGCCGCCCGACAGGTCGCGCACCAGCGTGCGCTGGCGGCCGCCGCGGAAGCCGAAGCGGTCGCAGAGCATCCCGGCGGTGAGCTCCTGCCCGTCGCCGAGCGTCGCACGCCCGCGGATCTGCTCCAGGGACTCGAGGACGCGCAGGTGTCCCGGGATCTCGGCGGTGTCCTGCGAGAGGTGGGCCAGGCGGACGGTCGCCCCGCGCTCCACGCTGCCGGCGTCCGGGGCGCGCTCGCCGCCGAGCAGGTCGACGAGCGTGCTCTTGCCCGCCCCGTTGACCCCGACGAGCGCCACGCGGTCACCCGGGCCGAGCCGCCAGGTCACGTCGCGCAGGAGCACGTCCTCCCCGAAGGCGACGGAGACGTGCTCCGCGTCGAGGACCTTGCCGCCGAGGCGCGCGCTGGCGAAGCGCAGCAGCTCGACGGTGTCCCGCAGCTCCGGCTCGTCGGCGATCAGCGCGTTCGCCGCCTCGATCCGGAACTTCGGCTTCGAGGTGCGCGCGGGCGGGCCGCGACGCAGCCAAGCGAGCTCCTTGCGGAGCAACTGCTGGCGGCGGGCGTCCTGCGCGGCGGCCTGACGGTCGCGCTCGGCCCGCGCGAGCACGTAGGCCGCGTAGCCGCCCTCGTACTGGTGGACCGTGCCGTCGCTGACCTCCCAGGTCTGCGTGCAGACCGCGTCGAGGAACCAGCGATCGTGGGTTATCACCATCATCGTCCCGCGGCGGGCGGCCAGGTGGCCTGCCAGCCAGGCGACCCCCTCGACGTCGAGATGATTCGTGGGCTCGTCGAGCAGGAGCAGCTCGGGCTCGCCGAGCAGCAGTCGCGCCAGCGCGACGCGGCGACGCTCGCCGCCGGACAAGGGGCCGATGCGAGTGTCGAGCCCGTCGGGGAAGCGCGCGATAGCGACGCCGCCGAGGAGGCCGTCGAGGACCGCCCGGAAGCGCTTGTCCCGGGCCCATTCGTGGTCGGCGAGGCCGCCGACGAGCTCGTCGCGGATCGTCGCGGCGTCGTCGAGCGTGTCGCCCTGGCCGACGTGGGCGAGCTCGAGGTCGCCGGAACGCGTCACGGCACCGGTGTCCGGCGTCTCCGACCCGGCGATGAGATGCATGAGCGTCGACTTGCCGTCCCCGTTGCGCCCGACGACGCCGATGCGGTCGCCCGCGGCGACGCCGAGGGTGACGTCCCGCAGGACGGAGCGGCTGCCGTACCCCTTGTCGACCGCCTTGAGGTTGACGAGGTTGCGCGCGGGGGCGCTCACCGCGCCGGTGCGGTGCGGCGGGAAGCGGGCGCGCCGTGCACCACCCGGACGACGACGCGCGCGGGGCGGGAGGGCACCGCGAGCGAGAGGAAGTCGCGGACGCGTCCGGCGTGGTCGCAGACCGGGCAGCGGAGCGGGTCGCGGGGGGCGAGCGACACGGGCCCCGGGGAGACCGGGGCGTCACAGGCCGGGCAGGCGAGCGTCCCGGTGGCCAGACGCGTGCCCGGGCTCCGGCGCTCCTCGTGGCGGCCGACGGACTCCGGCCGCAGCGGCTCGGCCCCCGGGGTGCTGCGATTGATCGCCACGCCCCGAGTGTAGGTCGGCCCTGGCCGAGCCCTTCTGCTCGGGCTCGACCCCGGGATGCCGGGGTCGATACCCGGGCAGCTGCGACTCCGGCCCTACGATCGACTGATGGAGCCGTCGCCCGCCCCGGCGCCCGTCCTGGCACTCGCCGACGTCGCCCGCGCTCGGCGCGAGCCGTCGCTCGTCGTGCTCGAAGGCTTCCACGCGTTCAAGCACGCCCAGCGCTTCGGCGCGGAGCTGCTCGGGGCGTGGACGGCCGACCGGCAGGAGCTCGAAGGGCTGCGGGCGGACCTCGCCCCCGACGTCGACCTGCGCCGCGTCCAGGAGGTCGAGCGCGATGCGCTCGCGGCCGTCGTCCCGCGCGCGCAGCTGGTCGCGATCGCCCGCCGGCCGCGGCTCCCGCATCCCGACGTCCTGCTCGGCGACGCGGGCCCCGAGCCGCTCGTGCTGCTCGAGGACCCGCGACACCTCGGCAACCTCGGCGCCTGCGTGCGCGTGGCCGCCGGCGCCGGTGCCGCCGGCGTCCTCACGACGGGGCGCCAGGACCCCTGGCATCCCGACGCGGTGCGGGGGGCGGCCGGGCTTCACTTCGCCCTGCCGGTGTACCGCCTGAACGCGATTCCCGGGCCGGGGCGGCCGCTGCTGGCGCTCGATCCGGCAGGTGAGCCGTTCGAGCCCTCGGCGGTCCCGCCGCGCGCGATCCTGGCCTTCGGCACCGAGCGCCACGGCTGCTCCGAGGTGCTGCTGGCGCGGGCCGACGCGCGGCTGGCGCTGCCGATGGCGCCTGGCGTCTCGAGCCTCAACCTCGCGACGGCGGTCGCGGCGGTCCTGTTCGCCCGCCGGCTGGCGGCCGGGGTGGGGGACCCGGCGAAGCGCTACACTGTTGCTTATCGGCAGGCAAACGAAAATCGCACCTGAGCTTCACCGGGACGACATCGCCCGGCTGCGCGTCGCGCTGCTGCGCCTGGCCCGCGACCTGCGCCGCCTCGCCGTCGACGAGGGCCTCACGCCGTCCCGCGCCGGCGTGCTCGGGCTCCTGGCCGCCAGGGGCGCGCTCCGCGCCGGGGACCTCGCCGCGGCCGAGGGAATCAACCCGACGATGGCCTCGCGCGTCCTGGCCGACCTCGAAGCCGCCGGGCTCGTCTCGCGCGCGCCCGACCCCGCCGACCGGCGCGCGACGCTCGTCCGGGCGACCGCCACCGGCGCCGCGCGCGCCAAGCAGCTCAAGGCGCGTCGCACGGAGGTGCTGGCCGAGCGCCTGTCCGGTCTGGACCCGGAGCAGGTCGACGCGTTGCTGGCGGCCCTGCCGGCGCTCGAGTCTCTCGCCGGTCTGCCGGCGCCAGCGTGAGCCGTCGTCCGACCTTCGCCGCGCTCGCCGTCGCGAACTACCGCCGCTACCTCACGGGGCAGGTCGTCTCGCTGGTCGGGACCTGGATGCAGGCGGTCGCCCAGGCCTGGCTCGTCCTGGAGCTCAGCCACTCGGGAACCGTGCTGGGGCTGGTCATCGCCGTGCAGCTGCTCCCGGTCCTCGTGCTCGGGCCCTACGGGGGCCTGGTGGCCGACCGCGTCGACAAGCGACGCCTCCTCGTGGCGACCAACGTGCTCTCGGGGGTCCTGGCGCTCGTACTCGGACTCCTCGCCGTCACCGGGCTCGTGACGCTCGCGATGGTCTTCGGGCTCGCCTTCGCGCTCGGGGTGGTGCGATCGGTCGCCGCGCCGGCGCAGCAGTCCTTCCCGGCGGAGGTCGTCGATCCCGCGCTGCTGGCCAACGCTGTGAGCCTCAACAACGTCGTCACGAGCGTCGCGCGTGCGGTCGGGCCCGCGCTGGCCGGCGGGCTCATCGCAACCACGGGCGTGGGCGTCTGCTTCCTGGTCAACGCCGCGAGCTTCGCCGCGGTCGTGCTTGCGCTTTCCCGCCTGGACCACGCCACGCTGCGCAGCGCGCCACCGGTCGACCGCGCGCCCGGGCAGATCGTGGCGGGGTGGCGGTACGTCCGCGCGACGCCGGCGCTCTCCGTCCCGCTGGTGATGATGACCCTGGTCGGGACGCTCGCCTACGAGTTCCCGGTCTCGCTGCCGCTGCTCGCACAAGGCCCGCTGGGCGGCGGCCCGGGCGCCTACGGGCTGATGACGTCGGCGATGGGCGTCGGCGCGGTGGCCGGCGGCCTCTGGCTGGCGGCGCACGTCAGGGTCGGCCTGCGCTCGCTCGGCATCCTCGCGGGACTCTTCGGCGCGGCCGTACTGCTGGCGGCCGTAGCCCCGACGCTGCCGCTCGCCCTGGCCGCGCTGCTGGCGGTCGGCGCGGCCAGCACCTGCTTCCTGTCGACCGCGAGCTCGACGCTCCAGCTCGCCGCCGAGCCGCAGTTCCGCGGCCGCGTGATGGCGCTGTGGTCGATGGCGTTCCTCGGCACCACACCGATCGGCGGGCCGCTCGTGGGGGCGATCTCCGAGGGCGCATCGCCGCGGATCGGCCTGGCCGTGGGTGGCCTGGCCTGCCTGGCCGCCGCCGCCCTCGGGTTGCTGGCCGGACGCGGAACGACGAACGCCGTCCCGGGGAGCCCGGGACGGCGCGTCGCGCTGCAGGGTGGAGCGGTGTGACCTAGGCGGTCTGGTTCTGCTCCTTCGGGGACTGCTGGGCGTCCTCGGTCTTCGAGTCCTTGACCTTCGGGGCCTTGCGCACGACGGTCTCGCAGGAGCCGTTCGGGTTCTCGTTCGTGGCGTCGGTGATGACGTCGACTTGGTCGAGCAGCGCGGTGTCGTTGCCGGGGCCGCAGGTGATGCGGTCGACCTCGCCGTCGCGGGTGTGGAAGCGGTCGTTGCCGTTGCCGCCGTCCAGCGTGTCGCCGACCTGGTCGACTGCGCCGTTGGGGCCGGGGTGTACGTCGCCACGGGCCAGCGCCCAGAGGTCGTCGTTGCCGTCGCCGCCGTAGGTGGTGTCGACGCCGAGGTTGGCGAAGATGCGGTCGTTGCCCGCGCCGCCGTCCTGCGTGTCGTCGCCCTTGCCGCCGGACATGAGGTCGTTGCCGTTCTCGCCGAACGACGTGTCGTTGCCCGAACCGCCGGCGATCAGATCGCGGGAGTCGCCGCCGCGCATCGTGTCGTTGCCCGAGCCGCCGAAGATGCGGTCGTAGGAGGTCAGGTCGCCCGTGCCGTTGGCGTCGCCGGAGATCGTGTCGTCGCCCGAGCCGCCGTTGAGGTAGTCGTTGCCCTGGACGCCCAACAGGATGTCGTTGCCGGAGCCGCCGAAGATGCGGTCGTTGCCCGAGCCGCCGGTGAGCTTGTCGTTGCCGCCGAAGCCGCGGATGTGGTCGTTGCCGCCGTTGCCGTCGATGACGTCGGCGTACTTGGTGCCCTTCAGGCGCTCCGAGCCCGGACCACCGGTGATGGTGGCGGCCATCGCGGTGGCCGGAACGAGTAGGCCGATGGTCGCGACGGCGGCGACGGTGTGCTTCTTCATGTCGAGCATGCGGTTCCTCCTGGTGGTTCGGTGTAGGTCGAGGAGCACCATGTCGCCTGTCGGCCCCGAAGTGCGACGGGTCTCAGGAAGTCCTCACGCGCCGTGAGGAACGTGTGAGGAACGCGGTCAGGACGACGCGCGGGGCGGTGCGTCCGTCATCCTCGGGCGATGCGCCGTTCCATCGTCCTGCTCCTCGCGGCCCTCGTCCTGTCCGGACCGGCGCTGGCCGTCGCCGCGACGACGAACGGCGGACGTGGCGACGACAGGCTCGTGGGAACGAACCACGCGGACGTCCTGAACGGGCGCGGCGGCGACGACACGCTCTACGGGCAGGGCGGGAACGACCGTCTCAACGGCGGGGCGGGCGACGACTACCTCCTCGGCGGGTCCGGTCGCGACCGACTCATCGGGGGACCCGGGCGCGACGTGCTCATCGGCGGCTCCGGGAACGACACGATCTTCGCCCGCGACGGCGAGGTCGACCTGGTCAAGTGCGGGCCCGGGCGTGACCGGGTCGTCGCCGACCGGAACGACAAGGTCGCCCGGGACTGCGAGAGCGTCTCGCGTGGCTGACGCCGCCGCGACCCCGGGACCGCTGGTCCTGCTGGTCGACGACGACGCCGGCATCCGGCGGACCGTGGGTGCCGGGCTCGAGCTCGAGGGCTTTCGGGTCATCCCGGCCTCGGGTGGGCGGGCGGGCCTGGCCGCCGCCGAGACGATGGACCCGGACGTCGTGCTGCTCGACCTCGCGATGCCCGATCTCGGCGGGCTGGAGGTGCTCGAGCAGCTCCGCGGCCGGGGCGACGACGTGCCCGTCTGCGTCCTGTCGGCCCGCGACGAGGTCGACGACCGCGTCCGCGGCTTGCAGGCCGGCGCCGACGACTACGTCGTCAAGCCCTTCGCGCTCGAGGAGGTCGCCGCGCGGTTGCACGCCCTGCTGCGCCGTCGCCCCGTCGGCGCCGACGCCGCGCTGAAGGTGGGCGACCTCGAGCTGGTGCCCGCCGAGCAGGCCGCGCGCCGGGCGGGCCGCGACCTCGGCCTGACGCGCCGCGAGTACGAGCTGCTGCACCTCTTCGCCCGTCACCCCGGCGAGGTGCTCGATCGCAAGCGCCTGCACGAGGACATCTGGGGCTACACGTGGGATCCGGGCACGAACGTCGCCGACGTCTTCGTCGGCTACCTGCGGCGCAAGCTGGAAGCCGCCGACGAGCCGCGGCTGCTGCACACGGTGCGGGGCGTCGGCTTCGTACTGCGTCCCTAGGCTGCGCGGCATGCGGAGTCTGAGAGGGCGCCTGACCCTCGGGGTGGTCGCCGTCATCGCGGTCGTGCTGCTGGTCTTCGGCGCCACCGTCTCGCGGTACGTCGGGCGCTCGGAGCGCCAGCGGCTGGACGGCCAGCTGCAGCGCACCGCCGAGCTCTCGCGCGTGGCCGCGCTCGCGGCGGTCAACCAGGAGCTGCCGCCGACCGACAACCGCCTGAACGCGGTGCTGCGCGCCTCGGGCAGCTCGCTGCGCCTGGTGCTCGGCAAGATCGTGCTGGTCAAGTCCGGTGACCTGCCGCCGGTCCGGGGCGCCGCGCGGCTGGCACCGCGCAACGGGTTGCAGACCGTCTCGCTGGACGGCCGGCCCTACCGCGTGCTCACGACTGCGCTGGACGACCCGTCGCTGGGCGGCCTGGCCCGCTACGAGGTGACGACGCGGCTGGACCGCACGGAGCGCCGCCAGCGCGAGCTGAACCGCAACCTCGCGCTGGTCGGGGGGCTGGCGCTGCTCGTGGCGGCCGCGGCCACCTGGCTGGCGACCGCGGGGCTGCTGCGCCCGCTCGGCCGGCTGCGCCGCCTGACCGGCAGCATCGCCGGGGACGAGGACCTCGACCGCCGCATCCCCGTCGACGACGGCCCGGCCGAGTTGCGTGCATTGGCCGCGAGCTTCGACGCGATGCTCGCCCGGCTTTCGCGCTCGGCGAGCGACCGCGAACGGGCGCTCGCCGCCACGCGGCGCTTCACCGCGGACGCAGGCCACGAGCTGCGCACGCCGCTGACCAGCGTGTCCGCGACCCTCTCCGCGCTGCGGCGCCACCCCGAGATCGCCGACGCGCGGCGCGCGGAGCTGCTGGACGCCGCGCTCTCGGAGCAGCACCGCCTCGTCGCGCTCCTCGACGGTCTTCAGGCGCTGGCCCGCGGGGACGCCGCGCCGCTCGAGCACACCCGGGTCGACCTCGCGGACGTCACCGATCAGAGCGTCGAGGCCGCGGCCGCCCGCCACCCGGGTATCCACTGGGACGTCCGCCTCCCGGAAGCGGCGGCGGACGTCGAGGGATGGGAGCCGGGGATCCGGCTCCTCGTCGACAACCTGGTCGCCAACGCTGCGCGCCACGGTCAGCCGGGGGGGACCGTTCGGGTGACACTCGAGCCGGCCGGCCCCCGCCTCACGGTCGAGGACGACGGCCCGGGGGTGCCCGCCGCCGATCGCGAGCGTGTCTTCGAGCCGTTCGCCCGGGTGGAGGGCACCGGGATCCCGGGCTCGGGGCTCGGCCTCGCGCTCGTCGCTCAGCAGGCGGGACACCACGGCGCCTCGGTGGACCTCGACGACTCGCCGCTCGGCGGCGCGCGCTTCCGGGTGACCTTCGGCGCGGTGCCACGGGCGTGAGCCGGCGCCCGCCCGGGCAAGCCCGAGGCTCATGGTGTTCCGGATGATCAAACGCCTGGCCGAGGGCCGGCTGGCCAAGCAGATCCCGCTCTTCAAGGTTGTGGCGATCGCGCAGATCGCGCTGCTTGCGCGCCGCCACGTCACGAACCTCACCGCGGGGGAGCGGCGCCGCGTCGTCGAGCTCCTGCGCCGGCGCCGCGACCTCTCGCCGGCCGAACGCGACGAGCTGCGCGCCCTCACGGCGAAGCTCGACCCACGGGCCTTCGCGGGCGCGGCGGTCGACCAGCTCTCCCCGGTGCCGCTGCCCAAGCGGTTCACCGGCGCCAAGCGGCGCTGAGCGCCGCGGCCAGGCTCAGCCGCCGGCGGGGACGATCGCGAAGGCACGCGCCGGGAAGCCCGTGCCGCCCTTCGGCTTCGGCCACGTCGCCACCAGCAGTGCGCCGCGGGCGGGCACGTCACCGAGGTTGGCCATCAGCTCGAGCTGCCAGCGGTCGGCGCCGAGCACGTAGGTCTCCGCCGGGACCTCGCCGGCCGACACCCGTGCGCCGGGATCGGTGTCCGTCACGTCGTGCCCGATCGCGGTGACGCCGCGCTCCTCGACGAGCAGGCGCAGCGCGTCCTCGCCCCAGCCGGGGGAGTGGGCCACGCCGTCGCCGTCGCGGTTGGCCATCGCGTCCCCGTCGGGCCAGTGCCCGCCCCAACCCGTGTGCAGCGCGACGAAGGCGCCGGCCGGGATCGCGCCGTGGCGCACCTCGTCGGCCAGGATCTCCGCCGCGCCCACCACGAGGTCGGGATCGGCGGCCACCGCCGCCGAGACGTCGAGCACCACGAGCTCGAGCACCATCTCCTCGACGCCGATCTCGTCCTGGGTGCGCCCGCCGCGTGCGAAGTGCGCCGGCGGGTCGCAATGGGTTCCCCACTGCCCGACGTGGCGGTACTCGTGGGCGAGGAAGCCGCTGCCCATCGTCCCGACGCCCTCGTCGAAGTGGTAGAGCACCGTGCGCTCCTCGTCCGGGAACCCGCCGTAGTGGGGGATGCCGGGTTCGAAGGCGTGGGTGAGGTCGACCCAGCGGCACGCACGCAGCTGGGTGAGGAGATCGGTGAGGCCAGGCGCGGGCATCCTCACTAGCCCCGGGTGAGGTCGAGGAACTCCTGCCGGGTCCGCGGGTCCTCGCGCAGGCGCCCGTGCACGGCGGACGTGACGGTCTTCGAGCCAGGCTTGCGGACGCCGCGCATCGTCATGCAGGTGTGCTCGGCCTGCAGGACGACGCCGACGCCCCGCGGGCGCAGCTCGTCCTGCAGCCAGTCGGCGACCTGGACGGTGAGGCGCTCCTGGACCTGGAGGTCGCGCGAGAAGTGCTCGACGATCCGGGCGAGCTTCGACAGACCGATGATCCGCTCCCCGGGGAGGTAGGCGACGTGCGCCACGCCGTGGAACGGCAGCAGGTGGTGCATGCAGAGGGAGTGGAAGGGCACGTCGCGGAGGAGCACCAGCTCGTCGTACCCCCGGTCGTTCGGGAACGTCGTCGCCTCGAAGGGGAGCGGGGTGAGCAGCTCGGCCAGGGAGTTGGCCATGCGGCGCGGGGTGTCGCGCAGGCCCTCGTCGCCCAGGTCGGCTCCGAGTGCCTCCAGCAGCTGCGCGGCGGCCGCCTCGGCGGCGTCGATGTCGACGCGGCGGCGGATGAGCGGTTCGTCGATCGCCATGCGCTGATCCTAGGACCGGCGTGGGGGAGGGCGGGTGCGACTCCGGACCGGCAGGAGCCCCGGCCCGCGTCGGGTGACCGCGGCGGTTAGGTTCGTGCGCTGATGAGCGTGACGTCCACCGTCGAGCTGGTCGCCCGTGCGGTCGAGGGCGTCCACACCGGGATCGCGATCGCGGACGCGACCGTCCCGGGCTTTCCGTTGACCTACGTCAACGGTGCCTTCGAGGTGCTCACGGGCTACACGGCCGCCGAGAGCCTCGGGCGCAACTGCCGCTTCCTGCAGGGTCCCGACACCGATCCGGCTGCGGTGGCCGAGCTCTCCGCGGCGCTGGCCGAGGGCCGCGATGCCCGCGTCGTCCTGCTCAACCACCGCAAGGACGGCACGCCGTTCTAC
>JBBQZE010000110.1:0-10074 GCA_038207985.1 Solirubrobacterales bacterium
GTCCGGGTGCCCCCGGCACGGTGCAGGTCGCCGGCGACCCAGCGGCCCGAGGGCGCGAGGCTCGCGATCACCGGCGTGCGCGCCGCGACCGCGGTCAGTTCGTCGATGGCCAGCTCGGTCCCCGCCTCGCGGGCGATCGCCAGCAGGTGCAGCACGGCGTTCGTCGAGCCGCCCGTTGCGGCGACGGCCGCCATCGCGTTCAGCAGCGCGGGCTTCGTCAGGAAGTCGCGGGCCGGACGCGCCGGATCGCCCGTGCCACGCCCCGCGAGCGCGACCGCCAGCTCGCCGGCGCGGGCGGCGGTGGCGGCCTTGGCATCGGCGTCGTCGGCCGCGACGAGCCCGTCGCCGACGACGGCCAGGCCGAGCGCGTCGAGCGCCACGGCCATCGTGTTCGCGGTGAAGTGCCCGGCACACGTCCCCGACCCGGGGCAAGCGTGGCGCTCGAGGTCGTCGAGGTCCTCGCGCGACATCGCGCCGCGCTCGTAGGTGCCGACGGCTTCCCAGACGTCCTGGATGGTGACGGCGCGGTCGCGCCAGCGGCCCGCGCGCATCGGCCCGCTGTAGAGCAGCACCGCAGGCTTGTCCACGCGCGCGAGAGCCATCAGCGCCGCGGGCAGCGTCTTGTCGCAGCCCACGATGCATACGAGCGCGTCGAAGTCGTGCGCGTGGACCATCAGCTCGATCGAGTCGGCGATCACCTCGCGCGAGACCAGCGACGCGCGCATGCCGGGCGTGGCCTGGGACTGGTTGTCGGAGACCGCGATGGTGGTGAACTCGAGCGGAACCCCACCCGCCTGGGTCACCGCCGCCGCCGCGTGCGCCGCCAGCACGCGGTGGTTCGCGTTGCAGGGCATCGTCTGCGTCCACGACGAGGCGATGCCGACGATGGCCCCGCCGAGCCGCGCCGGGTCGATCCCGAGCGAGCGGAAGTGCGCCCGCGCCCCCGCCCGCTCGGCCGCGTCGCGAAGACCCTCGCGGGGGTCGCCGGTCACGTCCGGTAGGTCACGGTCTCCCGCGCGCCCGTGCCCGCGGAGCGCAGGATCGCGTCGCAGACCTCCGCGGCCCGGTAGCCGTCCTCGAAGTCGGCGCCGTCCGGGCCGACGGTCCCGTCCGTGCGGATCGCGGTGAGGAAGTGGTGGAGCTCGTGGACGAAGGAGTGCTCCCAGCCGATGGTGTGGCCCGGCGGCCACCAGTGCTCCATGAACGGGTGCTCGGGCTCGGTGACCAGCACCGTGCGGAACCCCTGCGCGGTCGCGCCCGGGGTCGAGCCCGCGATGTGCACCTGCAGCTCGTTGAGGCGCTCGAGGTCGAAGCGGATCGAGCCCTTCGAGCCGTTGACCTCCCAGGTCAGCGCGTTCTTGCGGCCCAGGCAGAAGCGCGAGGCCTCGATCGTCCCGGCCGCGCCGTTCTCGAAGGCGACGATGGAGGCGAACGCGTCGTCGACGCTGACGGCGCCGCCCGGGCGGTCGCCGACGAACGTCGTGGTCGAGGCGCTGACCGAGGCGATCTCCCCGACGAGGTGGCGCGCGAGGTCGATGACGTGCGCGCCGATGTCCCCGAGCGCGCCCGAACCCGCCTCTTCGGCCTGCAGGCGCCAGCTGACGGGCGTGGCCGGGTCGGCGATCCAGTCCTGCAGGTAGGCGCCGCGGAAGTGGTGGATCTCGCCGATCTCGCCCGCCTCGATGAGCTGGCGCGCGAGGCGGACGGCGGGCACGAAGCGGTAGTTGAACGCGCACAGGTGCTTGACGCCCGCGGCCTCCACCCGCTTCCAGATCTCGTGGCTCTCGTCGGCCGTGCGGCCCAGCGGCTTCTCGCAGACCACGTGCATGCCCGCCTCGGCGGCCGCGATCGTCGGCTCGCCGTGCAGGTTGTTCGGCGCGGCGTTGTCGAACAGGGTGACCTCCGGGTCCGCCACGAGCTCGCGCCAGTCGGTCACCGCGCGGGCGAAGCCGTAGCGTCGCGCCGCCTCGCCGACCCCGGCGGGGTCGCGCCCGGCGATCGCCACGAGCTCGGGCACGAGCGGCGGCGGCCAGGTCATGTAGGCCAGCGTCTTGTAGGCGTTGGCGTGGGCCTTGCCCATGAACGCGTAGCCGAGCATCCCGACGCCGATGCGTGGCACCTCGTCGCCCGCCGCGCCGCCGCCCGCCGCCTGCCCGATGGTCACTGCACGGGCCCTTGGAAGGCGGCGTCGAAGACGACGTCCGAAGGCGCGAAGTCCGTGCGGCGCAGGAACGCCGCGGCGTCGGGCGCGCCCCAGTCGCGGTCCATGCCCGAGTCCTCCCACTCCACGCTGAGCGGCCCCTGGTAGCCGATGCGGTTGAGCTGGCGGAACAGCCCCTCGAAGTCGACGTCGCCGTGCCCCGGCGACACGAAGGTCCACCCGCGGTCGGCCTCGCCGAAGTCGAGGTGCGAGCCGAGGATCGAGCGGCGCCCGTCCAGTAGGAGCTTCGAGTCCTTCACGTGGACGTTGTAGATGCGGTCGGCGAACTCCGCCGCGAACGCGGCCGGGTCGAGGAGCTGGGGAATGAAGTGGCTCGGGTCGAGGTTGATCCCGAAGCCCGGGCGGTGGTCGAGCGCCGCGAGCGCTTTGCGGGTGGTCACGAAGTCGTAGGCGATCTCCGTCGGGTGGACCTCGAGCGCGAAGCGCACCCCCTCCGCGTCGAAGACGTCGACGATCGGGGCCCACCGCTCCGCGAAGTCCTCGTAGCCCCGCTCGACCTCGGCCCAGTCGTTCGGCGGGAACGAGTAGAGCATGTGCCAGACCGCCGAGCCCGTGAACCCCGTCACGACCTCGATGCCCATGAGCGCCGCCGCCCGCGCGGTGTCCTTCATGCGCTCGGCGGCCCGCCGGCGCACGCCTTCGGGGTCGCCGTCGCCCCAGACCTCCGGCGGCAGCACGCCCTGGTGGCGGGCGTCGATCGGGTCGCAGACGGCCTGGCCGACGAGGTGGTTGCCGAGCGCCCAGCACTGCAGGCCGTGGCGACCGAGCAGCTCCTTGCGGCCGGCGACGTAGTCCGGCTCGGCCAGCGCGCGGTCCACCTCGAAGTGGTCGCCCCAGCACGCGAGCTCGAGCCCGTCGTAGCCCCAACCCGCACATCTCGCGGCGACGTCCTCCACCGCCAGGTCGGCCCATTGACCGGTGAACAACGCGATCGGACGTGCCATGGCCCGACACTATCGATTGTCGCGCGCGGGGGGTTGAGCATTGCGTGACGCATGTGGTCACCTGATGCTCAACCCCCGCGGAAAGGCCGCGCAGGAGCTTGCGCTCAGCCTGCCAGCCCGGCCCGCATGTGGGCGTAGCCGTCGCGGTAGACGGCCTCGGGGCTCTCGGCGAAGTCGCGCCACACGCGGGTGGCCGCGGCCAGGTCCGGCAGGCCGCGACCGAACGCCTCGATCGTCATCCAGCCGTCGTAGCCCGAGCGCCGGATGGCCGCGAACGTGTCGGCCCACGGCACGTGGCCGCGTCCGGGCACGCCCCGGTCGTTCTCCGAGACGTGCACGTGGGAGACGTGGCGGAGGTGCTCGGTGAACGCCGCGACCGGGTCCTGCTCCTCGATGTTCGCGTGGAAGGTGTCGTACATCCCGGTGATCGCCGGGTGGTCGACGTCGTCGAGGTAGGTCGCGAGCTCGTGCATCGTCGTCGCGAAGTAGCTCTCGAAGCGGTTGACCGCCTCGAGGGCGATGCGGACGCCGCGCTCGGCCGCATGGTCGCCCGCGGCGCGGTGGACGCCCCGCGCGCGCTCGCGCTCCTGGTCGGTGGGGGCCTGGCCGGAGAACTGGCCGAGGACCTGGTGCAGCGGCCCGGCGAGCTGCGTCGCGCCGAGCGCCTGCGTGCACTCGACGCGCTGCTGCAGGAACGCGAGCGCGGCGCGACGCGTCCCGGCGTCCGGCGAGAGCGGGTCGACGTCCGGCGTGGGGATGACCGTGATCGCCGTGCGCTCCAGGCCGACCTCGTCGAGCAGCTTGCCGAGGCGGGCGTAGTCCTCCGGCTCGCCCTCGAAGATCGGGATCTCGACGCCGTCGTAGCCCGTGGCCCTGAGATCCTCGAGCAGCGCGCGGTCGTCCCGGGTGACCGAGGTGGTCCACAGCAGCATGCAGAACCCGAGCTTCATGCCCGCGCCTCGAAGTCGATCTCCTGGAAGTCCGTGACCTCCTGGAGCCAGCGCTCCTTCACGAAGGCGGTGTGCTCGGGATGCGCGTCGTAGGCGTCGTAGGCCGCGCGATCGGCGAACTCCATCGAGAGGCCGTGCACGTAGGCGTTCTTCGCGCTGACCTCCCGCAGCACCTCGAAGGCCTCGACGCCCGGCACGACGTCGGCCAGCCGCGCGGCCGCGGCCAGGAAGCCGGCCTCCTCCTCCGAGCCCGGCGGGTGGACGAGCGCGAAGGAGACGGTGTGGCGGACGCGGCCGGGCGGCAGGGAGGACATGTCCAACGACTACCAGGCCCGGGGTACCGGCGCGTGTGACCGGGGTCTAGCTCGGGATGGGTTCGACCACGACCACGGTGTTGCCGTCCGGGTCGCGAAGCATGAACATCAGCGGAGCGCCGGGGATCTGCATCGGTTCCGGGTCGAGGTCGAGGCCGCCGAGCGCGGTGAGGCGGGCGTGCTCGCCGAGCACGTCGGAGGACTCGACGCCGATCGCGGCGCCGCCGGGCTGGTCCTGCATCGGCGGGTTGAGCGCGAGCCGGGCCGTGGAGCCGGGCGGCGCCACCTCGAGCCAGCGCATCTCCTCGTTCTCGCCGAAGCGCGAATCGCTTCGCACCTCGAAGCCGAGCTTCTCGGTGTAGAACGCGAGCGCGGCGTCCTGGTCGGCGACGGTGAACATGGCGACGCCGATGTTCGACAGGGTGGTGGACTGCGTGGAGTTGGTCATCCTCCTCAGACCGCGCGGGCCCACCGAACTCATCGCTGGAGTTGCTGCGACTCGGGCTCGCGGCGCTCGGGGCTAGCGTGTCCCGGATGTCCGGGCCCGATCCGCGTGACTGTCCGGCGCCCGTGCGCTCCTCCGCCAACGCGTCACACCTCGACCGGCGCGACCGTCTCTGAGCGCCGCCTGCTCCCGTGCGTCGTCGCCTCACCGCCTCCACCTGCCTGATCGCGCTGGCCGCCGTGCTCGTCCTCGGCGTCCCGCTGGGGATCGTGCAAGCGCAGCGCACGCGCTCGGACGCCGCGGGGCGGCTCGAGCGGGAGGCGGACGCCGTCGCGGCGGTCGTGGACGACCGCGTCGAGGGCCACCGACCGATCACCCCTGAGCTCATAGCGCCCTACGTGCGGCGCGGGCACCGCGTCGAAGTCGTCACCCCCGACGGCCGTCGCATCGTGGCCGGCGCGATCGCGACCGGACCGCGGATCGTGCAGCGCTCCGGGGCCGCCCAGGCGGCCCGGGTGACCGCGGCCGAGCCCCGGATCGAGGTCACCCGCCGGGTCCGCTCGACGTGGCTGCTCGTCCTCGCCCTCGCGGTCGGCGGCGTGGCCGCCGCGGCGGGGCTGGCGGCGCTGCAGGCGCGGCGCTTGGCGAGGCCGCTCGAGGCGATGGCCGGCACGTCTCGGCGCCTCGGTCGCGGCGACTTCTCCGCCCGAGCGGGCCGGTCGGGCATCCCGGAGCTCGACGACGTCGCCGAAGCGCTCGACGTGAGCGCGGAGCGAATCGCGGACATGGTCGAGCGCGAGCGCGAGTTCTCCGGCAACGCCTCCCACCAGCTCCGGACGCCGCTGACAGCCCTGCGCCTGCGCCTGGAGGAGGTCGCCGTGCTGGACGACCCAGTCGCGCGGGCCGAGGAGGTCGAGCTCGCGCTCGCCGAGGCCGACCGCTTGGACGCGACGATCGAGGCACTGCTGCACCACGCGCGCGCCGACCACGCGGTGGCGATGACCGAGGAGCACGGCCTCGACGATCTCGTCCGCGAGCACGCCGCCCGCTGGGAGCCGCTGTTCGCCCGCGAGGGCCGGGGGCTCACGCTCGCGCTGCAGCTCGGCGCGCGCCCGGCGAAGGCCTCGGCCGCCGCCACCGGACAGGTCCTCGACGTGCTGCTCGAGAACGCGCTGCGCCACGGGGCCGGCGCGGTGCGCGTCATCACCACCGGTCAGGGTGCAGCGGCCTGTGTCGCCGTCGAAGACGATGGTCCCGGCGTCCACACGGGCATCGGCGACATCTTCGCCCGCGGCACCTCCTCCGCCGACGGCTCGGGCATCGGCCTGCACCTCGCGCGGGCGCTGGCGCAGCGACACGCCGGGGAGCTCGTCCTCGCCCGGGCGACCCCGCCGCGCTTCGAGCTCCGCCTCCCCCTCGCCTGACCCGTTCCTTCAGCGCTCGGCCAGCCGCTCGACCATCAGAGCGAGGGTGGGGCAGGCCTGCGCGGCGCGTCGGGCATGCGCCAGCAGCTCCGGCGGGATAGGGCCCGCAGGAAGCACCGGATACCCCCAGTCGTCGAGCGTGACGAGCTCGGGGAGGAGCTCGGCGCAGGCGCCGTGGCCGGTACAGGCGATCGGGTCGACGCGCAGGCGGTGGCTCACGCCGCGAGCGCCCGGGCGCGGGACGGGAGCAGGACCGATGGCGCGTCGCACGCCTCGCAGCGACCGAAGCGACGGTGCAGCTCGAGCTGGTCGGCGAAGACGGTGGTCGCGCTCCGCAGGAAGCGCACGGTCCCGTCGGGGTGGTGGCAGGCGCCACGCCCCACCAGCTGCGTACCCCAGCGCGAGAGCCGCTCCAGCGAGCCGGCCGCCGCCCGGCCGTCGGCGAGCGCGCGCACCTCGCCGTCCATCGCCGCCAGGCCGTGGACGCAAGGGCCGCACTGCCCAGCGCCCTGCGCCGCGAGCCAGGAGACCACGGCGCGAACCTCGGCGACCGCGCACGCGGACTCCGGCAGCGCCACGAGCACCCCCGCGCCGAGCGTCGCGTGGACGCGGGCGAGACCGTCGCGATCGAGGTGCGCGCGGAGCGCGTCACCGCGCACCCAACTTCCGTGGAAGCCGCCGACGAGCATCGCCTGAACCGGCTCGGTGGTCCCCCCGGCGGCCGCGAGCACGTCGTCGAGCCGCGTGCCGAGCGCGATCTCGCGCACGCCGGGTGCACGCACGCACCCGGAGACCGTCACCAACGCGGAGCCCGGGTGGGCCTCGGTGCCGGACTCCCGGAACCACGCCGCCCCGTGGCGCGCGATCAGTGCGAGATGGGCCAGCGTCTCCGCGTTCTGCACGAGGGTCGGCCGGCGGCGCAGCCCGCGCTCCGCCGGGCGCGGCGGGGTGACCGTCGGCAAGGCCGGGCCGCCGTCGAGCGCTCGGATGAGCGCGCTCTCCTCGCCGGTGAGGAATGCCTCAGGGACCGTTTCCAGCCGCACGCCCTCCGCGTCGTCACGCTCGGCCAGCGCGGCGCCGAGCGCGGCGCGAGCTGCGCGAGCGCCGTCGGGCAGCGCGACGACGACCTCGCCGGCACCGACGGCCGAGGCCGCGATCAGCCCACCGTCGAGGACGAGGTGCGGCGCGTGCTCGAGCAGACGGCGGTCCTTGTCGCTCAGCGGCTCGCCCTCGGCGGCGTTGACCACCACCGCGCGCGGCCCGCGGCCGGCGGCGACCACCTCCAGCTTGACCGCGGTGGGGAAGCCGGCACCGCCACGTCCCCGCAGGCCGCTGCGCGCGATCTCGTCGCGCAGCGCCGCGGCAGGCCAGCTCGGCGCGTCGCCGTGGACGGCCAGGTGCTCCTCACGACTCAGCGCGCGCCCGGGGCTGAGGCCGGCGAGCAGCCTTGGACGGAAGGGCGGGCGCGTCATCCCGGCTGCCCCGGCGTCGCGACGACGTTCCCGCTCGCCTGATCCCCGGCGAGCTGCAGGCCGAGCCCGACGTGCAGGACGGCGCCTCCCGTCGAGGCGACGAGCGCTTCGACCGTGTTGCCGGCGAGGTTCGAGACGCGACCGCGGAAGCGCGCCGCCTGCCCACGCGGCCCGACCGTCACCGCGCTGGCGTCCATGACCACGCCGCCACTGTCGGTCGCGGTGCCGCCGAGGCGGACGCGGATGGTCGCCCGTTGCGTATGGAGGACGAGCTCGACGACCGCCGTGCCGCTCCGGCTGCTGCCGCGCCGCACCGTTCCGGTGACGGGACCTCGGAAGCCGGCGGCGAGGCCCAGCGGCGCGGGCCGGTCGGACACGGGGACCGGCGCTTTGGCGACCAGCAGCCGGACCGGTGTCCCCGAGCGGCTGGCCCAGTGGGGCGCCAGCGGCCCCTGACGCGCCCAGACGACACCGGCCAGCAGCACGACCACGACCGTCACCGCGCCCGTCTGCCGCGCCGCGGTCTGCCCCGGCCACCCGCGCGCCAGCCGGGAGGCGACCGCAGCGGTCACCGCGGCGACGCAGGCCACCGTCAGCGCGAGCATCCAGCCGCGCGCGCCGTCCGACCCGGTGCCGAGCCCGTGCACGACCGCGACGGGCCAGCAGGCGTAGGCGGCCCAGTGAACCCGTCGCCACGCCGTCAAGCCCAGGCGCCGTCGCACGAGGCTGGTCACCACGAGCGCGAGCAGCAGGTCGAGGGCGACGGCGCCGAAGCCGAGCCACAGCGGCCGGTAGGCGCCCCGGAACGGCACGACGGCGTCCATCAACCTGATCGGCGCGAACGTGTCGAGCACGGCCGTCGCGACGTGCCCGGCAAGGAGCACGACGACGAGCAGCGAGAGCGAACGGTGCAGCGTCGCGACGGCGAAGCGCGGGACCCGCGGGGTGCTCCAGCGCTGCACCTCGACGACGCCGAGCACCACCGACGCGGTCAGCAGGACGAGCGTCACCGCCCCCGTGCCGCGCGTCAGGTACCACAGCGCGGGGCTCGGCGAGGCCGCCGCGATCATGCGGCGAGTGCCTCCGCCGGCCAGCCGGCCACGCAGCGCACGGTGCCGTCGGCCGCGACCAGGCGCGCGGGCAACCCGCGGGCGACGAGCCAGGCCGGCGCCCGCGCGGCGAGCACGACCGCCGCGGTGCTCGCCGCGTTGGCGTCCTGGCACGTGGCGGCGGCGACCGACACCGTGCGTCAGGGCGTGGCCGGCGCAGAGCCCGTCGCGGGGTCGAGGATGTGAGGGCCGCGGACTGTCGTGCTCGAGGTCGCCAGGCCACCGGCGTGCAGGCGGATCAGCTGCCCGCCGACCGTCGCGCGATGGTCCTCGGCGACCCGGACCGGCCAGCCGCCGTCCGGCGCGGGACCGGCGCAGGCGAGGTCCCCGCCGACGGCGACGAGGGCCCCGGCGCCGCCGGCCGCGATGCGTGCGGCCGCCCGCTCGGCGATCAGCGCCTTGCCGGTCGCCCCCAGGTCCAGCCGGACGCCGGCGGGCAGCCCGACCGCCCGTCGCTCGGGGTCGCAGACGACCTGCCACCAGCCCGGCACACGGCGGACCCCGGTCCGGCCCGCGACCGCCGGGGCGAGGATGGTGCCGACCGTCGGGTCGACCGCACCCTGCGTCTGCGCGGCGGCCTCGAGCGCGCCGCTGATCGCGTCGTAGAGGACCGGGCCGACCTCGCGGGGGCCCCTTCCGGCCGTGCGGTGCAGCCGCTCGAGCTCGGTGTCGCGGCGCCATGGGCTATAGGCGGCGTCGGCGTCGGCGAGCTCCTGCTCGACGATGTCCCGCGCGGCGCGTAGCGCGCCCGGAAGGCTCACTTGCACGACGACCTCCATCCCCAGGGCCGTCCAGCGCGCCGCTGCGAGCGTGTCCGCTTGCGTCGCGACGGCCTGCATCACGAGCCGCCGGAGACCGCCGGGGCTGGCGCTGGGGCCGGCGCTGGGGTCGGGGCGACGGGGGCCTGCGGAGCGGCGGAGGCGGGGGCGGGCGGCGCTGCCACCGGGGGCGCGACGGGTGGCTGCAGGCGGCGCCCGGCGACGGGCGCGATGGCCGGGACGGCCTGCGGGCCGGGCACGTGGACGACGCGCGCCGCCGGCTGCGCGGTGCGCGTCGGCGGGCTTCCCGCCCGCGGGGCGTGAGCGTGTGCCTGCGAGGCGCCCGCCGCGACGAGCGTGAGGCCGCCTGCCAGGCCCGCGGCGCCGAGGGCCGTCGTCGCGGTCAGCCGCCGCACCCGACGGACCGCAGCGTCACG
>JBBQZE010000111.1:0-9833 GCA_038207985.1 Solirubrobacterales bacterium
TCGGCGCTCGAGCGTGAGCCCGCGTCGGCGTGCGCGGCGCCGAGCATCGACGATCGCCTGCTCGCGCTTGAGGCCGGCCGCCGGATCGTCTGCGATGCCGCGGACGACGACGGGCTTCATCACGAGGCGGACGTCCCGCCCGACGAGGCGCGCGGCCAGGTCCGCGGTCGCGACGGCGCTGGAGGCGTCGTCGAAGGCGAAGTACAGCTCGACGCGGCCGCGGCGGCCCAGGCGCCGGCGTGCGGCTGCGCCCAGCCGCCCGGGCCACGTCACCTGCGAGGCGGCGACGATCACGCGCGGGATCACGCGGCGCGCGAGCGCGTCCACCACCGGAGGCGGCGTGCGCTCCGGGGTCACGGGTGGGGTCGTTCGGTGGCGTTGCTCGGGGGCTCGCCGTGGATCAGCGCGATCCAGATCTCGGTGAGCGTCTGCAGGGCCACCTCGGCGGTGACGCGCGGCTGGCGGCCGAACGCCTCCATCAGGTAGGCCTCGTTCAAGAGGTTCAGGGCGCGGGCCGTCTCGGCCAGGCTGGCGACGGGATGCGCGGCCAGGTGCGGGCTCGCGGCGAGCGCCTGCTGCAGGAGCTCGTTGAAGCGCTCACGCATGGCCTTGTGGGCCTGCTCCACGCGCTCGTCGCCGCCGGCGGCGGCTTCGGCGATTGCCCGCAGGAGCGGACCGTGCTGCTCGTAGATCGCCACCGCGGGCTCGAGCGCCCCGCGCACGACATGGGCTCCCGTGTCGATCCGGGCTTCGCTGAAGGTGCGCTGCACCGTGAAGAGCTCGTCGATGGCTTCCCGCCCCGCACGCAGGAGCAGATCGGCCAAGTCGTCGAAGTGCCGGTAGAAGATCGTGCGGCCGAACCCCGCCTCCTGCATCACGTCGTCGACGGTGAGCGCTGCATACGACCTGGTCCGCACCAGCTGACTCGCGGCGGTCACGATGCGGTCACGGCTCTCCTGTCGGGACTGGCGGAGCTCGCCGCGTCGGGTCGTCATCGCCCGCAACGATAGCCGGTTGACACGGTGTGACACAAGCCGTAGCGTCGCCCACGATGCCAGAGAACAGCAGGTCCTCCCGCCGGCGCCGGCCGCTCGCGTACGTCCGATTGACCGTCGCGGTCCTGGGGCTCACCGTCGCGGCTGCGCCCGGGACCGCGCAGGCGCGACCGGTGTCCGCCGACAAGGACGGCAAGCCGAACATCCTCGTCGTCATGACCGACGACATGGCCGCCGCCGACCTCGTCAAGATGCCGAACGTCAAGCGGCTGATCGCGGCCAAGGGGACCACCTTCTCCAACGCGGTGGACTCGTTCCCGCTCTGCTGTCCGGCGCGGGCCACGTTCATCACCGGCCAGTACGCCCACAACCACGGCGTCATCGGCAACTTCTGGCCTTACGGGTGGTACGGCATGAAGGACCGCAGGAACATCCTTCCGGCGTGGCTGGACAAGGCGGGGTACAACACCGCTCTGGTCGGCAAGTGGCTCAACGGATACGGCGCGAAGGACGCGCACGGCGAGATCCCGGCCGGCTTCGATACGTGGCGCGGGCTCCTCGACGTCTCCGCCTACGACTACTTCAACTTCGTCATGAACAGGAACGGCACGCTGAAGTCGTGGGGCGACAGCACCTTCGCCAAGAAGCTCGTGCAGTTCGCCAACATCGAGGTCGTGCCCAACCCGACCGGGGTGGCCGGCGTCGTCAAGAAGCTGGCCGGGCTCTTCGGTCCGGCCCCGTACTCCTACTGGGGTACCGAGAAGGCGAAGGACTACTCGCCGGACGTGACCGGAAAGATCACCGAGGACCTCGTTGCGAAGGAGAAGTCGGCCAAGCAGCCGTTCTTCATCTGGTGGGCCCCGGCGGCCTCGCACCGCGAGGACGTCTCGACCACGCTCATGGGCCTCCCGGGGCCGGACCCGCGGCCGGCCCCTCGGTACGCCGCGAAGGTCAAGAGCGAGAAGCTGCCCCGCGGCGCGAGCTTCAACCAGGCGGACTTCTCGAAGATGCCCGCCAACATGATCGAGCACGCCCCGCTGCTGACGCAGCCGAAGATCGATCAGCTCGAGCTCGACTACCAGGGCCGCGTCGGCTCGCTGCTCGCCGTCGACGATCACGTCAAGAAGCTGCACGACATCCTCAAGCGGACGCACCAGCTGAAGAACACGACGATCGTCTTCGTGTCCGACAACGGCTGGCTGCAGGGCCAGCACCGCATCCCGGGCGACAAGTTCCTGCCCTACGAGGACTCGCTGAAGGTGCCGCTCATCATCAGCGGCCCCGGGATCCCCGCCGGCAAGACCGTCACCAGCCAGGTCTCGAACATCGACTTCGCGCCCACCCTCGTGGCACTGGCCGGCGCGAAGCCCGGGCGCACGATGGACGGGGTGTCGCTGCTCCCCGTCGCGAAGGCCCCGCGGAAGGCGAAGGACAGCATCGTGGAGATCGAGGCCCCCGCCCCGCTTTTCGAGAACAACGTCCCGATCAACGGCTGGGACCGTCCCTACCGCGGCGTGCGCACCGAGCACTACACCTACGCCGTCTACACCGAGAGCGGGGACGAGGAGCTGTACGACCGTGACAAGGACCCGGCCGAGCTGAACAACGTGGCGCGTGACCCGGCCTACGCCGCCGTCAAGGCGCGGCTGCTCGGCAAGATGAAGCGGCTCGACACCTGCAAGGGCGCGACCTGCCGGGTGGCGCCGTGACCCGCCGTCTGCTCCGCGTCACGGTGGCCGCCGCCGCGCTGGCCACGAGTGCAAGCGCCGCCGTCGGCGTCGCCTCCGCTGCCGCCGCGCCCGCCCAGAAGACCATCACCGGCCTCCACGACGATCGCTACTGCGAGATCCTCGAGGTCAAGGGCCTGCCGCCGACCGCGAAGGTCACGGTCTGGAACACGATCGGGCTCAACGCCTGCCCGCCGTCGCTGTGGAAGTTCGACGCGCCCGCTCTCGCCAAGGAGCTCGGTGACACCGCGGTCGTGCTGAACGGACCGCGGCACTGGCTGATGGACGCCGTCAAGGGCCGCGTCGGACGAACGGTCAAGAGCTTCCACGGCCTGAAGATGCGCCAGGCCGCGACGATCGCCATCAAGACGCCAGCCGAGCTCGTCCAGAGCACCTACACCGACCGGACGGTCATCCGCGACAACACGTGGTCGTGGAACAAGGGCAGGCGCGTCTTCGAGCTCGTCGCACCCGGTGGCGACGTCTACGTCATGCAGAGCTACTCCCAGATCAAGAACCCGTCCTTGACCCTAGCGCAGCTCAAGACCCTCGGCGGGCGCCTGAAGCTGCCCCAGGGCTGGAGGTACCGCTCCCGCGTGCTCAAGGCGCGACTCGCCCTGAAGGCGAACGGCGGCGCCACGATCACCCAGGACGACCTGAGCAACACCTACCAGCTCGAGCGCACCACCCGGCCCAAGGGCCCGCGGACCAAGCACGCGGTCAGCATCAGTGGCCGCTCGGCGACGGTGCCCACCGGCGTGCCCGGTCTGTTCGAGGACCACGGCACGGTTATGAGCACACCCTTCGGCACCGGGGCCCTGGCCCTCGTCGGGACGCTCGCGAACGGCAAGCTCACCGGAACGCTGCGGCTGCTCTTCGCGAAGGGCTCGGTCGTGGCCACGTTCGACATGCCCTTCACGCTGGACCCCGACGGCCGGCACATCCACTTCAGGGGGACCTCCCGCATCACGGGGGGCACCGGTGCCTACCGCGGGATCACCAGCGGTGATCTGGCGACGCTCGACGACAACACGCTCGACGGACAGAACGGGATCGTCTCGGCGACTGGCAGCGCGACGTTCTAGGTGCTGCAAGCGGGATACGGGAATCGAACCCGTCTCTCGAGCTTGGGAAGCTCACGTTCTACCGATGAACTAATCCCGCAGGGATGGCGCAGTGTAGTCCACCCGAGCGGCGAGGAGGGCGCCTGTCGGGACTACGCTGTGAGGACTCGTGCGGCGCTCCTCGATCCCCACCGTGGTCCTGCTCGCAGCCGTCGCCATCGTCGCGCTGCTGGTCTACGGCGTGGCCCAGCAGGGGGACAAGCGCTCGCTCGACAATGCCATCTCGCAGGGCCAGCGGCCTGCGGCGCCGTCGGCCGGGCTCGCGCGGCCGACGCTGGGGCGCGGCGGGCAGCAGCGCCTTGCCGACTATCGCGGCAAAGTCGTCGTCCTGAACTTCTGGGCGTCGTGGTGCGATCCGTGCCGCGCCGAGGCCCCGGTGCTCGAGCGCACCCAGCGGGCGCTGGTCCGCTCGGGCAAGGGCGTAGTGCTCGGGGCGACCTACAACGACGTCCCGGCCGACTCGCTGGCCTTCGCCCGCGAGCAGGGCCTCTCCTACACGAGCCTGCGTGACATCGGCACGAAGCTCGCCGGCGCGTTCGGCACCCGCGGGCTCCCGGAGACCTTCGTGCTCGACCGCCGCGGCCGCGTCGTGGCCGTCTCGCGCGGGCAGGTCAGCCAACCCTTCCTCGACGCCGCGGTGGCCAAGGCGGAGGTCGACAAGCAGTGAGCCGCCTCGTGCTCGTCGTCGCGCTCCTGACCGCGCTCGTCGCGCCGCCCGCCGCTGGGGCCGCCGCGCCGCGGACGTCCTTCAACGACCTCGAGAAGAGCGTCATGTGCGTGTCGTGCAACGTGCCGCTGAACATCGCCGAGAGCCCGCAGGCCGACCGGACCCGCGCCCAGATCCGCACGCTGCAGGCCCAGGGGCTCTCCAAGCAGCAGATCCTCGACCGGCTCGTGGACATCTACGGGCCGAACGTCCTGGCCCAGCCGAAGGCACAGGGCTTCAACGCCGTCGCCTACGCGGTCCCGGTCGGGGCCGTGCTCGCCCTCGTCGTCCTCGGCATGGTGCTGCTTCCGCGCTGGCGGCGCACGCGCGGCGACGACCCGCCGGACGACCCGCCGCCCGGCCCGGCGGTCAGCCCCGCCGACGAGCGCCGCCTCGACGCCGAGCTGGCCCGGTTCGGCGGGTGAGCGCGACGGCCGGACCGCTCGTCCTCGCCTCGGTCAACCCGACCGTGTTCGCGGCGTTCACCGCGGGCCTGCTGTCGTTCGTCTCGCCCTGCGTCCTGCCCCTCGTGCCGGGCTACCTGTCCGCGGTCAGCGGGCTGCAGCCCGGTGTCGCGAAGGAGGACCGCGACCTCTCGGCGATCCTCTGGCCCGCCATCACCTTCTGCCTCTCGTTCAGCGTCATCTTCATCGCGCTGGGGATGTTCGCGACCGGCCTCGGCGCACCGCTGGCCAACGACCGCGGCCTCCTGAACAAGATCGCGGGCGGCTTCCTCGTGCTGTTCGGCCTGTTCCTGATCTTCAGCCGCTTCTTCAACTTCATGGAGCGGGAGTACCGCCCCGGCGGTCTCCTGGAACGGGCCGGCACCGGCGGTCCCGTGATCGCCGGTGCGGCGTTCGCGATCGCCTGGACGCCGTGCACCGGCCCGATCCTCGGCGCGATCCTCACCACCGCGGCCCAGAAGGACGGTGTCGGCGGCGGCGCGTTCCTGCTCGCCTCCTACTCCGCGGGGCTCGCGGTGCCGTTCCTGCTGTCCGCGGTCGCCTTCGACCGGTTCGCCACGGGCTTCCGCTGGATGCGCGACCACTACACGATCATCACCGTGGTCTCGGGGATCGTGCTGATCGTCGTCGGCGTCCTGGTGTGGGACGACCAGATGACCCGTCTGGCCGCCGAGGCCCGCCGCGCCATCGACGCGACCGGCATCAACCTCGGCATTTTCGAGCGCTAGCCCGGCGCGAAGCGGTCGGGCGAGAACGGCGCCAGGTCCAGCGCCGTCGCCTCGCCGCACAGCGCCTGGGCCAACACCTGGCCGGTCACGGGCCCGAGCGCGACCCCGGCGCCCTCGTGGCCCGTGGCGAGCCACAGGCCCGGGACGCGGACGGACGCCCCGATCGCCGGCAGGCCGTCGGGCAGCCACGGGCGCAGTCCGGCCCACGCGCCCGCCGGCCGCAGCGCCGGGATCACGGGGAACAGCCGCGCGGCGCGCGCGACCAGCTCCGCGGTCACCTCGTCGTCCACGCTCGTGTCGAAGCCCCGGCGCTCCCTCGACGAGCCGACCAGCACGTCGCCCTCCCACGTCGTCTCGACAACGGTGGAGACCTGCAGCTGGGCCTCGGTGCTGGCGACGGACGCCAGGTAGGAGCCGTCGACGACCTTGTGGGCGATGAGGTGGCGCCCCGGCTCGGGCGCGTGCAGGCGCACGAGCTGGCCCTTGCGGGGCTCGAGCGGGAGCGGCAGCCCCGCGCCGGCGGCGAGCTCGCGGGCCCACGCGCCGGTCGCGAGCACGACCGCCCCGGCGGACAGCACCTCACCGCCGCACCGCACGCCGACCGCGCGGCCCGCGTCCAGCACGACGGCGTCCACCGGGGTGCCCGTGCGCAGCTCGGCGCCCGCGGCGACCGCCGCCTCGGCCAGCGCCCGGGTGATCGCCCGCGGGTCGCACTGGAGGTCGTCGGGGAACCACGACCCGCCGTGGATCGCGCCGGTGAGCGCGGGCTCCGCGGCACGGACCGCGTCCGGGTCGAGCAGCTCGGCCGTGACGCCGGCGGCCCGCAGCCGGGCGACCCGCGCGGGCTCGGCCGCCCACGTCGCCGCGTCGGGGTGGACGACCAGCGCGCCCTTGCGGCGGATGCGCGCGGCCGCGCCGACCTCGGCCTCGACCTCCGCGTAGCGCGCCAGGCCGAGGCGCGTGAGGTCGAGCTCGGGCCCCGCGTCCTTGTCGGCGCAGAGGACGTTGCCCTCCCCCAGGCCCGTGGTGCCGCCGGAGACTTCGCCGCCGTCGACGAGCAGCACGCGCGCCCCGCGGGCGGTGAGCTCCCACGCCGTGCTGGCGCCGACGATGCCGGCGCCGACGAGGACGACGTCGGGCGGGCTCATCCGAGCTGGAAGCCGGCGGGGAACGGGTCGTCGTCGGCGAGGACGTACTCCGCCCGGCCCGTGATCCAGGCCCGGCCCGTGATCTCGGGGACGACCGCGGAGCGGCCGGCGACGGTCGTCTCCTCCACGACGCGCCCGGTGAAGTGCGTGCCGATGACCGAGGCGTTGTCGAAGGCCTTGCCGGTCGGGAGCTCCCCCCGGGCGTGGAGCTGGGCCAAGCGCGCCGAGGTCCCCGTCCCGCACGGGGAGCGGTCGAGCCAGCCCGGATGGATCGCGGTCGCCGCGCGGGACGAGCGACCGTCGGCGCCGGGGGCGTGGAAGACGACGTGGTGGCAGCCGGAGATGCGCGGGTCCTCGGGGTGGACCGGGCGGTCGACGGCATCGATCGCCGCCATGACCGCGAGGCCGGCCTCGACGAGCTGGTCCTCCCGCGCCGGGTCGACCACCAGCCCGGCGTCGGCCGCGGGGATGAGCGCGTAGAAGTTCCCGCCGAAGGCCATGTCGTAGCGCAGGCGCCCGAGGCCCGGGACGTCGAGGTCGCGGTCGCGCGCGTGGAGGAACGCCGGGACGTTGCGCAGGGTCACGCCGAGCGCCCGGCCGCCGCGCACGGCGACGCGGACGACCACGAGGCCGGCCGGCGTGTCGAGGCGGATCGTCGTCTCGGGTTCGGTCACCGGAACCATCCCCTCCTCGACGAGCACCGTGGCGACCCCGATGGTCCCGTGACCGCACATGGGCAGCAGCCCCGACACCTCGATGAAGAGGACCCCGACGCCGGCGTCCGGCCGGGTCGGGGCCATCAGGATGGCCCCGGACATCGCCCGGTGGCCGCGCGGCTCGCGCATCAGCAGCAGGCGCAGGTGGTCAAAGTGCGCCTCGAAATGCAGCTTCTTCTCGAGCATCGTCGCCCCCGGCACGTCGGGCATCCCGGCGGTGACCACGCGCGTCGGCATGCCCTCCGTGTGGGCGTCGACGGCCGTGAAGCGCTGGGCGATCACGCGCGGGCGGGCTCGCGCAGCTGCGCCAGGGCGGCCTCGAGGACCGCCTGCTCCGCCGCGTCGAGCGCCAGGCGCGGGCCGCGCACCGCGCCGCCGGCCAGCCCGACGGCGTCCATCGCGCCCTTGAAGTGCTGCACGAGCTTCGGGGTCATGTCGAGGCGGGCGAGAGGCAGGAGACGGCGGTAGAGCTCGCGCGCCTCGGCGAGCTCCCCGGCCTGCGTGTGCCGCCACAGCGCCAGGCACTCCGCGGGCGCGACGTTCGCCACTCCCGAGACCCAGCCCGCGGCGCCCACAGCGGCGCCCTCCATGGCCCAGTCATCCCCGCCTACGAGGACCTCGAGGTCGGTGGTGAACAGCAGCTCCGCGATGCGACGGGCGTCGCCAGAGCACTCCTTGACCGAGACGATCTCGGGCACGGCTTCCGCGAGGCGGCCGATCAGCGCGGGCGACAGGTCGACCCCGGCGGCGATCGGGTTGTTGTAGGCCATCACCGGCACCCCGGCCGCCTCGGCGACCGCGCCGAAGAAGGCGGCGAGCTCGCGCTCGGTGCCCTCGTAGTTGACCGGCGGGGTGCACATGACGCCCGACACGCCCGCCGCGACGGCCCGCAGCGCGTAGGTGCACGACTGCGCCGTCGCCCCCGAGGAGACGCCCGCGACCACCGGGACGGCCCCGTCGACGGCCGCGACGACGGTGCCGACCACGAGGTCGCGCTCGTCTTGGGAGAGCTGGCCGGCCTCCCCCATCGTGCCGGTCGCCACGAAGCCGTCGACGCCCGCGGCGAGCAGGTGGGCGACGTTGGCCCCGAGCGCGGCGACGTCGACGCGGTCGTCGGCGTCGAACGGCGTGATGAGGGCGGGGATGATGCCGGGGAAGTGCACGGGTGCTCCTAGGGGTCAGTCGAGCGCCATGGTGCGGCGCGCGCGGTGGATGTGCTGCGTGGCGTGCTGGGCGGCCGCCTCGGCGTCGCCGTCGCCGATCGCCGCCCAGATGAGGCGGTGCTCGGCGAGCTGCAGGTCGGTGAGCCCCGGGACGGCGATGGCCTCGTCGCGGAGGCGGCGCCACAGGGGCTCGTCCATCAGCGCGGCGACGTGGTCGGCCAGCGCGAGCAGGACGGGGTTGCCGGCGGCGACGGCGACGGAGCGGTGGAAGCGGCGGTCGGCGTCGCTCCAGCGCCGGCGCGCCACCGGGTCGGCCGCGTCGGTCGAGGCGGCCATGACGGCCAGGAGGCCGGCGACGTCCTGCGCCACGCCCTGGGCACCGCGGCGCTCGGCGGCCAGGCGCGCGAGCTGCGGCTCCACCGCGAGCCGCGCCTCCAGCAGCGCGGAGGGCGACACGTCTGCCGCTCCGGCGCCAGGGGCCCCCGCCTCGGCCGCGATGCGGGCGAGCGCGTCCGCGGCGACGAAGGAGCCCGCGCCGGGGCGGGTCTCGACGAGCCCCCGGACCTGGAGGGCGGCGAGGGCCTCGCGCACGGAGGCGCGCCCGACATCCATCCGGGCGGCGACCTCGCGCTCGGCAGGCAGGCGGGTCCCTTCCGGAAGCGTTCCGACCCGGATCTCCGTGGCGAGCCGGTCGGCGATCTGCTCGTAGCGCTGCTTGAGCGGCGCGGCGAGGGTGGTATCAGAAGCGGTCAGCATGGTCGTCGGATTGGTTCGATGACCGAACCAGTACCAGCGTAGCCGACGGAGCGCCGCTTGGCTACATCTCGTCTGGCGCCGAAACCCCGAGCACCCCGAGCGCGCCGGCGAGGGTGCGCTGGGTCGCCAAGCACAGCGCCGCGCGGAACGCCTCGGTGGGCGCTCCTGCGACCTGGCAGTCGCGGTAGAACGCCGTGAAGGTCTGCGCGAGATCGAGCGCGTAGGTCGTGATGCGGTGCGGCGCGCGGCGCCCGGCGGCCTCGGCGACCTCCGCGGGCCAGTCGAGCAGTGCCTTGACCAGCGCGC
>JBBQZE010000112.1:0-9766 GCA_038207985.1 Solirubrobacterales bacterium
GCGTCCCGGTCCCCGACGTCATCAAGACGCTGATGGGCCTCGGCCAGATGGCCACGCTGACCCAGACGCTCAGCGACGACGCGATCCAGATCATCGCCGACGAGTTCGATCGCACGATCGACATCGTCTCGGTCGGTGACGAGGACGCCGACGCTCCGGCGTTCGAGGACGACCCCGCCGACCTCGTCGGCCGCCCGCCGGTCGTCACCATCATGGGTCACGTCGACCACGGCAAGACCTCGCTGCTGGACGCCATCCGCAAGGCCGACGTCGTCGGCGGCGAGGCCGGCGGCATCACGCAGCACATCGGCGCCTACCAGGTCCACCACGCCGACAAGACCGTCACGTTCCTCGACACGCCGGGCCACGAGGCGTTCACCGCCATGCGTGCCCGTGGCGCGAAGGTCACCGACATCGCGATCATCGTGGTGGCCGCCGACGACGGCGTGAAGCCGCAGACGCGCGAGGCCGTCGACCACGCGCTCGCCGCCGAGGTCCCCGTGCTCGTCGCGGTCAACAAGGTCGACAAGGAGGGCGCCGACCCGACCCGCGTCCGCACCGAGATGACCGCCCTGGGCATGCAGCCCGTGGAGTGGGGCGGGGACATCGAGTTCGTCGACGTCTCGGCCAAGGCCCGCACCGGGCTCGACACGCTGCTGGAGACCATCCAGCTCGTCGCCGAGCTCGAGGACCTGAAGGCCAACCCCGACACCCAGGCCTCCGGCATCGTCATCGAGTCCAAGCTCGACCCGGGCCGCGGCCCCGTCGTGACCATGCTCGTGCAGCGCGGCACCCTGAAGGTCGGCGACGCCGTCGTGGCCGGCCCGCAGTGGGGCAAGGTCCGCGCGCTCACCGACTACCACGGCACCCGCACGAAGACCGCGGTCCCCGGCGATCCGATCGAGATCCTCGGCTTCGACGGCGTCCCCGACGCCGGCGAGCAGGTTCGTGTGGTCAAGAACGACCGCGAGGCCCGCCGCGAGGCCAACGACCGCGAGGTCCGCCTCAAGAGCGAGGCGCTGGCGCGCCGCTCCGGACGCAAGGTGTCGCTCGAGGACGTCTTCAAGCGCCAGCAGGGCCAGTCCGTCAAGGACCTGCCGATCATCGTCAAGGCCGACGTCGCCGGCTCGGTCGAGGCCCTGGAGGACGAGATCGCAAAGCTCCCGCAGAGCGAGGTCTTCGTCGACATCATCTCCTCGGGCGTCGGTGGCATCACCGAGTCCGACGTGATGCTGGCCTCGGCGTCCGAGGCGATCATCCTCGGCTTCAACGTCCGCCCGGTCGGCGACGCGCGCGCCGCGGCGGTCCGAGAGGGCATCGAGATCCGCCACTACTCCGTCATCTACAAGGCCCTGGACGACCTCCGGGACGCCATGGAGGGCATGCTCGACCCCGACGAGGTCGAGGACACCGTCGGCCAGGTCGAGGTGCGGGCCATCTTCCGCGCGTCGAAGATCGGCACCATCGCCGGCTCCTACGTGCTCGAGGGCAAGGTCACGCGAGGCGGGCGGGTGCGCATCGTGCGCGACGGCACGGTCATCGGCGAGTCGACGGTGGCAGGGCTCAAGCGCTTCAACGACGACGCCCGCGAGGTCCTCGCCGGCTTCGAGTGCGGCATCACGCTGAGCAACTTCCAGGACGTCCGCGAGGGCGACGTCTTCGAGGTCTACGAGACGCGCAAGGTCGACCGCGAGCTCGCGTGAGCTCGCGGCTGGTCCGACCTCGGGGAGCGCTGTAGGGTGAGCGCCGACCGGATGCGCCGCGTCGACGAGGCGATGCGCGAGGTGCTCAGCGACGTCGTCACGCGCGAGCTCAAGGACCCCCGTGTCGGCTTCGTCACCGTGACCGACGTCAAGACCTCCCCCGACCTCCGCCACGCCCGCGTCTTCGTCAGCGTGCTCGGGGGCCCCGAGACCCGCGCGGGGAGCCTGGAGGGCCTGCGCTCCGCCCACGGCTTCTTGCAGGCGCGACTCGCGGCGTCGCTGCGCATGAAGCACACGCCGCAGCTCGACTTCCGCTACGACGACACCTCGGAGAAGGCGTTCGCGCTCGAGGCGCTGCTGCGCGAGCAGGAGGCGGGCCGGTGACCACCGTCGACGACGTGACCGCGGCGCGCTCGCTGGTGATCGACGAGCTGCGGGGCACCGACCACTTCCTGCTCGTCACCCACGAGAACCCGGACGGCGACGCGCTCGGCTCACTCGTGGCGATGAACGGCGTCCTGCGGGCGCTCGGCAAGGACACGGTGATGCTCATCGCGGCCGACGAGTTCCCGCTGCCCTACGAGTATCGCTTCATCTCGCTCGACGGCCTCGTCACCGAGACGCCTGAGGATCTCGCCGCGCGCACGGTGGTCTTCCTGGACTGCGGCAACCTCGACCGCAACCCGGTCGCGGCGGTCAGGGGGCCCGGCCTGCGGACCGTCAACATCGACCACCACCACGACAACACGAGCTTCGCCTCTGTGAACCACGTCGTGGGTGAGGCCTCCTGCACGGCCGAGATCGTGTGGGACCTGATGCGCGCGCTCGACGTCGAGGCGACGCTGGCGATCGCCGACGCGCTCTACGTCGGCCTGGTGACCGACACCGGCCGCTTCATGTACGAGAACACCGGCCCGCGCGCCCACGTGATGGCGGGCGAGCTCATCGACGCGGGGGTGGACGTCAACGCGATCTACCGCCACCTCTACGAGGAGATGCCCGCGTCCAAGCTCGAGCTGCTCTGCCGCGGGCTGTCGGGCATGGAACGCTTCGACGGCGGGCGGCTGACCATCGCCGCGCTCGACCGCGACGACTTCGACGCCACGGGCTCCGAGCAGAGCTACTCCGAGGGCATCATCGATCACCTGCGCTCCGTGCAGGGCACGAAGGTCGCAGCACTCGCCCGGGAGCTGATCACCGGCGCCAAGACCGGCCTGCGCAAGGTCTCGCTCCGGGCGACCGACGGCACGGTTGACGTGTCGGTCATCGCGCGCGCCGCGGGCGGCGGCGGCCACCGCCAGGCGGCCGGCTTCACGACGGCGATGGACCGCATGGAGCTCACGACCTTCCTGCGCGAGGCGATCGCCGCCCAGCTGGACTAGATGCGTCGCATCTAGCGGCGCGCCCGGGTCAAACGGTGGGCCGCGTTGATCAGCCCGACGTGCGAGAACGCCTGGGGGAAGTTGCCGAGCGGCTCGCCCGCGACGGGGTCGTACTCCTCGGCCATCAGCCCGAGGTCGTTCGCGGTCGCCGCGGCCCGGGCGAACCAGGCGTCGGCGCGGTCGAGCGCGCCGGCGAGGGCGAGGCACTCCACGAGCCAGAACGAGCAGATCACGAAGCCGTTCGGGTCGGCCTCCCAGCGGCGCACCTGACCCGTCCCGCCGAGCACGTCCTCGATGCGCTCGATGGTGGCCCACATGCGCTCGTCGTCCGCCGGCAGGAAGCCCACGAGCGGGAGGGCCAGCACCGACGCGTCCAGCTCGTCCGAGTCGAAAGCCCCCGCGTAGGCGCCCTGGGCTTCGCTCCAGCCCCGTTCGAGCACCGCCGCGCGGATCGCGTCGCGGGCCCGCTCCCACCCGGCGACGCGGTCCTCCGCGCCCAGCGCCCCGGCGAGCTTGACGGCGCGATCGACCGCGACCCAGCACAGCACCTTGGAGGAGAGGTAGTGGCGCTCGCGGTCGCGCGCCTCCCACAGCCCGGCGTCGGGCTCCTCCCACTCGGCCGCGGCGCGGTCCGCGAGCCCGACGACGAGGTCGCGGGTCTGGGGGTCGAAGTCGCCGAGCGTGTCGCGCAGCTGGTAGGCCGCGTCGACCACCTCGCCGTACACGTCCAGCTGCTTCTGGCTCCAGGCCGCGTTGCCCACGCGCACCGGCGTGCTGCCGGCGAAGCCCGGGAGGTGGTCGAGCGCCTGCTCGGCCATCACCCGCTCGCCCTCGACGCGGTACACGATCTGCACCGGGGCGTCACCGAGGTGCCCGGCGGCGTCGGAGATCCAGCCGAACAGCCGTGCGGCCTCGGAGGCGCACGTCGCGATCCACAGCGCCCGCACGGTCAGGCTGAGGTCGCGCAGCCACGCAAAGCGGTAGTCGAAGTTCAGCTCGTCGCCGAGCACCTCGGGCAGCGAGGTCGTAGCCGCCGCGACGACGGCACCGGTCGGGGCGAAGGTGAGGCCCTGGAGCACCAGCGCGCTGTGAGCCACCGCCTCGGCGTGCTCGCCACCGTAGTCGCCGTGCAGCTCCGCCCAGGAGCGCCAGGCCGCGGCGGTGTCCTCGAGCGTCGCCTGGAGCGGCGGCGCGGCGTCGTCGCGCTGCTCGGTGAAGTGGGCGGCAAGCTCTGCTGTGTCACCCGCGCCGACGGTCACCCGGCCGCGCGCGCCGCCCACCTCGCACGCCAGCGGGAACGAGGCGGTCACCGTCAGGTGCACCGGCCCACCCCAAGCCTCCACGCCGCCGTCGACCTCCCGCACGTGCGGCGTCGTCAGGCCGTACTCCATGCGCGGTGCGAACTCCGTCTCGAGCTCGACCCGGCCCCGGCGGCCCTCGACGCGCCGCAGGAGCACTTGCGGGCACTCGATCCCGATGTCGTGGCCCCGGGCCCCGGGCGCAAGCGCGAGGGCGTCGACGACGTCGACCTGCCCCGACGCGGTCGTGAACGTGGTGCGCAGCACGAGCGTCCCCGGGTCGTAGCAGCGCTCGGCCTCGTAGGCCTCCGTGGGCCGCACGCTCCAGTGGCCCGCGTCGGCCCCCAGCAGCTGCGCGAAGACCGAGCCGGCGTCGAAGCGCGGCGGACACCACCACTGGACGCAGCCGTCGCGGTCGACCAGCGCGGCGGTATGGCAGTCCGACAGGAAGGCGAGGTCGCCGATCGACGCGGAGGGCACGCCGCGCGCTTACCCCCGGGAGCCGTCGACCGTGCGCGGACGGGCGCGGCGGCGCTGCGAGGTCAGTTCAAGCGAGCGGCGGTGGGGCGGCCCGGCGCGAGCTCCTCGACGGGCGGGTCCGACTCGCAGGCCAACTCGGCGAACGAGAGCGGTGCCATCGAGGTCATGATGCCCGGCGATGGACGGAGTCATCCTGATCGACAAGCCCGTGGGCCCGACGTCGCACGACCTGGTGGCACTCGTCCGGCGCGAGGTCGTGGGCCGCGAGCGCTCTCGCAAGGGCGTCGGCCGGGTGCGGGTGGGGCACGCCGGCACGCTCGACCCGTTCGCCAGCGGCCTGCTCGTCGTCCTGGTCGGCCGCGCCACCCGGGTCCAGGCCCACGTGATGGCGCTGGTCAAGCGTTATGAGGTCGCCGTGCGCTTCGGGGCCACCTCGACCACCGGGGACCCCGAGGGCGAGATCACCGAGACGGGGCGCGTCCCGGCCTGGGTCGCCGCGGCCCCGGGCCAGGAGCCCCCGGGGACGCTCCCGACCGGGCGCGTGCGCCAGCGGCCCCCGGCGTACTCCGCCATCCACGTCGACGGCAAGCGCGCCCACGCGCTGGCCCGGGCGGGGGTCGCGGTGGAGCTGCCCGAGCGCGAGGTGCTCGTCCACCGCTTCGACCGCACGGGACCCGCCACCTTCGCGATCGAGTGCTCCGCGGGGACCTACGTACGCTCGCTGGTCGCCGACCTCTCGGACGCCTACTGCACCGCCCTGCGGCGGACCGGCATCGGCCCCTTCGAGGTGGCCGAGGCGACCAGCGTCCCGAGCGCGACCGACGTCATTCCCCTCGGCGCCGCGCTCGCCCGCTTCCTTCCCGTCCGCGAGCTCACAGCCGCCGAAGCCTCGCGCGCCGCCCACGGCCTCGCGATCGAGGCCGCCGGTGCGGCGGGGATCGTGCTCCTCATCGACGCCGACGGCCCCGTCGCCCTCGCCGAGCCGCGTGCGGGCGGGACCCTCAAGCCCGTCGTGGGCTTCCGTGGCTGACCGGGTCGTAGGCTGCGCAGCGTGAAGCTCACCTGGTTGTCCGAGGCGCAGCCCCGTTCGCGCCGCGTCGCCGTCGGGACGTTCGACGGCGTCCACCTCGGTCACCGCGAGGTCATCCGCACCGCCGACACCGTGCTGACCTTCGAGCCGCACCCGGTGTCGATCCTCACCCCGGGCTCCGCCCCGCACCTGCTCACGGCCCTGGCGCGGAAGGCTCAGCTGATCGAGGCCCTCGGCGTCGACGAGCTCGTCGTCATCCCGTTCGATGCGGCCTTCGCGGCCCAGACCGCGCAGGCCTTCCACGACGAGGTGCTGGTGGCCCGACTCGGGGCCACGCACGTCAGCGTGGGGGAGAACTTCCGCTACGGGCACCGCGCGGAGGGCACCACCGCGGCGCTCAAGGCCGACGGCCGCTTCGAGGTCCGGGTGGTCCCGCTCCTGGAGGTCGACGGCGAGATCGTGTCCTCCAGCCACATCCGCGGCCTGGTGGCCGGGGGCGCGGTCGAGTACGCCGGTGAGCTGCTCGGCAGCCCGTTCTCGGTGACCGGCGAGGTCGTCCACGGCGAGGAGCGGGGCCGGAAGCTCGGCTTCCCGACCGCGAACCTCGTTCCCGCCGACGGCTACGTCACCCCGGCCCACGGCGTCTACGCCTGCCGCGCCTGGGCCGGCGATGACCCGGCCGGCATCGTCGCGGCCACGAACGTCGGCGTCCGGCCGCAGTTCGTGACCGGGCTCGGGGAGCTCATCGAGGCCTACCTGGTCGACTGGTCGGGCGACCTCTACGGCCAGGCGCTGCGGGTCGACTTCCTCAAGCGACTGCGCGGTGAGCGGCGCTTCGCGTCGGTCGAGGCGCTCCTCGAGCAGATGCGGCGGGACGTCGAGGACGCGCGGGCGCTTGCTAGCCTCCCGGGTCGCCAATGACCACCCTTTCCGCAGAGCGCACGCAGGAGATCATCGCCCAGTTCGGCGCGAACCCCCAGGACACGGGGAGCACGCGCGTCCAGGTCGCGCTCCTGACGCAGCGCATCAACGACCTCACCCAGCACCTCCGCGAGCACAAGAAGGACCACCACTCGCGTCGCGGGCTGCTCATGCTCGTCGGCCAGCGCCGTCGGCTGCTCAACTACCTCGAGAAGTCCGACCTGGAGGCCTACCGGGCGCTCATCCGCGAGCTCGGCCTCCGCAAATGAGCGACGGCATCATCGTCGCCGGGACCAAGGTCCCCGACTTCACGCTGCAGACCGCGGACGGCGAGGGCTTCACCCAGGCAGACCTGCAGGGGAAGACCACCGTCCTGGTCTTCTACCCCTTCGCGTTCAGCGCGGTCTGCACCGACCAGCTGCAGGTCTACGCGGAGGCGCTCCCGGACCTCGCCGACCAGGGCGCGACGCTGTACGGCGTGTCCACGGACGCGCCCCCGGCGCAGCAGGCGTTCAAGGAGAAGCTCGGCGTCCCGATCGAGCAGCTGTCGGACTTCGAGCCCAAGGGCGAGGTGTCCCGCATGTTCGGCGCCTACTTCGAGCCCGCCGGCATGTCGAACCGAGCCCTCGTGGTCGTCGGCCCCGACGGTGTCGTCGCCTGGTCGCATCTCGCGGCCAACCCCGGCGAGCTCCCCGGCGTGAACCTCATCTTCGACGGCCTCGCGGCCGCCGCGGCCTAGCTTCCTGCGGTCGGCAGCTCGCCGGCCGCCCGCCGGCGGCGGATGTCCGCGGCCAGCAGCGGGGCGATGACCTCGGCGCGGTGATCGAAGATCGCCTCCACGTCGGACTGCACGAACGCGCGCCGCGCCACCTCTCCGAACGGGCCGAACCCGATCGCCCAGCGGACGGTGTCGGTCATCAGCGTCCCGTCCGCCCCGGCCGGGACGAAGGTGTGGGTGTGGTGCCACAGCGCGTAGGGGCCGCGGAGCTGCATGTCGACGAAGCGGTGCGGCGGCTCCCACTGCTGGATCGACGTCAGCCACGAGACGGGCGCGTGGTGGACGCGCAGCCGGTACTCGATGAGCGTGCCGACGTGCATCTCGATCGGCCCCGGGGTGATGACGGAGAAGCGCAGCAGCGGCGGGGTGATCGCCTCGAGGTTCTTGGCGTCGGCGAAGAAGCCGAAGACCTCCTCGGGGATCCCGTCGAGGTGCTGCTCACGGTGCAGGACGTGGGTGCGCAGGGTCACCCCCGGGGTACGGTCGGCCCGTGCCCGCGGACGACTTGCGCTCGAGCCCGGTCCCGGAGCTGCGCCCCGACGACCATGTCCGCGGCGACGGCCCGCTCGTGGTCATGTACGCGGACTTCACCTGCCCGCGGTGCGCGTTGGCGTGGGAGCGCCTGGAACCCGCGGGCGCACGGCTCGTCTTCCGCCACCTCGCGCTGACGGCCAAGCACCCGCGCGCCGTCGCCCTGGCCTGCGCGGCGGAGGCCGCCGCCCGCCAAGGCGCGTTCTGGGCGCTGGCCGCGGTCCTCTACGCCGACCCGGGCCGCACGGACGACCCCCACCTGTGGGCCCATGTCGAACGCCTCGGGCTCGACCTCGGGCGCTGGGAGGCCGACCGCCGCTCGGAGGAGGTCGCGGCCCGCGTCAAGCGCGACGTGCGCGACGCGCTGCGCGCCGGGGCCGTCGCGACGCCGACGCTGTTCGCGGGCGGCCGGACGCTCGCCGGGCCGCCCGACGCGGCGTGGCTCGACGCCCTCTGACGCCTGCCCGTCGGCTATCGTGGAGGGCACTTCCGAAACGTGAAGCACTCAAACCACGCGCCGTCGAGACCGACGACGGGGCACGAAGGGAACCACCACAGATGAGCAATGACGCCGTGACCACCGTCACCGTCGAGATCGCCGGCACGGAGATCTCGTTCGAGACGGGCAAGATGGCACGTCAGGCCGGGGGCGCAGTCGTCGTCCGCGCGGGCGACACGATGATCCTCTCCACCGCGACGGTGGGCAACCTGCGCGACGCGGACTTCCTGCCGCTGACCGTCGACGTAGAGGAGCGGATGTACGCCGCGGGCAAGATCCCCGGCTCCTTCTTCAAGCGCGAGGGCCGTTCCGGCGAGAAGGCCACGCTGACCGCCCGCATGATCGACCGCCCGATCCGCCCGCTGTTCCCCAAGAGCTGGCGCTACGAGACGCAGCTCGTGACGCTGCCGCTCTCCGTCGACCACGACGAGCCCTTCGACATCCTCGCGATGAACGGCGCCTCCGCGGCGCTGATGCTCTCCGAGGTCCCGCTGCCGTTCCCCGTCGGCGCCGTGCGCATCGGCAAGATCGAGGGGAACTTCGTCGTCAACCCGACCGAGGGGCAGCTGCTCGACGGCGCGTCGGACCTCGACCTCATCGTCGCGGGCTCCGAGGAGGCCATCCTGATGGTCGAGGCGGGCGCCAACGGCGTCTCCGAGGCCGAGATCCTCGACGCGCTGGACATCGCCCACGCCGAGATCAAGAAGCTCTGCCAGGTCCAGTGGGACCTGCAGAAGAAGGCCGGCAAGCCGAAGATGGAGGTCGCCCCGCCGGCGGATCTCACGTCGCTGGTCGAGGAGATCCGCGGCTCGCACGGTACCCAGCTCGACGAGGCCACGCAGGTCTTCGACAAGCTCGAGCGCCAGGACAAGACGCAGGCCGTCAAGGACGCCGTCGTCGCGCAGTACACGCCCGCCGAGGACCACGCGGACTACGCCACGGCACGCACCAACGCGTCCAAGGCCTTCGCCGCGCTGGAGAAGCAGGTCATCCGCGGCCGCATCGCCAAGGACAAGAAGCGCCCCGACGGCCGCCAGCCCACCGAGATCCGCCCGATCACGATCGAGGTCGGCCTCGGCGCCCGCAACCACGGCTCCGCGCTCTTCACCCGCGGCCAGACGCAGGCCTACTCGGTCGCGACGCT
>JBBQZE010000113.1:0-9628 GCA_038207985.1 Solirubrobacterales bacterium
GCGGGCCTCGAGCGCTTCCTCGTGGAGTTCGTGCGGCGCAACAACCCAGACATCGTGGGGCTCACGGCCGCGCAGGTGGAGAGCCTGGCCATGCTCGTCGTCGGCGTGACCTGGCTCGTCGTCGTCGCGCGGCGCCCGGGGGGTCTGCGCCAGCCCGCCCGGGAGGCGCCGGCGTCACGCCGGGCCGCCGCCGTCGGCGCGGCCTGAGGCCCGCCGCGGGGAGCGCCGACGACACGCGGCGCGCCTCAGCGCGCGGCCGCGAGCCGCTTGTCGATCCAGCGCAGCGCGTGCGCCTGGAGGTCGCCGTCGTGCTGCACGGAACGGTGGTGGCCCCCCGGCACCTCGACGTAGCGCGAGCCCGGCGCGGCGGCGTGGAGCGCGCGGGAGACCTCGACGGGCACGGTCTCGTCGCCGGCGGCGTGCTGGAGCAACAGCCGCTCGGCGAGCGCGGTCGCGGCTCGCTCCTCCGACTGTGAGGCGATGAGACCGATCAGCCCCGGGACGTCGACCGCGAACGGCGGCAGCTCGCCGCCGCGCAGGCCGCGCGCGAGCCCGGTCCCCGGCGCGGGGCAGATCGCGACCACGGCAGCCGCGTCGAGCCGGGCGCCCGCGACGAGCGCCAGCCAGCCGCCGAGGCTCGAGCCTCGGAGCACGAGAGGAAGAGCAGGATCGCCGGCGACCACGGCCATCGCGGCGACCGCGTCGAGGACCCCCGCGTCGAGCCGTCCGGCCGACTCCCCGTGGCCCGGCAGGTCGAAGCACACCGTGGCGAGGCCCCGGGCCCGGCAGGAGCGCGCCCAGGCGTAGTGGCCCTCCTTGACCGACCCCGCGCCGTGGAGGACGACCAGCCGCGCCCGCGGCGGCCCCTGGGGGGCGAAGCGGGCGTAGGCCAGGTCCCCATGGCGCCCGAGCTCGGGTGGTTCGAGGTGGACGACGCGCACGGGCTGCCATCATGCGGCCGCCATGGCCGCGGCGCAACAGCTCTCGCACGTCTACCCGCCCGGCGCGCACCTCGACGACCGCGGCCGGCTGCAGCTCGGCGGCTGCGACGCCCTCGAGCTCGCCCGGGAGTTCGGTACCCCGGCCTACGTCGTCGACGAGGACGCGCTGCGCGCCCACGCCCGCGCGTTCCGCGCCGCGTTCGCCGCGCACACCGACGACTTCACGGTGCACTTCGCCTCGAAGGCGTTCGCCTGCACCGCGGTCCTCCGGGTGCTCGCGGAGGAGGGCCTGGGCATCGACGTCGCGAGCGGCGGGGAGCTCGCGCTCGCGCTGCAGGCCGGCGTCGACCCTGATCGCATCGAGCTGCACGGCAACGCCAAGACCGCCGACGAGCTGCGCTTCGCGCTCGACGCCGGCGTCGGGACCATCGTCGTCGACAACCTCGACGAGGTCGACCTGCTGCTCGGGCTGCTCGACGAGCACGGCGCGGTGGCACGCCAGCGCGTCCAGCTGCGCATCGCCCCCGGCGTCTCGCCCGACACCCACCCGTCGATCTCCACCGGCGGGCCGAACACGAAGTTCGGGTTCTCGCTGGACGACGCGCCCCGGGCGCTGGAGGCGCTGCGGGCGTCGGCCGACGTCGACGTCGAGGGCCTGCACTTCCACATCGGCTCCCAGATCATGGAGCTCGCCCCCTTCCGCGCCGCTCTCGAGCGCGTCGTCGCCGCGCTCGGCACCGACTTCCGCGCCTGGAATCTGGGCGGCGGGCTCGGGGTGGCCTACGGGCCGGACGACACGCCGCCCTCGGTCGAGGAGTACGCCGCGGCGAAGGTCGCGATGGTCCGGGAGCTCTGCGGGGCGGGCCGGGTGGTCGACGAGCCTGGGCGCGCGCTGACGGCCACTGCGTGCGTCACGCTCTACACGGTGCAGTCCGTCAAGCGCAACGTCTCCACCTGGGTCGCGGTGGACGGCGGCATGTCGGACAACCTGCGGCCGATGCTCTACGGCTCCCGCTACGAGGTGCAGGTCGCCGACCGCTTCGGCGGCGCGACGCCCTGCATCGTCACGGGCAAGCACTGCGAGTCCGGCGACGTGCTCGTGCGCGACGCCCTGCTCGACGACCCGCGGCCGGGCGACGTGCTCGTCACCCCGGCCACGGGCGCCTATGGCCATTCGATGGCCAACACCTACAACGGCCAGCCCCGGCCCCCGGTGGTGTTCGTCTCCGGCGGCGACGCCCGCCTGGTCGTGCGCCGTGAGACCTACGAGGACCTGCTCGCCCGTGACGTCTAAGACCATGACGGCCCCTCATTCCGGAAGCGGTCCCAACCCCTTCCGCGTCGGCCTGCTCGGCTACGGCACCGTCGGCGCGGCCTTCGCCGAGTTGCTGCCCCAGCGCGCCGACCAGATCGCCGCGCTGACGGGCCTGCGCCCCGAGCTCACCGGCGTCCTCACGACGAGCCGCGGCACCTTCGAGGAGGTGCTGGCCGGCGCGGACCTCGTCGTGGAGGTGATGGGCGGGATCGAGCCCGCGCGCGAGTACGTGTTCGCCGCGATGCGGGCCGGCAAGCACGTCGTCACGGCGAACAAGCAGCTCCTCTCCCAGCACGGCGAGGAGCTGTGGTCCGTGGCCCGGGAGCACGGCGTCCAGCTGCGCTTCGAGGCGGCGGTCGCCGGCGTCGTGCCGGTCATCCGCGTGCTGCAGGAGACGCTCGCGGGGGCCCACGTCGAGCGGGTCACCGGCATCGTCAACGGCACGACGAACTTCATCCTCAGCCAGATGGCGCAGACCGGCGCCTCGTACGCCGAGGCCCTCGGCGAGGCGCAGCGGCTCGGCTACGCCGAGAGCGACCCGACCGACGACGTCACCGGGCGCGACGCCGCGGCGAAGATGGCGATCCTCGCCCGCCTGGCCTTCGATACCGCCGTTCACATCGACCAGGTCTCCTACGAGGGCATCGAGCACATCACGCCGGAGGACCTGCAGTACGCCGACGATCTCGGCCTGGGCCTGAAGCTCATCGGCACCGCGGAGCGGGTGGGGGAGGGCATCGCCGTCTCGGTGCACCCCGCCTTCCTCTACGCCGGGCACCCGCTCGCGTCGGTCTCGGGCCCGTTCAACGCGGTGACGATCGAGTCGCCCGACATCACCGAGATCACGCTGAGCGGCCCGGGCGCAGGCGGACCGCAGACGGCGAGCGCCGTACTCGGCGATCTCGTCAGCGCGATGATCCCGCCCGCCTCGACACCGGAGCCGACCGCGGACCTCCCGGTCGTCTCGGATGTCGAGAGCTCCTTCTACCTCCACCTCGAGGTCGCCGACCGCCCCGGCGTCTTGGCCCAGGTCGCCCAGCTGCTCGGCCTGCAGGGCGCCTCGGTGCGCTCCGTCGTGCAGAAGGGGCTGGGGGAGAACGCGCGGCTGGTCATGGTGGTCCACCCGCTGCTGGAATCGCGTCTGTACGCGGCGGTGGAGCTGATCGCGGGACTCGACTTCGTGCGCTCCAAGCCGCGGGCGATCCGCGTCATCGAGGAGGAGTACCAGTGAGCGCCGAGCCCTGCGCGCAGCGCGGCGGGCACGGGCACCCGGGCCTCATCCACCGCTTCCTCGACCGCCTGCCCTTCGAGGCCACCGACCCGATCGTCACCCTGCAGGAGGGCTCGACGCCGCTCGTGCTGGCCGAGCGGATCTCCGAGCGCGTCGGCGCGGAGGTCTGGCTCAAGATCGAGGGCGCGAACCCCACGGGCTCGTTCAAGGACCGCGGGATGTGCTGCGCGGTGACCGCCGCCAAGCGCGAGGGCGCGGAGACCGTCATCTGCGCCTCGACGGGCAACACCGCCGCGAGCGCCGCCGCCTACGCGGCCCGCGGCGGCCTGGGCTGCGCCGTCCTGGTCCCCGACGGCAAGATCGCCGCCGGCAAGCTCGCCCAGGCGCTGATGCACGGCGCGCGCGTCATCGCGCTGCGCGGGAACTTCGACGAGGCGCTGGAGCTCGTCCGCGAGCTGACCCGGCGCCACCCGATCGCCCTGGTCAACTCCGTAAACGAGTACCGGCTCCAGGGGCAGAAGACCGCAGGGATCGAGCTGGTCGAGGAGCTCGGCGGGCTCGACGCGCTCTGCATCCCAGTCGGCAACGCGGGCAACATCACCGCGTACTGGAAGGGCTTCCAAGAGGTCGGCCACGACCCGCGGATGCTGGGCTTCCAGGCCGAGGGCGCCGCGCCGCTCGTCCTCGGCCACCGCGTGGAGCAGCCCGAGACCGTCGCCAGCGCGATCCGGATCGGCAACCCCGCGCGCTGGGAGGAGGCGATGGCCGCGATGACGCAGTCCGCCGGCGCGATCGAGGCCGTCGCCGACGCCGAGATCCTCGACGCCTACCGGTTCCTGGCGGCCCAGGAGGGCGTGTTCTGCGAGCCCGCGAGCGCGACCGGGGTCGCCGGGCTGCTCAAGTACGGAGCCGGCGACGCGCGGCGCATCGTGTGCGTGCTCACCGGGCACGGCCTGAAGGACCCGCAGACGGCGATGGAGCAGTCGGGCTCGGTCGTGCCCTGCGAGGTCGACATCGAGGCGGTCACGGCCGCCGTGCTCGGCTGAGGCATGGAGCGCCGTCGCACCGTCCGGGTCCCCGCCTCCAGCGCGAATCTCGGCCCTGGCTTTGACACGTTCGCCGCGGCGCTCGCGCTGCACATGGAGCTCGAGGTCGAGGAGACCGGCCGCTTCGCGGTCGAGACCGACCTCGCGATCGCCACCGACCGGCGCAACCTCTGCGTGCGGGGCTTCGAGCGCCTGCACCCGCCGGACGACTTCACGTTCCGCATCACGTCGGACATCCCGCTGAGCGGGGGGCTCGGGACGAGCGCCGCGGCCTACGTCGCCGGGCTCGTGGCCGCGGACTCGATCTTCGAGCTCGACGCCGACCTGCTCGCCCATGCGACCGCGCTCGAGGGGCACCCGGACAACGTCGCCGCCGCGCTCCGGGGCGGCTTCGTCATCTGCGCCGACGGCGCCACCGCCCGCTTCGAGCCGCCGACGGGCCTGGAGGCGATCCTCGTCGTGCCACACGCCCCGGTGCGCACGGCGCAGGCCCGCGCGGGGCTCCCGGAGCAGGTCCCGATGGCCGAGGCCGTCTTCAACGTCGCCCACGGCGCCTTGCTGACCCTCGGGCTGGCCACAGGGGACTGGGAGCTCGTGTCGCGCGGGCTGCAGGACCGGCTGCACCAGCCGCGCCGCGCCGGGCTCTACCCCCGCTCGGCCGCTCTGCTCGAGCACGCGCGCGGCCTCGGCGCGCTCGGTGCCACGATCTCCGGCGCCGGCCCCACCGTGCTGGTCTGGAGCCACTTCGAGCAGACGGGTGGGCTGGTGGAGGCCCTGCGCCGCGAGGCCGGCGGCTGGGCCGACGTCCTGCGCGCCCCGTTCGAGGTGACGGGGGCACGGGTGCACGCGCTCTGACCCACGCCGGACGGCGTCAGACCCTCCCGGCGGCTCAGCCGTCGCGCGCCACGAGCCCCGACTCGTAGGCGAGCACGACGGCCTGCACGCGGTCACGGAGGCCGAGCTTGCCGAGCACCCGCCCGACGTGGGTCTTGATCGTGTTCTCGCCGAGCACGAGCTCGCGCGCGATCTCGCCGTTCGAGAGGCCGCGGGCGACCAACCGCAGCACGTCGAGCTCGCGCGCGGTGAGCTCTGCGAGAGCCGGCGGCACGCCGTCGCCCACCGGCCGGGCGGCGCGCGTGAACTCGCCGATCAGCCGCCGGGTGATCGACGGGGAGATGAGCGCGTCACCGGCCGCCGCGACGCGGACCGCGTCGAGCAGGCGGTCCGACGGCGTGTCCTTGAGCAGGAAGCCGCTCGCCCCGATGCGCAGCGCCTTGAAGACGTACTCGCTGGCGTCGAACGTCGTGAGCATCACCACCGCGGTGGCGAGCGCGGGGTCGCCGAGGATCTGCTCGGCGGCCGAGAGCCCGTCCAGCTCTGGCATGCGGATGTCCATCAGGACGACATCGGGGCGGCGGCGCCGTACGACGTCGACCGCGGTCCGGCCGTCGCCGGCTTCGCCGACGACGGTCAGGTCGGGCTCGGCGTCGAGGATGACGCGGAAGCCGGCGCGGAGCAGGCGCTGGTCGTCGGCGATGACCACGGTGACCGGGCGGACGACCTCGTCCGGGTCGTCGTCGTCGACCTCGGCGACGTCGTCCCAACGCACGAGCGCCGTCGACACGGCATGGTCGATGCCGCGCAGGCGCAGGGACCCGGCGGCGGCCATGACCACGCCGGCCCGCGGTCCTGCCACCTGGCGGACCACGTCGCTGACGACGATCTCGCCGTCCCCCGCGGCATCGCACAGCCGGCTGGCCACGATCACGGGCCGGCCGTACAGATCGTCGCCTTCCATGATCGGCTCGCCGGCGTCGATCCCGACCCGCATGGGCCGGGACGGCACGGCCCCGGTGGTCGCGCGCTGCATGGCGACCGCGCAGCGGACCGCCTCGACCGCGCTGGTGAAGACGACCATCAGCCCGTCCCCCGCAGACTTGACCTCGCGCCCGTCGTGGTCGGCCACGCACGCCCGCAGCGTGGCGAAGTGCTCACGGCGCAGCGCGTCGCCGGCCTCGTCGCCGCGACCGCTGTAGAGCGCGGTCGACCCCACGAGGTCGGTGAACAACACCGTCAGGAAGCTCGGGCTCGTCATCGACGTCGAGCATCATCGCCGCAGTCGCGAGCGGCGTCACCCCAGAGGGCGACCGGCCGCTCCCACGATCACCCTCCGGGATGACGACGACGGGGGCGGCGGGGCCCAAGCTGCGGTTCCACTCCACACCACCCACCGGGAGGACCCCACCATGCCCACCACCCAGCGCTCCATCGGCCGCCTCGACGTCACCCTCGCCGCTCTGGCGATCGTCCTCGGCACGCTCCTCATGTACGAGAACGTCTACAAGCCTGACGACGGACTAAGCGTCCCCTTCGCCGCGATTCCGGCGTTCCTCGTCGTCTCGGTCCCCGTGCTGTGGCGCTCCGTCGACCCGCTCCGCGCCCTCGCTGCGGTGCTCCTCGGCCTCGCGGTCCACACCGTGGTCTTCGGCGAGGTCGTCCGCTGCGGCGCCGCGTTCCCGATCCTGGCCGTCGTCACCTACGCCGCCGGACGTGGCCTCGCGGGCCGTGAGGCGCTGATCGGCCTCGGCCTGGGCCTCGCAGGGGCGCTGCTCGCCGGCGCGGGCGAGTTCCTCGGCTTCGGGGTGGTCGTCGTCGGTCTGCCGGCCGTGGCGCTGGCCTGGGGCACGGGCCGACTCGTCGCCACGCGGCGCCCGGCCGCGGAACGCGCGCCGCAGGGCGCGACCTCGACGCTGTCGCGGGCCTAGGCAGCCATGCCCGCGCTTGGGAAACTCTCCTCGTCGCCCACGCAAGGACGCACGTTGCTCCGCACCGGACAGCAGTCCCAGGAGTCGATCGGCCGCCTCGACGTCGTCCTCGCCGTCGTCGTCATCGTGCTCGGAACGCTCCTGATGGGTGAGAACGTCTACGCGCCCGAAGGCGGGCTCGACGTTCCGTTCGTCGCCGTTCCGGCCTTCCTGGTCGTCACGGTGCCGATGTTCTGGCGCTCGGTCGCCCCGCTCCGCGCGCTGGGCGCGGTAATCGTCGGCCTGACGCTGCACACGATCGCCTTCGGACTGGTCGTCCGCTGCGGGGCGGTGTTCCCCGAGCTCGGCGTGTTGGCGTTCGCGGCGGCCGCTCGCCTCGACACCCGCGACGCGTGGCTCGGCCTCGGGCTCACCGTCACCGCGGCCCTCGTGGCCGGGATCGGTGAGTTCCTCGGCTTCGGCGTCGTATCCGCAGGCATCCCGCTCGTCGTGCTCGCATGGGTGTTCGGCCGCGTCGCGCACTCCCGGGGCGTGATGGCGGTCGAGCTCCGCCTTCGCAACGACGAGCTGCGCGAGGCACGTGACGAGCGCGCGCGCCTGGAAGTGGCCACGGATCGCGCCCAGCTCTCGCAGGATCTCGACGAGCTGCTGCAGCGCCGCCTCGACGACCTCGCCCGCCTGGCCGACCGCGGGCCCGCGAGCCTCCAGGACGGGACGGCGACCGCGCTGCTGTCGGAGATCGAGGAGACGAGCCGGGCGACCCTGGACGACATGCGCGAGCTCGTCGGCGTGCTGCGCAGCGACGACGGCGCCGCAGCGGTAGCGCCGCAGCCGACGCTCACGTCGCTCGACGCGCTGGTGGTGCGCGCGAAGGGCGCCGACGCCCGGTTGACCGTCGACGGCAACCTCCGAGCGCTGCCTGCGGGCGTCGAGCTCAGTGCCTACCGCGTCGTGGAGCACCTGCTCGACGCGCTCGACGACGCCCCGGGGGTCGAGGTGCGCGTGCACTTCGCCGACGAGCGGCTGGAGCTCACCGTGCGGGGTCCGGCGCGCCGGCGCGGTGGCCAGGTCAGTGCGTCGATCGCGCGCGCTCGCGAGCGGGTGGAGCTGCACCGAGGATCGCTTACGACCCGGACCCACGACGGTCGCGCCGAAGCCGTTGCGGAGCTCCCGCTGCTCGGCCTCGCCTGACGTGTCGCGCCGGGTCGTCGCAGCGGCGGGCGGTGCCGCGGTGCTCGGCGCGGTCGCCGCTCTCCTGAGCGGGGGCGACGTCGGCGCATGCGTCGGGACCGCCTTGGTCGCGGCAGGCCTCCCGCTCTACGATCGCCGGCCGGTGGCCGCGATGCTCGCCGCGGTGGCCGGGCTCGTGATCACCCTGGCCGGCGGGGACACGGTGCCCGGCGTCGCCGCCCTTCTGGCCGGCGCGCACGCGTTCTTCGCCGCCCGACAGGTCGGGGGACCGGCCGCGCTGGCGCTCGGGGGCGCGGTCCTCCTCCTGCTGCAGATCCGCGCGGGACGCGACGACGCCGAGATCCCATTTCTGTTCCTGGCGGTCGGTCCCTTCCTCGCCGGCTACGCCCTGCGGGGACGCGACACCGTCGCCCGCCAGCTGCAGGAGCGCGCCGCCGAGCTCGAGGCCGAGCGCGACGTCTACGCCGACCTGTCCGTCCGTTACGAGCGGGCCCGCATCGCGGCCGAGCTGCACGACATCGTCGCCCACGCGATCAGCGTGATGGTCGTGCAGGCAAGCGCGGGCCAGCGCCTGGCCGTCGCGGACCCGGAGCTCGCCCACGAGGCGTTCCGCGCCATCGCGGACGCCGCCCGGCAGGCCGAGTCCGACATGGCGCGCCTGGTCACCATGCTCGCCGAGGAGCCGCCGGAGGGCGACGCCGAGGATCTCGCGCTCGTGCAGGAGCTCGTGACGCGCGCTGCCGGGACCGGGCTGGACGTCAGCCTCCGCGTCGAGGGGGACCGCAGGCTGCTGCTCCGCGGCCCGGCGCGTCGCAGCGCCTACCTCGTGGTCCGCGAGGGCCTGACCAACGCCCTGCGCTACGCGTCGGGCGCCGCCGTGAGCGTCCGCGTCGACGCCCGCCCGGACGAACTCGTCGTCGACGTCGTCCACGCGGCCGCGGGCACCTCTCCGCTTCTCGCCGGACACGGCAGCGGCAACGGGCTGCGCGGCTTGCGGGAGCACCTCGATGCCTGCGGCGGCCGCCTGGAGGCCGGTCCCACCGCCGACGGCGGATGGCGACTCTGCGCCCGAGTGCCGCGTGCGGTGCGCGCGCCGGCCTAGCGCTCGTCCTCCTCAGGGGGCGGCGGGAGCCGCGACC
>JBBQZE010000114.1:0-9612 GCA_038207985.1 Solirubrobacterales bacterium
CTGCGGCCGGGCGAGCTCGGTGCCCGCCCGGGCGTCGGTGAGCGTCAGGCCCGTCCACCGCGCGAGGTCCTTCGACGTCGCGGGCCCGTGCCCCGTGAAGTAGCGGCGGGCGAGCTCGGCGAGCGCCTCCTCGCGCCCGGGTCGTCGCGGCGCCCGGATCCACCCGTCCACCAGCACCACCTCCTGGTGCTTTCCGTCCATCGGGCCGAGGCAGACGAGCCCCGTCTGGGCGAGATGGATGAGCACGTGGACGCCGCGCTGACCCGAGGGGTCGACGCCGCCCGCCGCCCACGCGGCCCAGAGCGCGTCGCGGCGCAGCCGATGGCCGCCGCCGAGCGCGGCGACGGTGAGCTCGGCGGCGCGCGCGAGCGTCGCCGCGTCGAGGCCGAGCTGCCGCCGGCGACCGGCGACCTTGGCCTCCGCGCGCGGCCCGAGCAGGGCCACGAGCCAGGGCAGGTCGTCCGCGGCGACGAGGTGCAGCGTCCCGCGCATGGGCCAGGTGCGGACGACCACACCGGCCAGCAGCGCGGCCGTGACCGCGTCGCAGCTGCGAGCGGTCGTGCGCAGGGCGACGGAGGTGAGCGCGCCCGGCAGGTCCTGCGCCTGCACCGCGGTCAGGTGCCCGACCACCTCGGCTGGGGTTCCGCACGGCGGCCCGAGGAGGCGCTGGGCCGCGAGGCGGAGGCGCGCGACCTCCGGACCGCGCACGGGCTTAGAACCGGTTTCGAAAAGGCGCGGCCACGACGAAGCCGCCTCGCGGCAACGTGCGCCACGCGACGGCTTGCCGGTCCAACCAGGACCGGCGGCGCCACCGCGCGACGCCCGTCATCCGCGAGTCGACCCCATCATGACGGCGCTTCATTCCGAACCGGTTCCTACTCCTCGAGCGCCTTGCGCAGCAGCGCGGCGAGGCGCCGCTGCTCGTCCGCCGTGAGCCGGGAGAATCCGGGCGGCGGCTCGCCGAGGCGCGCGCCGACCTGCTCGCGAAGCGCGGCGCCGGCTTCGGTGACGACGAGGTGCTTCACGCGGCGGTCGTGCTCCGCGGGGCGGCGCTCCACCAGGCCCCGGCTCTCGAGGCGGTCGACGATCCCGGTGACGTTCGAGTTGTCGCAGTGGAGCAGGCCGGCCAGCGAGCTCATCGGCAGCGGCACGTCGGGCTCGAGGTGGCGCAGCGCCCACATCTGCGGCGGTGACAGGTCGAAGGCCGCGGCCGTCGCCAACATGTGCCCCTTGCGGGCCATCATCAGCCGGCTGAACAGCCCCCACACCTCGGCGGCGTCGGGACCCTGCGTCGTAGCGGGCGGCATGGCGTGCGCCGAGGGTACTTGTTCCGGGCGATCGTTGGCAACCTCAATCATTCGTGCTAGCTTGCCCCGCCATGCGCTCGGACAACGGCATTGTGGTCGAGGGCCTGGAACGCGAGTTCAAGGGCGGCATCAAGGCCGTCCAGGGCATCGACCTCCAGGTCGCGCCCGGCGAGATCTACGGCTTCCTCGGCCCGAACGGCGCGGGGAAGTCGACGACGGTCCTCATGCTGACGACGCTGCTGCCGCCCACGGGCGGGCGGGCCACGGTGGCGGGTTTCGACGTCGCGACGCAGGGTCCGGAGGTCCGCCGGGTGGTCGGCGCGGCGCTGCAGGAGGCCGCGCTCGACAACTTCCTGACCGGCTACGAGCACTTCGACCTGCAGGGCGGGCTGCACGGCATGCCGGGCGGTGAGCGACGCGCCCGCGCCGACGAGCTCCTGGCGCGGGTCGGCCTGACGGACGCGGCGGGGCGCAAGGTCGGCGGCTACTCGGGCGGCATGCGCCGGCGCCTGGACCTCGCGCTCGCGCTGGTGCACCGCCCGCGGGTGCTCTTCCTCGACGAGCCCACGACGGGCCTGGACCCGCAATCGCGCAGCGCGCTGTGGGAGGAGGTCGCACGGCTGGCCCGCGAGGACGGCGTGACGGTGTTCCTCACCACCCAGTACCTCGAGGAGGCCGACGCCCTGGCCGACCGCGTCGGGATCATCGACGACGGGCGGATCGTCGCGGAGGGCACGCCGGAGGCGCTCAAGCAGGAGGTCGGCGGCTCGGCGGTCGAGGTGACGCCGCAGGACCCCGCGCAGCTCGAGGCGCTGCGCCAGGCGCTCGCGCGCTTCGGCACGCCGGCGCCGAGCCAGGGCGGCGGCGTGGCGGTGCACCTCGACGAGGGCGCCGCCGAGCTGGCCGAGATCGTGCGGGCCCTCGACGGCGCCGGCATCGCGGTCGCCGGACTTCAGGTGCACGTCCCGACGCTCGACGACGTCTTCTTGGCCAAGACGGGCCGCAGCCTGGAGGGCGCGGGCGACGAGGAGGCCGAGCCGGCGGAGGCGGTGCGGGCATGACCGAGATCCTCGGCCAAGTCGGCTTCATCGCGCGCCGCTCGATCCGCAGCGGCCTGCGTCAGCCCGCCGTCGTCGTGCCGACCCTCGTCTTCCCGCTGCTGCTGCTCGCGCTGAACTCCGGCGGCCTGGGCTCGGCGTCGAAGCTCCCGGGGTTCCCTGACGCGCCGTACCTCGACTTCGCTCTGGCCGTCTGCTTCATGCAGGGCAGCCTCTTCGCGGCCACGACGGCCGGGACCTCCCTGGCCAGGGACATCGAGACGGGCTTCCTCAACCGCCTCCAGCTCACGCCGCTGCGCGGCACGGCGATCCTCGCGGGCCAGCTCGCGGGCGCCATGGCGATCGCGCTGCTCGGATCGCTCGTCTACCTCGGCGTGGGCGTTGCCGCAGGGGTGACGATCGCCTCGGGCGTCGGCGGCGTCTTCGTGCTGCTCGTCCTCGCGCTGCTCACCGCGCTGGGGTTCGCGGCGATCGGCGCGCTCATGGGCGCCCGCACGGGCTCGGCAGAAGCCGTGCAGGGGCTCTTCCCGCTGATGTTCGTCACGTTCTTCCTCTCGTCGCTGAACCTCCCAAGGCCGCTGATCCAGGTCGACTGGTTCCGCACCGTGGCGACCTACAACCCCGTGAGCTACCTCGTCGAGGGTCTGCGCTCGCTCGTGGTCACCGGGTGGGACGGCACCGCGCTGTGGCGCGGCTTCGCGGCGGCGGGGGCCATCAGCCTCGTCGCGCTGGCCGCGGCCAGCGCGGCCCTGCGCACACGGATGGGGAGGACCTGAGGATGAGCTCGAACCTCGCCGTGGCCCGCGCGGTCGCCCGCCGCAGCCTCATCCACGCCTTCAAGAACCCGGCGCTGCTGCTGCCGTCGCTCATCTTCCCGCTGGTCTTCCTCGTCGCCTTCGCCGGCGGCCTGTCGGCCGTCGGGGACATTCCGGGCTTCTCGTTCCCGGCGGGCTACACGGCCTTCCAGTTCGTCTTCGTCCTGCTGCAGTCGGCGGCCTTCGGCGGCTTCTTCGGGGCGATCGGCGTCGCGTCGGACTTCGAGACGGGCTTCGCCAAGCGCATCCTCCTGGGGGCCTCGCAGCGGACGGGGATGATCATGGGCTACGGCGCCGCCTCGGTGATCCGCTACGTGGCCACCGCGACGCTGGTGACCGTCGCGGCGCTCATCGGCGGGCTCGACGTGCAGGGGTCGGCAGTCGACCTCGTCGGGCTCTATGGCCTCGCGCTGCTCGTGAACCTCGGGGTGGCGCTCTTCGCGGTCGGCGTCTTCATCCGCACGAAGTCCGTGCAAGCGGCTCCGGCGCTGCAGACGCCGGTCTTCCTGACGCTCTTCCTGGCGCCGGTCTACGTCCCGCTGGGCCTCCTGACGGGATGGATCAACACGGTCGCGTCCCTCAACCCGGCCACCGCGCTGCTGGAGGCGGGCCGCGGCTTCATCGCGGGCGAGCCGGCGAAGGTCCTGCTCGCCTTCGCGATCGCCGTCGGCCTGACCGTGCTGTCGGCGCTCTTCGCGGTGCGCTCGCTGCGACGGGCCGAGGCCGGCGCCTAGGGGCGCCTAGGCGAGGGCGACCGGGTCGCCGACGGCGATCCGCGCCGGCCCGCGCGCGCGGGCGTTCATCCCGAACAGCCCGCCGTGCTCGCGCGTCAGGTGCTTGAGCACCTCGGCGGCCTTCTCTTGCGTGTCGGGGTCGCGCGTCGGGATGACGCAGCGCTCGCACGGGTGCAGGAGGTCGAAGGTCGCGGCGCCGATCGTGAGGGCGCGGCCCTCCCAGGCCTCCTCGGCGAAGGCGTCGGCGTCGAGCTCGACGTGGACGTTCGTGCGCCAGCGGCGCAGGTCGAGGCCACGCCCGAGCTCGCGCTCGACCGCCTCGTGGGTGGCGCGCGTGGTCACCAGCACGGAGGCGAGCAGGTCGGGTCGCCCGCGCGAGTCGAAGCGCAGCGCGACAGCGCGGCCGAGGTCCTCGGCGAGCGCGCCGGCCAGGCCGGGATCGCCCCAGCGCCAGGTCGTGCCGTCCGGGGCGGTGAGGGCGGCCGCGGGCACGTCCTCCGCCCAGCCGTCCCAGGCGCCGTACGCCGCCTTCCAGGCCAGCAGGCGAGGCGCTTGGCGCACGGTGAGCTGGCGGGGACTGCCCTTGAAGGTGTCCAGCACGACGTGCGCGCGGTCGCCGGCCACGCCGTCGCGACCGAGCGCGAGCGCGTGGACCTGCTCGCCGCCCATCGACTTCACCGGCCAGCGGTGGAGGGAGAGGACCGTGCCCGCGGCGCTCACCAGAGCAGGCGCGTGTAGGCGTCCTCGAGGTGCGCGGCGACCGCCTCCACGGAGGCGTCCCCCTGGCGGTGCGCCTTGAGCATCGCGGCCGGGGAGGGGAGCTCGGCGGGGTCGGGCCAGCTCGCCGGGTCCCAGAGCTGCGAGCGGATCAGCGCCTTGCCGCACTGCAGGAACGCGGTGCGGACGACGACGCCGACCGCGAGCTCCGCCGTGCGCCCCGGGACGTCGGTGGCCCGCAGCACCTCGGGATCGCGGGTGAGGTGGGCGGTCCCGTCGATCCGCAGCGTCTCGCGCAGCCCGGGCACGAGGAACAGCAGGCCGACGTGGGGGTTGACGAGGATGTGGCGGAACGCGTCGATCCGCTTGTTGCCGGTGAGGTCGGCCCACGCGAGGCGCGACGGGTCCAGCACGCGGGCGAAGCCAGGCGGGCCGCCGCGTGGCGACGCGGTGCAGCGGCCGCCGGCGTCGCTGGTGGCCAGGATGCACAGCGGGGAGCGCGCGAGGAACGCCTCGCAGCCGGCGTCGAGAACGCCGATCTCCTTCTCCCAGGCGCGCGGGGGCGGCGCGGGGTAGTCCGCCCCCCGGAGCTCGTCCACGCTGGCGACGAGGTGGGTGAAGGGCGCTCCGGGCACCCCCGGGAGGCTACGCGACGGGCATCAGGCCTCCGTCGGCGAGCCAACGGAGGCCCGCAGCACGGCGAGGTCCTCGGCCATCGCGTCGATGGTCGCGCGCATCGGCTCGAGCGCGGTGGGGTCGCCCTCCTCGGCGACGAGGATCGCGGCGCGGCACTCCTCGACGCGCTCGGCGACGGCATCGAGACGGGCCAGGGCGGCAGGGGCGTCGAAGGCGATCACGCGCACGGCCTACCCGCCGGCGGCGCAGCGGTAGCGTCCGGGCGATGCCGCGCACCGCCGACCTGCCGAACCCCGTGCGGATGCCCGTCGCGGCGCAGGCCGTCGCGTGGTTCGCCCGGCCGGTGCCGTTCCTCGCGGGTCAGCACGCCGAGCACGGCGACGTCTTCACGATGCGCCTGCCGCAAGAGGGCCCGTGGGTCGTGCTCGCGCACCCCGACGCCGTACGGGAGGTCTTCACGGGCGATCCGGACAAGCTGCTGGCGGGGGAGGGCAACGAGATCCTCTCGCCCATCCTCGGCCCGCGCTCGATCCTCCTCCTCGACGGCCCGGAGCACCTGCGCGAGCGCCGGCTCCTGCTCCCGCCGTTCCACGGCGAACGCATGCAGCGGTACGGCACGCTCATGCGGGAGGTGGCCGAGGCGGAGATCGGCACGTGGCCGCCCGACGAGGCCTTCCCCCTCGCCCCGCGCATGCAGGCGGTGACGCTGGAGATCATCCTGCGGGCCGTCTTCGGGCTGCACGACGGGCCCCGGCTGGAGGGCCTGCGCGCGGGCCTCGCCCGGCTTCTCGACCTCGTCTCGCATCCGGCCGCGTTCGCGTCGGTGGTCGTGTTCGGCCCGGAGCGAGCCGTGCGGACGCCCGTCTTCCGTCGTGTCATGGAGCCCGTCGACCGCCTCATCGCCGAGGAGATCACCGCGCGGCGCGGGGCGGCGGACCTCGCCGAGCGCGACGACATCCTCTCGCTCCTGCTCCAGGCCACGGATACCCAGCCGCCTGCGGCGGCGGGCACAGGCGAGGCCGGCGAGCCGATGGGCGACGCCGAGGTGCGCGACGAGCTCGTGACGCTCCTCGTTGCGGGCCACGAGACGACGGCGACGGCGCTGTCGTGGGCGGTCGAGCGGCTGCTGCGGACGCCCGACGCCCTGCGGCGCCTGCGCGAGGAGGCGCACGACGGGGGCTCGGAGTACTGCCTGGCGGTCTGCCACGAGACGCTGCGCCTGCGGCCTGTGCTGCCGCTCGTCCTGCGCCGCCTGACCGAGCCGATGACCATCGCGGGTCACGACCTCCCCGCGGGGGTGAAGGTCGCGCCCTGCATCTCGCTCGTGCATCGCCGCGCAGACCTCTACCCCGACCCGCTGGCGTTCCGCCCGGAGCGCTTCCTCGGCGTCAAGCCCGGGACCTATGAGTGGATCCCGTTCGGCGGCGGCGTGCGGCGCTGCCTCGGTGCCGCCTTCGCGCTCTACGAGATGCAAGCCGTCCTGACGGCGATCGCGCGACATGCCGCGCTGCGACCCACGCGCCCGGAGCGGGAGCGCACCATGCGCCGCTCGATCACCTTCGCGCCGCACCGCGGCGCCGAGGTCGTCCTCACCGGAGGGTGACGCGGCTCTCCCAACCGGTGCTGGCGGGGATCGTCGCGTCCGTCGTCGGCTTCGCGAGCACGTTCGCGGTGGTGCTGGCCGGGCTGCGGGCCGTCGGGGCCTCGGCCGACCAGGCGGCGTCGGGGCTCTTGGCCGTCTGCCTGCTCATGGGTGCCGGCACGATCGCGCTGTCGTCGAGCAGCCGCCTGCCGGTCACGCTGGCCTGGTCCACCCCGGGGGCGGCGCTGCTTGTCAGCGCGGGACCGGTCGCCGGGGGCTATCCCGCGGCGCTCGGGGCCTTCCTGGTGTGCGGCGTCCTGCTCGTCCTCACGGGCCTCGTCCGGCCGCTCGGGAGGGCGCTGGCGCGGATCCCGGTCCCCATCGCGAGCGCGATGCTCGCGGGAGTGCTGCTGCCGCTCTGCGTCGCGCCGGTCCGTGCGGTGGTCGCGCTGCCTGCCGAAGCCGGCCCCGTCGTGGCGACCTGGGTGGTGCTCACGGTGGTCGCCCGGCGCTGGGCGGTGCCGGCCGCGCTGCTGGTGGCGATCGTCGTCGTGGTCGCCACCGAACCGCTGCGCGCCGGCGCGACGGGGGTGGGCCCGGTCCTGACCGCGGACCTCCCGTCGGTCACGGCGGCCGGGCTGCTGGGGCTCGCCCTGCCGCTGTGGGTGGTGACGATGGCGTCGCAGAACCTCCCGGGGCTCGGCGTCCTGCGCGCGATGGGCTACGAGCCGGTGCCCCGCGGCCTGCTGGTGTCGACCGGCGCGCTGACCGTCGCGGGCGCACCGTTCGGCGGCCACGTGACGAACCTCGCGGCGATCACCGCCGCGCTCACCGCGGGGCCCGACGCGGACGCCGACCCGTCGCGGCGGTGGATCGCGTCGGCCGCCGCGGGCGCCACCTACCTCGTCCTCGGCCTCGGAGCCGGGCTCGCGACGGCGCTCGTCGCCTCGTCGCCGCCGCTGCTCATCGAAGCCGTGGCGGGGCTGGCGCTGCTCGGCGCCCTCGGTGGCGCGCTGACCACCGCGCTCGCGGACGACGGCGTCCGCGAGGCGGCGGTCGTCACCTTCGTGGTCAGCGCTTCGTCGATCACGGCGCTCGGGCTCTCGGCACCGTTCTGGGGCCTCGCGGCCGGGCTCGTGCTGCTCGCCCTGCAGCGCTCGGGCCTGGCGCGGCGCTCCGGGTAGCGCCCGTTGGGGGCAGCGGCTCCCCCCTGGAGCCCTGTTCCCCAAAGGGCTCCGGTGCGCCAGCGGCGTGAGAGACGCAGCAGCCGCCTCGGCTACCCGAGCAGGGTGATGCGCTCTCCCCAATACGGCGCGCCCTCGATGACCCACTCCGCCGTGAGCGCGTTGAGGACGAAGCGCCGGCCCTCGACGACGAGCACCCGGCCGCCCTCGAGGACCTCCTCGATCGGCCGCTCCTCGGGCTCCGGGTGGTTGCGGACGGCGACGAGCATGCCGACCTCGGGGACGATGCGCACCGACCCATGATGCACCGAGGGCCCGGCGTGCGCCGGGCCCTCGGGTGGGATGTCGCCGACGGTCCGAACTCGAGCGGACCGAAGGCGAACCTGCTTCCCGGGCGCGAGCGCCCGGGAGCGGGCTACATCATGCCGCCCATCCCGCCCATGTCGGGCATGCCGCCGCCGGCGCCCTCCTTGTCCGGGATCTCAGCGACGATGGCCTCCGTCGTGAGGATGTTCTTCGCGATCGACGCTGCGTTCTGCAGCGCGGAGCGCGTGACCATGGCCGGGTCGATGACGCCGGCCGCGACCAGGTCCTCGAACTCGCCCGTGGCGGCGTTGAGGCCGACACCCTTCTTGGCCTTGCGGACCTCGTTGACGACGACCGAGCCCTCAAGGCCGCCGTTCTCGGCGATCTGACGGAGCGGCTCCTCGAGCGCGCGGACGATGATCCGGGCACCCGTCTTCTCGTCCTCGTCGGCGATGAGGTCGACGTTGATCGAGCCGACGGCCTGCATCAGCGCGACGCCACCGCCGGGCACGATGCCCTCCTCGAGGGCGGCGCGCGTGGCCTGCAGCGCGTCCTCGACGCGGTGCTTCTTCTCCTTCATCTCCGTCTCGGTGGCCGCGCCGACCTTGACGACGGCGACACCGCCCGAGAGCTTCGCGAGGCGCTCCTGCAGCTTCTCGCGGTCGAAGTCGGAGTCGGTGTTCTCGACCTCGGCCTTGATCTGGTTGATGCGGCCCTTGATGGCCTCGGTGTCACCCGAGCCGTCGACGATGGTCGTCGTGTCCTTGGCGACCACGACGCGACGCGCGCGGCCGAGCTGGGTCAGCTGGGTGTTCTCCAGCTTGAGGCCCATCTCCTCGGTGATGACCTCGCCGCCCGTGAGGATCGCGATGTCCTCGAGCATGCGCTTGCGGCGGTCGCCGAAGCCGGGGGCCTTGACGGCCACACCGGTGAAGGTGCCGCGCAGCTTGTTGACCACCAGGGTCGCGAGGGCCTCGCCCTCGACGTCCTCGGAGATGATGACCAGCGGCTTGCCGGACTGGATGACGGCCTCGAGGACCGGCAGCACGTCGCGGACGGAGCCGATCTTCTGGTTGGCGATCAGGATGAAGGGGTCCTCGAGGACGGCCTCCATGCGCTCCTGGTCGGTGACCATGTAGGGCGAGATGTAGCCCTTGTCGAACTGCATGCCCTCGGTGAACTCGAGGTCCATGCCGAACGTCTGGCCCTCCTCGACGTTCACGACGCCGTCCTTGCCGACCTTCTCGATGGCGTCGGCGATGACGTCGCCGAT
>JBBQZE010000115.1:0-9557 GCA_038207985.1 Solirubrobacterales bacterium
GAAGGGGTTGGTGAGGCCGTCGTGGACCATCGCGTCGAGGGTCTTCGCGTCGCCCATCCGGTAGCCGAAGCGGGCCTGCGGGAGCAGGTACGGCGCGCCCGACATGGACTCCATCCCGCCGCCGACGCCGACCTCCACGTCACCGCCACGGATCGCCTGGTCGAGGATCACGGTCGCCCGCAGGCCCGAGGCGCAGACCTTGTTGACCGTCTCCGAGGTCGTCTCCTTCGGGATCCCGGCGGCGAGCTGCGCCTGCCGCGAGGGGATCTGGCCCTGGCCGGCCTGCAGGACCTGGCCCATGACGACGTGGTCGACCTGCTCCGGCGCGACGCCCGAGCGCTCGAGCGCGGCCGCGATCGCCACGCCCCCGAGCTCGGTCGCCTTCAGGGTCGAGAGGCCGCCGCCGAGCTTGCCGATGGGCGTGCGGGCGGTACCGAGGATCACGGTCTTGGGCATCCCCCGATCGTAGTCGGCGGCTACGTTCGGTCGCATGGACGTCACCGCCACCACCGCCGCGCCGATCGACACCGGAGCGGACACGGTCGCGCTCGGCGTCTTCGCCCACAAGCGGATCCCGCACGACCTCGAGGGCGGGGAGCTGCAGGCGCTGCTCGACGCCGGCGAGGCCCGCGCCACGCCGGAGCACCTGGCCCAGGTGCACGCCGCGGGCAAGCGCTGGATCCTGGTCGGCCTCGGCGAGCGCGACGACTTCACGCCGGAGGTCGGGCGGGTCGCGGCCGCGCTGGTACTCAAGCGCGCGCGGGAGCTCGGGACACGGACGCTGTGCTGGGAGCTGCCGCACCGCCTCGACGACCGCGAGGTGGGCGCCTTCGTCGAGGGGACGCTGCTCGCGGCGCGGCGCTTCGACCGCTACCGCGCCGCCCCCGACGCCGACCGGCCGCCGCGCGGCCCCGAGGCGCTCGTCGTCTCCGACCACGCCGACCGCACCGCGGCGGTTGCTCGCGCCACCACGGTCGCTCGGGCGCAGAACCGGGCCCGCGACCTCCAGGACCGCGCGCCGAACGACCTCACCCCCACCGCGCTCGCGGACCGGGCCCGGGAGCTCGAGGCACTCGGCGTCGCCGTCGAGGTCGAGGGTCGCGAGGGCATCCTGGCACGCGGGATGGGCGCTTTCGCCGCGGTCTTCCAGGGCTCGGCGGAGGAGCCCGCGCTGATCACGCTGCGCTGGCGCGGCCCGGGGGCCGCCGGCCCTGTCCTCGGCCTCGTGGGCAAGGGCGTGACCCACGACACTGGCGGCTACGCGCTCAAGACGAAGGCGTCGATCGCGGGGATGAAGTTCGACATGTCGGGTGCCGCGGCGGTGCTCGAGGCCGTCGGGGCGATCGCCGAGCTGCAGCTGCCCGTCGACCTCGTGGCCGTCATCGGCGCCACGGACAACATGGTCGACGCCGCCGCGGTGCACCCGGGCGACGTCGTGCGCGCCGCCAGCGGTCTGACGATCGAGGTCAACAACCCCGACGCCGAGGGCCGGCTCCTGCTCGCCGACTGCCTCTGGCACGCCCGGCAGCTCGGCGCGGAGCGCCTGGTCGACCTCGCGACGCTCACCGGCGGCGCTCAGACCGCGCTGGGGAGCGTCATGGCGGCGCTGTTCGCCAACGACGAACCGTGGGCCGCCGCGGTCGCCGATGCGTCCGAGTCCAGCGGGGAGCTCGTCTGGCGCCTGCCGCTCCACCCGGCCTACGCCAAACAGCTGCAGGGGCGCTACGCCGACCTCGACAACTCCCCGGGTGGCGGCAAGGCGCACCCGATCATGGGCGCCGAGTTCCTGCACCGCTTCGCCGAGGACGTCCCCTGGGCGCACCTCGACGTCACGGGCGCGAACGACACGGGCAAGCCGTACGCGGAGCACGGCGGCTCGGGCTGGGGCGTCCGCCTCCTGGTCGAGCTGGCCACGGCCCACGCCGTCACTACATGAGACTCGTTCCCATGTAGCCTCAGGGGCATGTCCTGTCGATCCGCTGCCGTCGCGCTCCTGGCCGCCACCCTGCTGGCGGGCTGCGGGACAGGGGGCGACCGGGGTACCGGCAGCAGGCCTACCGTGGTCGCGACCACCACGCAGCTCGGCGACTTCGCGCGCGCGGTCGGCGGCGACGACGCCCGTGTGGTCCAGGTCCTGCGTCCGAACAGCGACCCGCATGGCTACGAGCCGCGCCCCAAGGACGTGGTCGAGGTGGCGACCGCGCAGGTCGTCCTGGAGAGCGGGGACGGGCTCGACCCCTGGATCGACGACGTGGTCAAGCAGTCCGGGAGCGACGCGACCCGCCTCGACCTCGGCGCCGCCGTCCCCGAGCGCCTGGCCGGAGAAGGCTCGGGGCCCGAGGCGTCGAGGTACGACCCGCACTGGTGGCACGACCCGCGCAACGCCGAGGCCGCCGTCGCCGCGATCCGCGACGCGCTGGTGCGCGCACGGCCGGCGGCGGCGGTCCGCTACCGCGTAAACGCCGCCGCCTACCTGCTGCGCCTCCGCGCCCTCGACGCCGGGATCGCGGCGTGCATCGGACGGGTCCCCGTCGCGCAGCGCAAGCTCGTCACCGACCACGACGCCTTCGGCTACTTCGCCGCGCGCTACGGCATCGAGGTCGTCGGCGCCGTGATCCCGTCACGGACCACCGAGGCGCAGCCCAGCGCGCGCTCGATCAGCGAGCTCACGCGCCTGATCCGGGCCGAGGGGGTCAAGGCGGTCTTCCCGGAGAGCTCGCTGAACGCGAAGCTCGCGCGGGCCGTGGCGCAACAGACGGGCGCGACGGCGACCAGCACGCTCTACGGCGACACGCTGGGGCCGCCGGGCTCGTCCGGGGCCGCCTATCTCGCGATGGAGCAGGCGAACGCGGCGGCGATGGTCGATGGCTTCACCGGCACGCACGCCGGCTGTCCGATCAGCGGACTGTGAGCGCGCAGGTCAGGCGTGCCGCGCGGGGGTGATCTCGAGCAGGTCGCCTCCGGCGTGGTCGACCTGCAGCGTGGTGTGCTCGAGGCCGAAGCGCTCGTGGAGGTCGTGCTCCATGGCGCGCCGCACCGCGTGGCAGTCGCAGTCGCGGCCGACGAGCACGTGCGCCGAGAAGGAGGCAAAGCCCGAGGTGACCTCCCATACGTGGAGGTCGTGCACCTCGACGACGCCGGGGCGACCGGCGAGCGCGAGCCCGATCGCCTCCGGGTCGATGCCGGGGGGCGCGGCCTCGAGGAACACGCGCCCGGAGTCGCGCAGCAGCCCGTAGGCGGCACGCAGCATGATGGCGGCGACGAGCAGCGAAGCGATGCCGTCGGCCTCGCGGAAGCCGGTGAGCAGGATGACCGCGCCCGCGACGGCGGTGAGCACGAAGGCCAGCAGGTCGGTGAGCAGGTGCTGGTAGGAACCCTCGACGTTCATCGACTCGCGGTTGGCGCCGCGCAGCACCGTCGTGGCCACGAGGTTGACGGCGATGCCCACGACGGCGACGACGAGCACCGCCGCTCCCTTGACGTCGGGCGGGTCGAAGAGCCGCTTCACGCCCTCGACGACGATGAGCAGGCCCAGGACCAGGAGGGTCGCGCCGTTGAACTGGGCCGAGAGGATCTCCGCGCGCTTGAGGCCGTAGGTCATCGCCCCCTTCGCGGGCCGGGCCGCCAGGCCGATGGCGACCAGGGACAGCGCGATCGCCGCGGCGTCGGTGAGCATGTGCGCCGCGTCCGACAGGAGCGCGAGCGAGTGCACGAGCGTGCCGACGACGACCTCGACGAGCAGGAAGGCCACGATGAGCCCGAGGGCGACGGCGAGCCTCCCCCGGTCTGCGTCGGCCGACACCCCGTGCGTGTGCGCGTGGCCGCCGTGCGCGTGGGAGTGGCCGCCCATCCCCGCAGGCTACCCCCGCCCTGGGCGCCCGGCGGTCGTCGCCGCGCATCTAGGGTGGCGCCGTGCGCCGCGCCGCCCTGCTCTGGCTGGTCCTGCTCGCGGCCTACGCCACCACGCTCGGCGCCGACGCCGGCCCGGGGCAGCGCTACAGCACCGCCGAGGCGCACCGCCTGCTCACCGCGGCCTCCTTGGCCGAGGACCGCAGCCTCGAGCTCAGCGACGAGTACCGCACCCGCGACTGGGCGCGCTTCTCCGACCGGCCGCTGCGGCCGACCGCGCCACGGCGCGGCGGCAGGCTGGTCGAGCCGCAGGGCATCGGGTACGCGGTGCTGAGCGCGCTCGCCTACGCGATCGGGGGGCCCGAGGCCGTCGAGGCCGAGGGCGCCGCGCTGCTCGCGCTCGCCTTCGTGCTGGCCGCCGCTCTCGCGCGCCGCCTCGTCCCCGACCCGTGGGCGACGCGTGCGGTGCTCGTCGCCGGCCTCAGCCCGCCCGCGGTGGCGGGCGCGACGACGGTCTCCCCCGCCGCCGCCGGCGCCGCCGTGCTGACCGGGGCGATGGTCCTGGCCCTGCGGGTGCGGGAGGACCCGCGCCTCGGCGTGGCCGGGCGCGCCGCGGCGCTCGTCGCGCTGCTGCCGTGGCTGGCCGTGCGGCTGCTGGCTCCGGGCGCCGTCGTGGCGCTCGCGCTGGCCCGCTGGCTGCGGCGGCGGCAGCGAGGGATCAACGGGCTCGTGGCCTTCGAGGTGATCCTCTCGAGCGCGGTGGTGCTCATCACGGTCGACGAGCGCCTGTACGGCGGCTTGGTCCCGAGCGCGGTCCGCTCGGACGAGGCGCCGGGAGGCGCGGCCGGCCTGCACGACGCGGGCGATCTCGTGGCCCGTGTCCCCCAGCTGCTCGGCGTGCTCGTCGACCGCGATGCGGGTCTGCTGCGCTGGGCGCCGTTCTTCGCGCTGGCCGGGGTGTCGCTCGCGCTGCTGATCCGCTCGCGTCGCAGCCGCGTCGCCCGCGCCCTGCCCGAGCGCGTCGACGTCGAGGTCGCGGCCGCCCTGATGGCCGGCGTTGTCGCGGCCGGCCTGGCCGCGGCCGCGCTGGCCGCCCCGACGCTCCACCGGGCGTGGGTGGTGCCGGGCGACGTCCTGGTCGTGCTGCCGGCCGCGGGAGCGCTCGCCGCCTGGGGAGCCCGGCACGCGCCGCGCACGGCTGCGACCCTCGCGCTCGTCACCCTCGCCTGCTCGGTCTGGCTCGTCCTGGGGGTGCACCTCGGCGGGGCGGGAATCGCACCGCCGAGCGGGCCCGTGCCGTGGGGCGGCGCGCAGGACGCGCTGCCGCGCTTCTGATCAGGCCTCGAAGTGCTTCAGGATCTGCGTGGCGGCGCTCGCCGGGTCCAGCCGGCGCGCGACGACCTCGGCCAGCAGGCGGTTGAGCTCGTCGTCGCCGTCCATCCGCGCGGCGAGGTCGCGTCGCATGCGGAAGGTGCAGATCGACAGCACCTCGTTGCGCAGGTTGCGCTGCCGCCGGGCGCTGAGGGTGCCCTCGGCCTCGATGAAGGCGCGGTGCTCGTCCAGCTTCTCGACGAGCGCCTCCACGCCCTCTCCGCGCCCGGCCTCCGTCTTGAGGATGGGCACGCGCCAGGCGCCCTTGACCGCCGGGGCGAGCGACAGCACCCCGCGGATCTCGCGGACCATCGTGTCGGTGAGCGGGTGGTCGGCCTTGTTGACGACGATGATGTCCGGGATCTCCATGACGCCCGCCTTGAGCGCTTGGATGGAGTCGCCCGAGCCCGGCATCAAGACCAGCACGACGGTGTCGGCGTGGTCGATGACGTCGATCTCCGCCTGGCCGACGCCCACGGTCTCGAGCAGGACGTCGTCCTTGCCGGAGGCGTCCATCAGCAGCGCAGCCTGCAGCGCGGCCTCGCTCAGCCCGCCCAGCGCGCCGCGGTTGGCCATCGAGCGGATGAAGACGCCCGGGTCGAGGAAGTGCTCGGTGAGGCGGATGCGGTCGCCGAGCAGGGCACCGTGCGTGAACGGGCTCGACGGGTCGATCGACAGGACCGCGACCTGGTGGTCCTGCGCGCGGCGGAGCTTGGTGAGGGCCGAGATCAGCGTCGACTTGCCGGCGCCCGGAGCGCCCGTGAGGCCGACGATCGCCGCCTTCCCCGTGTGCGGGAACACCGCGCGGACCAGCTCCCAGCCGGCCGGGTCGTCGTTCTCGACGAGCGTGATCGCACGCGCCAGCGCCCGCTTGTCGCCGGCCAGGAGGCGGTCGGCCAGGCTCGTCTCGGCAGTCGGCATCCGGCGCGGCACATTACCCTTCGCCCGCGTGGAGCCCGTCCTGTCCCCACCCGCGCCCACCGCGGTCCCCGAGGTCGTCCTGCGCGGCGATCCGCCCCCGCGGCGGGGCGGACCGCTGGCCCTCTGGCGCTTCATGCGGGCCAACGGGATGGTCTCCCGGCACTACGCGACGCTGCTCCTCCGGTTCGCGTGGCTGAAGCTGCGCTGGCGCGGCCGGCTGCAGACCGACGGCTTCGCCTTCGTCTGCCCCGGCGTGACCTTCGAGATCGGCAAGGACGCCACCGTGCACCTCGGGCGCTGGAGCTGGCTCGGGCACGGGACGAAGGTCCGGGCGCACGAGGGCGAGGTGCGCATCGGGGCCAAGACGGTCGTCGGCCAGGAGTGCACGATCTCCGCCTTCCAGCACGTCTCCATCGGCCGTGAGTGCATCGTCGCCGACCGCGTGATGCTCATCGACTTCGACCACGGCGTCGTGGAGGTCGAGCGGCCCGTGCGCCTGCAGGGGATCTACAAGCGCGACGTCCGCGTGGGCCACAACGTGTGGGTGGGCTACGGGGCCTGCTTCCTGCGCGGCGCGACGGTGGGCGACAACGCGATCGTCGGCACGAGCTCGGTGGTCACCAAGCCGATCCCAGCCAACGCCGTCGTCGGCGGCGTCCCGGCGCGGGTGCTGCGCATGCGCGAGCGCCCGAAGACCCTGCGCTGGGCCTGACGGCCGATGCCGAGCGCCGGATCCCAGCCACCCCTCGACGGCGATTCGGCGTTCGACGCCCGCGCGGTCGAGACGGCCATCCTCGGGCTGCTCGCGGAGCGCGCGGCGGGGAGGACGATCTGCCCGTCCGAGGCCGCCCGCGCGGTCTTCGGGGACGAGGCCTTCTCGGCGCAGATGGACGACGTCCGCGCGGTCGCCTTCGCGCTGGCCGACGCAGGCACCCTCGAGGTGACGCAGCGCGGCGCGGTCGTCGACGGCCGCGCGGCGCGCGGGCCCATCAGGCTGCGTCGCGTCGTCGGGTGACCGCCCCGGCGGCGGCGCGACGAGCCGACGTCGTCAGAGGGCCTTGGCGAGGCGGACGTCGCGGGCGACGGCAGGGTCGCTGAGCGCCTCGAGGGCCGCGTCGGGCTCCGGGAGGCCGAGGACCGTGCCGTCGTGGAGCACCATCCAGAAGCGGTCGAGGCGGCGCAGGAACGCGCGGTCGTGCGAGACCGCGACCACGGTCCCCTCGAAGCCGTCCAGCGCGGCCTCGAGCGCCTCGCAGGAGTCGATGTCGAGGTTGTCGGTCGGCTCGTCGAGGAGCAGCAGGTTGTGGCCCTCCAGCTCGAGGCAGAGGATCTCCAGGCGCGCCTTCTGCCCGCCGCTGAGCGTGTCGTAGGAGCGCTGGGCCGCGTCCTGCAGGCCGTAGCGGGCGAGCGCCGACATGCTCGGCTGCACCGCCCCCAGGCGCTCCTCGACGACCTCGAGCACGCCGCGGCCGGCGAAGTCCGAGCGCGCGTTGAGCTGCGTGAAGAGGCCGGGCGAGACGCGCGGGCCGGTCACGAGCTCACCCTCCCCCGGCTGCTCGTCGCCCGAGAGCAGCCGCATGAGGTGCGTCTTGCCCCCGCCGTTCGGGCCGACGATGCCGATGCGCTCGCCGAAGTGGACCTCGTCGGTGAACGGCGCGACCAGGCCCGGGACGCCGAGCGCGCGCAGATCGAGAACGCGTCGCGCGGAATCCGCGCCCCGCAGGCGGACCTTGATCTGCTGCTCGGTGACCGGCGGGGGCGGCGGGCCCGTCGCCTTGAAGCGCTCCCAGCGCGTCTCGAAGGCGTCCGCGCGCTTGGCGAGGTCCGGGGAGTAGCGCGCGCGCTCCTTGAACGTGCGCATGAGCTCGCGCAAGCGCTTCTCCTCGTCGTGCCAGCGGGCGACGGCGTCGCCGAGCTTGCGCTGGCGGTCCTCGCGCGCCGCGGGGTAGGTGGCGTAGGACCCGTGGTGCAGCCAGGCGCCGTTGCCCTCCAGCGTGAGGATCGTGCTCACGCCCTCGGCGAGCAGATCGCGGTCGTGGGAGATGACCAGCACGGTCTTCTTCGTCGCGCGGAGCTGCTGCTCGAGCTCCCGCTTGGCGGGCACGTCGAGGAAGTTGTCCGGCTCGTCCAGGAGCAGGACCTCCGCGTCGGAGCGGAGCAGCACGTCGAGGACCAGGCGTTTGCGCTCCCCGCCGGAGAGGGTGACCGCGGGCCGGTCGGCGAGCTCGGTGAAGCTCTGGCGCACGATCCGGCGGCAGGCGCTGTCCCACTGCGCCTCGAGCTCGTAGCCCCCGAGCTCCGACCAGTCGCCGATCGCGGTGCCGAGCGCCATGCCGGCCTCGTCGTCGCCGCCGGCCAGCGCGGTCTCCGCGGCGAGCACGCGCTCCCCGGCGTCGCGGAGCGCACCCGCGGTCAGGCCGAGCAGCAGCTCGCGAACCGTCCGCGGGTCACCGGCGACGCCGACGTCCTGCGGCATGTGGGCCACACGGCCGCCGGCGCTCGCGTCCCCCTCGTCGGCCGGCAGCGCGCCGGTGATGACGCCGAACAGCGTGCTCTTCCCGACCCCGTTGACGCCGACGACGCCGACGTGCGCCCCGGGCGAGATCTTGAAGGAGACCCCCTCGAAGAGCAGGTTGCCACCCGGGTGGGCGTAGGCGAGATTCGAGGCGCTGACGTGGGACACGGCGGGTGGGACTGTGGCACGTCGGCCGCGCGCCTCACCGCGCAACTGCCCGGGATCGACCCCGGATCGCCGGGGTCAAGCCCGGTCGGGTGCTACGGCCCGCGCGTCGGCCACGAGCTCGACGACCTCCGCGGGCCGCCCGTGGACCTGGTCGTGGGTGAAGCGCATGAGGTCCCAGTGGGCGCGGCGCACCGCCAGCGCACGGTCTGCGTCGTCCTCGAAGGCGGCTCGGCCCTGATGGCTCGACCACCCGTCGACCTCGACGACGAGTCGGGGTCCCGGCCAGCGGAAGTCCGTCCGCACCCACCGGCCGGCGGCGTCCCAGCGGTGGTTGACCTGTGGCGCCGGGAGGCGGGCACGGCGGACCAGCGCCAGGAATGCGTCCTCGAGGGCGCTCTCGGTGCGGTCGTCCAGCAGGGCGACGACGCGGGTCAGCTCGGCGGCGCCGGAGTGCCCGCGATGCCGTGCGACCTGTGCGCGGAGCGCGCCCTCGTCGAGGATCCCGAGCCGCCGGGCGCTCGCCACGAGGCGCCTGAGCTCGCCCGGGCCGGCGAGCGCGGCGAGGTCGAGCGCGGTCCGGGCGAACGTCGTGCAGGGGATCCCGCGAACGGTGGTGACGTCCGCCGGCCGCAGGTCGCGCGTGGTGCGCAGCACGACGCCCCGCGGACCGACGCGATGGGCGGGCACGAGGACGTCGACCGAAGTCCCGCCTCCGTTACGGACCCCGAGGAGC
>JBBQZE010000116.1:0-9510 GCA_038207985.1 Solirubrobacterales bacterium
GTAGTTGTCGACGACGAGGACGTCCATCAGGCCCACTCCGGCTGTGCGGCGGCGAGCTCGATCGCGCCCTTGACCGCCCGCGCCTTGTTCTCGGACTCCTCGTACTCGTTGGCCGGCTGCGCGTCGGCCACCGTCCCGCCCCCGGCCTGGATGTGGGCGACGCCGTCCTTGATGACCACGGTGCGGATGTGGATGCAGGTGTCCAGGTCGCCCGTGTAGGAGAGGTACCCGATCGCGCCGCCGTAGCCCCCGCGCTTGACCGGCTCGAGCTCGTCGATGATCTGCATCGCGCGGACCTTCGGCGCGCCGGACAAGGTGCCGGCGGGCAGCACCGCCCGAAGGGCGTCCATCGGGCCGACCTCCTCGCGCAGCTCGCCCGCGACGCTCGAGACGATGTGCATCACGTGGGAGTAGTGCTCGACGTCCATGAACTGCTCGACGTGCACCGAGCCGAACTCCGAGACCCGCCCGAGATCGTTGCGGCCGAGGTCGACGAGCATCACGTGCTCGGCGCGCTCCTTGGCGTCGGAGAGCAGCTCGGCCGCCAGCGCGTCGTCCTCGGCGGGGGTGGCGCCGCGCCGCCGGGTGCCGGCGATCGGTCGCGTCGAGATGCGGCGGCCCGTGACGGTGAGCAGCGGCTCGGGGCTCGCCCCCGCGACCTGGAAGTCGAGGAAGTCGAGGAAGTACATGTACGGCGACGGGTTGACGACGCGCAGGCCACGGTAGACCGAGAAGGGGTCGACGCCGTCGATCGCGCCGGACCACCGCTGCGACGGCACGGCCTGGAACACGTCGCCCGCGTGGCAGTACTCGACGATCCGGGCCACCATCGCCTCGAAGTGCTCGCGCTCCACGTTCGGGGTGAAGGTCGGCACGGGCCGCGGCGGGCGGGCGACGTCGACGCCGGGGACGGGGCCGGCGAGGAGGCGGCGGACATCGGCGATCGTGGCCACCGCCTCGGCGTAGGAGGCATCGACGTCGCCCCCGCCCTCGACGTGCGCGATGACCGAGAGCGTGTGCTTGAGGTGGTCGAAGACCACCAGCACGTCGGAGAGCATGAGCGCCATGTCGGGCAGCCCGAGCTCGTCCCGGTTGGGCGCGCCGAGGGTGGTCTCGACCGTCCGGACGAGGTCGTAGCCGAAGTAGCCGACCGCGCCTCCGGCGAACGGCGGCAGGTCGGCGAGCTGCGCCTGGGAGACCTTGGCGACCGCGTCGGCCGCGATGGCGTACGGGTCGCCCGGGTCGCCGAGGTCCCAGCGGATGACCTCCCGAGGGCGCACGCCGATGAACGACCAGCGCCCCACGCGCTGGCCCTGCTCGGCGCTCTCGAGCAGGAACGCCGGGCTGCGGCCCTCCGGCCCGGCGCCCCGGAGCTTCAGGAACGCGGCGACTGGCGTCTCGCAGTCGTCGATGAACGAGTGACGCAGCGGGACGAGCGTGTGCTCGGCCGCCAGCGCGCGGACCTCGGCCAGGGAGGGCTCGACCGCAAAGGGGGGCTGGGCGTCGTCAGCCGCGGCGGGCACGCAGGACCTCCAGCGCGCCGCCGAGGCGGTGCCCGCGGCCGCGCAGCAGCGCGAGCAGGTGGAAGAGCACGTCGGCGGCCTCCTCGTTCACGCGCTCGTCGCTCTCCTCGCGGACGGCGCGGACGACCTCCTCGGCCTCCTCGGTCACCTTCTCCCCGGCCAGCGCGGGGTCGTCGAGCAGCTGCACGACGTACGAGCCCCCGGGGCGCTCGGCCGCGCGCTGGTCGAGCGTGCGCTCGAGGCCGGGGAGCACCTCGTGCGGCGCCGAGTCCATGTCGCCCTCGAAGAAGCAGGTGCGCGCGCCCGTGTGGCAGGCCGGGCCGGCGGGCTCGACCAGCGCGAGCAGCGCGTCGCCGTCGCAGTCGATCCGGAGGGCCTTGACGGCCTGCGTGTTGCCCGAGGTGGCGCCCTTGTGCCACAGCTCGTCACGGGAGCGTGACCAGAGATGCAGCTCACCCGTCGCCCGCGTGCGCTCGACGGCCTCCGCGTTGGCGTAGGCCAGCGTGAGGACCTCGCCGGAGGCCCAGTCCTGGATCACGACGGGGACGAACCCCTGCTGGTCGTAGGCGATCTGCATCGCCCGACACCCTACGAGGGCGCCGTCGCCAGGTCCGGGTGGGCCTGGTCGAGGTACCAGCCGAACGCGCGGTCGACCACGGGCTGGGGCGCGACCGCCTTGAAGGCGAGCGCGAGCAACCGCGGGGGCAGCAGGGGCAGGAGGCGCTGCAGCCGCAGGAGGCGGCCGTAGAAGCGCCGCTGGGCGGCAGAGCGCACGTGGTAGGCGGCCAGCGCGGCCGGGCGGTCCTTGGTCCCGTCGAGCACCGCTCCGATCTCCCGGCCGGCGGCGATGCCGAACGCGAATGCGGTCCGGATCCCTTCGCCCGAGAGCGGCAAGCAGTGGCCGGCCGAGTCACCGGCGAAGAAGACCCCGTCCTCCGTGGCCGGGCGCAACCGGTGCGGGAACCAGTTGCCCTGGTAGCGGACGGGCTCGGCGTCGAGCCTGCCTGCGAGCTCCTTCGTGCCCTCCTTGACGTGCTGCGCCGGGTCGTAGGAGCCGACGCCGATGCGGGCCTCCCCGCCCGCGGGCACCCGCCAGGCGTATCCGCGGCGCACGAGCGAGCGGTCGACCCAGCAGTCCAGCGCGTCCCCCGACGTCGCCGCCGGGACGTGCGGGTGCACCTCGAGTCCCCGCGACAGCGGGGCGTCCGGGGGCTGGTAGTGGGGCGCGCTGAGCACGCGGCGCCACCCGAGCGCGTCGACGACCAGCGGCGCGCTGAGCTCCCCCCGGTCCGTCTGCACGCGCACGGGATCGCCGAGTGCCCATGGGGTTCGCCCTGGGCGAACCCCATGGGCACTCACCCCGTTGTCGTCGTCGGGGGCGCGGCCCTCGACCTTGGCGGTGGCGAACCGGGCGTCGCCGCACTGGGCCCACAGCGCGAGGCACAGCTCGCGGTAGTCGAAGCTCGACCAGCTCCAGGGCAGGCGATAGCGCGCGCCGCCGTGCGGCGTGGTGAACGACATGAACGGGAGCTCCGCACGGATCGCGCTCGTCACCCCCATCGCCTCGAGCCACGGCGTGGGCGCGGCGCAGGCCGAGGTCGCGCGCTCGCCGATCTCGTAGCGGTCGACGACCAGGACGTCCGGGCGGCGCGCCAGTGGCAGCCGCGCGAGCTCCCGGGCGACCGCCAGCCCGGCGAAGGAGGCGCCGCAGACGAGCACGTCGGCGTCGGGGCGCTCGAGCGCCGTCCGGTCCGCCCCCCGGGCGGTCGCCCGCACCGGGCTCATCGGCGGTGCGAGCCGACGGCGATCAGCGTGCCGCCCGCGGCGGCGGCGAGCTGCCACGGCGGCAAGCTGGCGCGGCGGCGCAGGACGTCGAACTCGAAGCCCTCGACCCGGTCGAGGATGCGCTCGTAGACCGCCCGCGCGAGGCGCATGCCACCCCGGACCGCGCCCGGCACCTCGTCGTGCAGCGAGGCCGTCGCCGCGAAGAGCTCGCGGGCGCGGACGACCTGCCGGGCGACAGCGGCGGGCGCGTCGTGGTCCCAGCCCGGGAGGTACTGCCGGTCCATCGCGAGGTCCTCGCGGACGTCGCGGATGAAGTTCGTCAGCTGGAAGGCGACCCCCAGCGCTGCGAAGCGCTCCGCCTCCGCGGGCGCCCCGAGGATCGGCGCCATGATCCGGCCGACCGTCGCCGCGGAGCCGTCCATGTAACGGTCGAGCTCGGCGTCGTCCCCGATCCGCACCGGGCCGCAGTCCACCCGCATCGAGTCCATGTACACCGAGAGCTGGGAGAGCGGCAGCCCGTGGCGCGCGCCGGCGTCGACCAGCGCGGCCATCACCGGGTGCTCGGTGCTGCCGGCGCGGAGCCCGCGCTCGAGCTCGGCTTGCCACGCGTCGAGGGCCCTTCGCTTGTCCTCGGCGGCGCGCCCGCCCGCCTGCCCGTCGACGATCTCGTCCGCCCCGCGCACGAACCCGTAGAGCGCGTGGACGGCCGGGCGCGTGTCCGCCGGCAGCCGTCGCGTCGCCCAGTAGAACGTCGGGTCGTGACGGCGCTGCATGCGGCGGCAGGTCTCGTACGACGTCCTGAGCTGGTCCGGGGTGATCGCGATTCCTCCGTGGCTGACTGTACGGTCTTGCCCCAATCGTGTCATCGGGAAGCCCCACCGCCAAGGCGCTGCTGTCGCGCGAGCTCGTCTTCGTGACGGGCAAGGGAGGCGTCGGCAAGACCACCGTGGCCGCCGGGCTCGGCATGAGCCTCGCCGCCGCCGGCCGGCGCACGATCGTCTGCGAGGTCGGGGCCCAGCGGCGCCTGCCGGCGCTCTTCGGCCACGACGGCACCGACGTCCCGGACTCCGGGGTGCCCGGCGGCGAGGTCGCCCTCGCAGAGCACCTGTGGGGCACCTCGATCGACCCCAATTCGGCCTTACGCGAGTGGCTGGCCACCCAGCTGGGCTCCACGCGGCTCTCCGACCTCCTGTCCCGCTCGAACTTGTTCCAGTACTTCACCGCCGCGGCGCCCGGGGCCCGCGAGCTCGTGACGGTCACGAAGGTCTGGGAGCTCGCGCAGGCCAAGCGCTGGGACAAGAAGGCCCGGCCCTATGACTGCGTCGTCGTCGACCTCCCGGCCTCCGGGCACGGGGTCGGCCTCCTGCGGACCGCGCGGACGTTCGCCGACGTGGCGCGCGTCGGCCCGATCGGCTCGCAGGCCGGGAAGGTCCGCGACACGATCGAGGACCAGTCCCGTGCAGCGATCGTGGCGGTCGCGCTCCCCGGCGAGCTCCCGGTGACCGAGACGCTCGAGCTCGAGGACAAGGTCGCGCGCGAGCTGCGCCGCCCCGTCGACGTCGTCGTGGTCAACGGGCTGCTGCCACGCCGGTGGGGCGCGAAGGACCTCGCGGCGCTCGAGGCGGCGGCCGGTGCGGTACCCGTCCAGGCGCGGCGGGCGGCCCGCAGCGAGACCGCGCGCACCAAGGAGCAGCAGGCCCAGCTCGCGCGGCTGCGGGCCGGCGCGGTCGCGCCCGTCGTGACCCTCCCGTTCCTGCCGGTGGCCACGCTGGACCGCGAGCAAGTCGCCGCGCTCGGGACGAAGCTGGTCGAGAAGCTCTGACGCGCGGCAACCCGGCTGCCGCCGTAGGCTGCCCGGCATGTCCGCCCCCTTGACCGGAGGCTGCGGCTGTGGCGCCGTGCGCTTCGAGATCTCCGAGCCGTTCGTGCTGGCCGCCTACTGCCACTGCACGCGCTGCCAGCACCGCAGCGGCGCCGGCGCAGCGGCCTCGGCCCGCGTCGTCCCCGGCTCGTTCCGGCTGATCCAAGGCGAGGAGCACGTCGAACGCTGGAAGCCCGGCGGGCTGGAAAAGGCCTTCTGCCAGCGGTGCGGCTCGGCGCTCTTCGCCCAGGACGCTGCGAGCGGCGACGTGGTCGTCGTGCGCCTGGGCGCCATCGACGGCGACCCCGGCGTGCGACCGTCGCTGCGCCAGTTCGTCGCCTACGCGGCACCGTGGGAGCCGATCCCCGACGACGGTCTGCCGCGCTACGACGAGCGCATGCCGGCGTAGTGCGCAGGCGGCGGCTCGACCTCTCCCGGCGTAGCGAAGCAACGGTGGGCGACGACCGCCAGCCGTAACATCCCGGCCGCGCCTGTGGGTAGCCGGAGACCATGACCGCGAAACGCGCCATCACCGCGTTCGCCGCGAGCGCGACGCTCGGGCTCGGCGCCTGCGGAGGCGACGAAGCGTCCTCCACCGCGGCACCCGAGGCGCCGGCGACGACGAAGCGCGAGGCCAAGTCGTGCCCCGACGTCCCCGTGCCGGGCCACCTGGCAAAGGACGTGCTTGCGCGGGGGCTCACGTGTGACGCGACCGTCCCGATCGCCAACATGGCCGAAGGGCTGGGCCGGGCCGCCTACACCTCGGACGGGTTCTCCTGCAAGCCCCAGGACGCCGCCGACGGCAAGACGAACTACACCTGCACCAAGGGCTCGGCGACGCTGACGTTCCTGTACGGCTGACGCAGGCGGTCCGGCCGACCCGGGGGCGCTACTCGATCCCGAGCCGGTCGAGCGCCCGCTCGTCACCGCGCCAGCCCTTGCGGACACGCACCGAGAGGTCGAGGTGCACCTGGGTGCCGAGCTCGCGCTGCAGCTCCTTCCGCGCCGCGGTGCCGATCTGCTTGATCATCTTGCCGTGGGCCCCGATCAGGATCCCCTTCTGGGACTCCGCCTCGACCCAGACCATGCCCTGCACCCGGGTCAGGCCCTCGCGGACCTCGAAGATCTCGTCGACGACGACCTCCACCGAGTGCGGCACCTCCTGGAAGGTCCGCCGCAGCACCTGCTCGCGGATGAGCTCGGCGAGCAGCGCCTCGTCGCTCTGGTCCGAGCTGTCCTCGGCGGGGAAGAAGAACGGGCTCGCCGGGACGAGGGAGCCGAGGTGGGCGCGCAGCTCGAGGACCCCCTCCCCCGTGCGCGCGCTCACCGGGAAGATGTCGTCGGCGAGGCCGAGCTCCCCGGCAGCGGTCAGCACGGCGAGCAGATGCGAGCGGTCCAGGCGATCGACCTTGTTGACCGCGATGACCACGGGGACGGGGGCGGCGGCCAGCAGCGCGGCGATCCAGCGATCACCGGGCCCGACCCCCTCCTCGCCGTTCAGCACCATCAGCGCGGCGTCGGCGTCGGCGAGCTCGCGCTCGACCCGGCGCTGCATGCGCTCCGTGAGCGTGTCCCGTGGACGTTGGACGCCCGGGAGGTCGACCAGCACGAGCTGCGTGGCCTCGCCCGTCGAGACGCCACGGATCGCCCGGCGGGTGGTCTGCGGCTTGTCGGAGACGATGGCCACCTTGCGGCCCACCATCGCGTTGACCAGCGTCGACTTGCCCACGTTCGGCCGGCCCGCCAGCGCGACGAAGCCTGCGTGCGTGACGGGGTGCTCCCCGCCGCCGAGGGGCTGGCTCACCACGAGAGGATCTCGGCCTGCAGCGCGAGCATCTCGCCGTCGTCGGTCTCGTGGTCCATGCCCGTCAAGTGGAGCACACCGTGGACCACGGCCTCCCGGAGGTCATGAGTGAACTCCGGGCAGATGACGACGTCGCCGAGCTCCCGCGGGCCGATCGGTTCGTCGTCCTCGTCGATCGGGAACGACAGCACGTCGGTGGCCGAGTGCTTGCCGCGATGTTCGGCGTTCAGCGCGGTGATGCGCGTCTCGTCGACCCACTCGATCGCGAGGTGCCCGTCCTCGATACCGGCGCTCGCGAGCGCGAGGCCGACGAGGCGCTCGACCTCGGCGACGGGCGGCGCGCCGGCGGCCGCGCCGATGACCTCGACCTCGAGCACCCGGCCGCCCTACGCGCGTCGGCCGGCCGCGGGGCGCAGCTCGGTGGTCTCGCGCTCGGCGTGCTCGCCGTAGGCCTCGACGATGCGCTGCACGAGGCGGTGGCGGACGACGTCGTCACCCGTGAAGCGCACGAACTCGATTCCCTCCACGCCCGCCAGGATGTCGCCGACGACCACGAGACCGGACTTCTGCTCGCGCGGGAGATCGACCTGGGTGACGTCCCCGGTCACGACCATGCGCGAGTTGAAGCCCAGGCGCGTGAGGAACATCTTCATCTGCTCCGGCGTGGTGTTCTGCGCCTCGTCGAGGATGACGAAGGAGTCGTTAAGGGTCCTTCCACGCATGAAGGCCAGCGGCGCGACCTCGATGATGCCCTTCTCCATCATCGTGGCGACCTTCTCCGCCTCGAACATGGACTGCAGCGCGTCGAAGAGCGGCCGCAGGTACGGGTCGATCTTCGCCATCAGGTCCCCGGGCAGGAAGCCGAGGCGCTCGCCCGCCTCCACCGCGGGGCGGGTCAGGATGATGCGGCTCACCTCCTTGCGCGAGAGCGCCGCGGCGGCCATCGCGACCGCCAGGAAGGTCTTGCCGGTGCCCGCGGGGCCGATGCCGAAGGTGACCGTGTTGCGGCGGACGGCGTCCGTGTAGCGCTTCTGGTTGACGGTCTTGGGCGCCACGCGCGTCGCGCGGTGACGCCAGATGACGTCGTCGAGGACCTCGGTGGCCGGGATCGCGCCGTCGATCGCCGAGGTGACCGACTGCATGGTCCCCGGGTCGATGTCGTGGCCGCCCTCGACGAGCGCGACGAGCTCGTGGACGACCACCTGCGCTCCGCCCACCGCCTCCGCGTCGCCGTCGAGCGTGATGACGTTGCCGCGCAGGAAGAGGTCGCAGTGAACCTGGGCCTCCAGCGTGCGCAGCATGTCGTCGCCGGCGCCGCTGAGCGCCGCCGCCACCACGTTGGACACCTCGATCTGCCTTCTCACTGCGTCAGGAGCTCCTTCGCCATCGCGGACACCCGCTTGCCGTCTGCACGCCCGTCGACTTCCGGCATCGCGGCCTTCATCACCAGGCCCATGTCCTTGGGGGTCGCGGCGCCGCTGGCCGTCACGGCGCGCGCGACGATCGCGCGCAGCTCGTCGTCACCGAGCTCGGCGGGCAGGTAGGCCGCGATCAGCTCGGCCTCGGCCTCCTCCGCCGTCGCGAGCTCGGGCCGGTCGCCGTCGCGGAACGCCTTGGCGGCCTCGACGCGGCGCTTACGCTCGCGGCGCAGGACGGTGAGCTCGTCGTCGTCCCCCGCCTTGGCCGCCTTCTGCAGCTCGCTGAGCACGAGCCGCAGCGCTCCGACGCGATCCCGCTCGCCCGCGCGCATCGCGGCGGTCAAGTCGGCTTTCACGGTGTCGGCCAGCGTCACTGCCGCACAGGGTAGACCCACGCGCGGCGGACCGCGGGAGCTCAGGCGCCCGGCACCGGCGGCGGCACGGCGAGCGCGCGCAGCGCCGCCGCGTGGCGCTCGGCGGTGGCGGCCCGCAGCCGCCCGGGCCGCAGCTCGACCACCCACGACGAGCCTGCCCGGATCCGCGTGTTCGTCCACGCCGACATCGACCCCGGGCGGCGCCGCAGCCGGTGGACGGGGAGCCCGACACGGCGCGCGAAGGCGCGGGCGAGCCGGTCGCTGCCCACCTCCGGGAGGTCCACGAGGCCGAGCGGCTGGTGGTACCAGACGACCGCGTCCGGACGCTCGCGGAGCAGCAGCGCCCGGAGCGCCCGCGTCTCGGGCTCCGAGAACGGCTTGGGCCCGGGCGGGAAGGCGGAGCCCGCCGGCTGGCGCTGCCCGAAGCGGTCGGCGGAGTTTCGGTTGAGGTCCACCCCGTGCGCGTTCAGCCGCGTCCCGTGGACCACCCCGTCGGGGTTGAGGCTGCGCACGAGCAGGATCTGAGCGCCCTTGGGGGCCCAGCCGTCGGCCAGGAGGCGGTCGACCACCGCCCGGCCGGCGCCCTCGTCGCCGTGGATGACGCCCACCACCAGCACCTTGCGGATTGCCGCGGGGTCGCCGAGGCGGGCGAGGGTCAATGGCCGGCCCTGCACCGAGCGACCGAAGTCGGCGCGGGCGACCGAAGCGGGAGCCCCACCCGGCGCCGCCCCACCCGGCGCCGCCC
>JBBQZE010000117.1:0-9493 GCA_038207985.1 Solirubrobacterales bacterium
GAGCAGCTGACGGGCGCGGGGCTGACCTGGAAGGCGTACGTCGAGGACGTCGCCCCGGGTGGGCTCTCGGCGGTCCCGAGCTGCGAGGGCACGCGTACGCCCCGCAACCCCTTCGCGTACTTCAAGGCTCTCACCACCGACGCGCAGTGTCCGCAACGCATCGTCGGCACCGACGCGATCGCGGCCGACCTCGTCGACCCCGCGCGCACCCCGAACTTCTCCTACGTCGTCCCGAACGCCTGCCACGCCGGCAGCGACGTGCCCTGCGCGCCCGGGGCGTCGGCCGGGCTCGGGGCCACCAGCGCCTGGCTGCAGCCCCTGCTCGACCAGATCCGGGCGTCCGCCGCCTACCAGGACGACGGGCTGGTCGTCGTGGTGGGCGACCGCTCGGGCCCAGACGGCCCGGGGGTCGACACGTCGGTCCGTCGCGGCTCGGACGCGCCGGTGGGCGGCGGCCTGGTGCCCGCGCTGCTGCTGTCGAAGTGGATCACGCCGGGCGAGCAGGTCGCCACCGGCTACGACCACATGGCGTTGCTGCGCAGCCTCGAGGACCTCTTCGTCCTCCCCCGGCTCGGCCTCGCGGCGGCACCCGGCCTGAAGGGCTTCGGGCCGAAGGTGTTCGGCGCGTGGACGCCGCCGGGCCGCTGAGGCCTAGTCACAGGACGTTCACCCCCCGGCAACCCGCTGGTCACAAGGCCGGGGACCCCAGCGCTGAGGATGCCGCCACCCGGCGGTCGCTCCCCATCGCGGGCGGCCCACTCTGAGATGGAGGACCACACGTTGCACTTCCCACTTCCCGTCCGCGGCCGCTGGCTGACCGCCGCGGTGGCCGCAGTCATCGCGCTCGTCGCGGTCGCGGTGCTCGCGCTCACGACCTCGGGCGAGGCGCCCGCGGCGACGAACGCAAACAACTACGACTGCCGCGGCAGCATCACCAAGGGGGCAGTCGACCCCGACCTCGGCGACACCGAGGTCATCTACTCCATCGCCTGCAACGGCCCCATCACGGGCTACCAGCTGCAGACGAACAACCCGGCCACGGGCTACGACACCGAGGTCTTCGGCCAGGACGCCACGACGAAGGAGACCATCGCCTCGGACTTCTTCTCCTGCACGGGGGACATCCCGGGCCACGGCGTCAACTGCAACGGCACCTACAACGGCAACTACGAGAAGATCGTGGGCAAGTTCACGATCGACGGCGACATCTGCGCCGAGCCGCGCATCGACCCGCTGCTCACCGTCGTCTTCGCCACGCCGAAGGCCGCACCGGCCACGGGCGTCACCCAGGCCATCTCCGGCCCCTTCGAGGTCGGCCGCCCGTCGAAGTCCGGCTGCAAGGGCACGAAGTACTCGGGCAAGACCCGCATCCCGAAGCAGACCAACGAGTCGGGCGACACCACCGACGTCGGCTAGCCCGGACGCCCCGCCGCCGCCAGGTCGTCGTAGGTGACGGCCTGGCGCCGGTGGGCCCGGAGCAGGACCGACTCGACCGCGCCGATGTGCGCAGGGTGGTCCAGGTCGGAGGGGTGCAGGTCGAGCCGCAGGACCTCCCCCGCCACCCGCGCCCCGCCGCGCAGCGTCACCGGCGAGGCGCGGCGGCGCAGCGCCGAAGAGGACGAGAGCGCGAAGGCCTGCGACCTGATGGCGCGCCGTCCTTGGTCCGTGCGGACGTCGCGCAACGACGCCCACCACTCGAAGCTGGCCTCGAGCACCCGCTGCAGCGCCGCGGTGTAGGCGTAGGCCGGCGCGACGAAGCCCTGTGGCTGGATCCCGGCCAGGCGGAGCACCCGGCGCCCGGCGTCGACGGCGCGGCGGGCCTCGACCTCGTCGAGCCCGCTGAACTCACCGCCGCGGCGCCCGAGTGGCCCGTGCCGCACCGCGCGGTGCTGGAAGCCGTGCTGCGCGACGGCGTCCCCGCCGGCCACCCGCTCGCCGAGCCATGCGGTGAGCTCCGGGCAGCGGTCGTCGAAGTGGTGCAGGTCGCTCGCCGGGATGACCAGGAGCGTGACCTTGGCGATGCCGTGGTCGTCGAGCCAGTCACGGATCAGGGCGCAGCGCTCGAACGTGGAGGGCTCGATGTCGTGGAGGGCGACCGCGATGCTCCGCTGCCGTTCAGGCCGCACGCCGCGCGCTCCCGGCGGCGTCCGCGCCGAGCGCCGCGCGGTAGCCGACGGCCAGGCGCTCCAGCGCCCGCTCCCACGTGCGCTCGCGGACCGCGACCAGCGCGGCGTCCGCCAGCCGCCGCCCGAGCTGGGGCCGCGCGGCGAGCTCGCAGACCGCCGCCGCCAGCGCGTCCGGCTCGGGCGGTCGCAAGAGCCCGGTCACCCCGTCCTCGACCAGGGACCGCGGCCCACCATCGTCGACGGCGACGACCGGCAGCCCGGAGGCCTGCGCCTCGAGCAGCACCTGTCCGAAGGTGTCGGTGCGCGAGGCGAACAGGAAGCAGTCGGCGCTGGCGTACGCCTCCGCGAGCGCGTCGCCCTCCAGCCAGCCCGTGAAGGTCGCATGCTCGCCGAGGCGGTCGGCGAGCTGCTGCTGCTCCGGGCCTCCTCCCGCGAGGACGAGGTGCAGGCGTGGGTCCCGGGCGCGGGCCGCCTCGAAGGCGTCGGCGAGCAGGTCGACGCCCTTCTCGCGCGTCAGCCGGCCGGCGTACAGGACGTTGACGCCCGCGCCGAAGCGCCCGGCGACGCGGGCGGCGGGCGAGAAGCGGTCCACGTCGACGCCGCGGTCCCAGCGGCCGATGCGCTCCGCGGGCACTCCGAGGCCGTGCAGGGCCTCGTCGCTCTGCGGGCTCGGGGAGAGGACGTGGGCGCACTGCCCGTAGAAGGCGGCGGTGCCGAACCGGACCAGCAGCTCCATCTGCTCGTCGGCGGCACGCACCCGGGCGTAGGCGCCGAGCTCGGTGTGGTAGCTGCCGAGCACCGGCAGGGACATCATCCGGGCGATGCCCGCAGCCGCGATGCCCGCCGGCCCCGGGGTGCACAGGTGGACGAGGTCGTAGCGGCCCTCGGCCAGCACCTCGACGACGGCGGGCAGCGACGGCACGCCGATCTCGAGGCCGGCGTAGAACGGGAGGTCGACCTCGGCGACCGCCGAGAGCCGGCGGTCGACCCGATGGTCCGTCCCGACGACCTCGACCTCGAAGCCGGGGACGCCACGCTCGCGGATCTCGTCGAGCGTGTGGGTGACGCCGTGCATGCCGCCGACGCCGTCGGCGACCAGCGCGACGCGCAGCGGCTCGCCCTCGCGGTGGACCAGCTTGCGCTTCTCCCGCCCGAGGAAGGCGGCGGCCGGGGCGTAGGGGATCGCGGCGACGCAGGCGTCGAAGACCTCGGCGGCGACAGCGGCCAGGTCCGGCACGGGAGCGGTGGCCTGCGCCACCACGGCTTCCACCGCGCGGGCCAGCTTGCGCTCGTGCGCCCGGCGCGCGCGGCGGAAGAGGTCGGCGTGGGAGAAGCCGTCCTCCTGAAGGAAGGCCAGGAAGGCGGCGGGCTCGAGCTCGAGGCCCGTGGCCTCCAGCCAGGCGGCCAGCAGCGCGCGGGCGTCGTCGGGGCCGAGGTCGGTGCGCGCGGCGCCCGAGCGCGCGTCGCCTTCGCGCATGACGCGCTCGACCATGGTCAGCACCGCGCGCGGGTCGGGCTTCGGTCCGCCGGCCGCACGGGGGCCCAGCGCCCGGACGGTGAGCGCCATCGCCGCGTGGGCCCACTTGGCGGCACTGCCCTGCTCACCGCGCGCGGCGGCACGCCCGGCGCGGATCTCCGTGAGGAACTCCTGCGGGGTGTCGCAGCGCGGGGTCTCGGTCCAGGTGCGCCCGATGTCGACGCCGGCGTGGTCGTCCGAGCCGCCGATCCCCGTCCCGCCGTGGGTCTCGACGTAGGTGGCAGCCGGGAGGTTCAGCTCCTTCGCCCGTGACCCGTTGCGGGTCTCCCAGATCGGGAAGAGCTGCGCCAGACGGCGGCGGTGGCGCGGGGTCAGCGGCGCCGCGACGGCGTAGAAGGGATGCGCCAGCGCGGTCGTGATGCCCTGTTCGCCGAGGTACTCGGCGCACACCTCGACGTCGCCTCGGTGCGCCTGCAGCCAGTCGTGGTCGTCCGGCGAGATGTCGAAGCAGAGGACGTGGACGGCCTGGGGCTCCCCCTTGAAGGAGACCGTGAGCTCCTCCGAGAGGAAGACGCGTGGGTCGTCGGCGATGCGCAGCGCCCCCGCGATGGTGTCGTGATCGGTGAGGGTGACGAAGTCCATCCCCCGCCGGGTCGCGAGCTCGAGGACGTCCTCGGGCGGGGTGGCGCACTCGGGCAGCCCGAGCGAGGTCTGCACCCCGAGCTTCGAGAGCACGGAGGCGGTCGAGTGGCAGTGCAGGTCGGCGCGGCTGGTCGTCATGGGGGCTCCCGAGTCGTCCTTCCGATGTAGGTCGGAAGCGACGATCCCCTGCAAAGCGGCCAATCTTGTGACCCGAAGGCCACCAGGACGTGATCGTCTTGTGAAGGTGGGCAGCTAGGCGGGAGCGCCGGCCTCGAAGGCCTCGAGCTCGGCGTAGGCCGCCTCGACCGCGCGCTTGGCCTGCGTGTGGCGGGCAGTGGACTTCGCCGTCTCGTACGGGGAGGCCCACGCAGCAGGGGCGGCGAGCTCCTCCTCGGTGGTCGCAAGCGCGAGCTCGGCCGCCTCGACGGCCCGCTCCAGCTTCGTGACCTCCTTGGCCCGGTTCTTCGAGACCGTGCCGGGCGCCGGGCCCTTGGGAGCGGCCCCGCCGTTGCCGTCGCCGTTCTTCCCCTTGCTGCTCGTGCCGTTCCCGGCGGTCCGGACCGCGGTGGCGGCCCGGGCCGCCCCGCGCGGGCCGGCCTCGGACTCCCCGATGAGGTCCTCCGTGCGCTTGAGCGCCATGCCGTCCGGGCCGCGCTCCGGTGCCTTCTCGGAGGCCATGCCGGTCGGCCTCGGCGGCGGGGGCGGCGTGCGGCCTGAGAGCTTGTCGGCCTCGCGGTGGGCCCAGTACTCCTGCCAGCCGCCGACGTAGCTCCGCAGGCCGTAGTCCTCGACGGCCACCGTGCGGGTGCCGACCGCCTCGAGCAGCGCGCGGTCGTGGGAGACCAGCAGCAGCGCCCCCGGGAAGGAGAGCAGCGCGTCCTCGAGGGCCTCGCGGCTCTCCAGGTCGAGGTGGTTGGTCGGCTCGTCGAGGATCAGGACGTTCGCGCCGCTCGAGACGAGGATGGCCAGCCCGAGGCGCTTGCGCTCGCCGCCGCTGAGGCCGTCGATCGGCTTCTCGGCCTGCTCGCCGGAGAACAGGAACTTGCCGAGCAGCGCACGGGCGGCCTGCGGCGACAGCTTCGTCTGCTTCGCGCACGCCTCCAGGACCGTCCGCGCGTCACCGTGCTCGAGCTCCTCGCCGTGCTGGGAGAGGTAGCCGACGGTGACGTTGTGGCCGAGGCGCAGGCGCCCGCCGTCGAGCGGCCGGCGGCCCGCGAGCGCGTCGATCAGCGTGGTCTTGCCCACGCCGTTGGGGCCGACGAGCGAGACGTGCTCCTCGCGCTCGATCCACAGCTCGCCCTTGTCGATCAGGACGCGGCCGGGGACCTCGAGGTGGCCCTCCTCGAGCTCGAAGATGACGCGGCCGGACCGCTCGGGCTTCTTGAAGGCGAAGCCCATCTCACGCGAATCGCGCGGGTCACGGGTGATCTCGTTGGCCTTGATCTTGTCGAGCGCCTTGACGCGCGACTGCGCCTGCTTGGCCTTGGTCGCCTTGGCCCGGAAGCGCTCGACGAACTGCTCCATGCGGGCGATCTCGGCCTGCTGCTTCTCGATCGCGCGGCCCAGGGCGAGCTCGCGGGCGGCCTGCTCGCGGCGCCAGGTGTGCCAGGTGCCCTTGAAGAAGCGGCCGCGGCCGGCCTCGATCTCGAGCACGGCGGTGCCGACGGCCTCTAGGAACCAGCGGTCGTGCGCGATCAGGACGATCGCGGCGTCGAGCTCCTGCAGGGTCTTCTCGAGCCACTCGAGCGACTCGATGTCCAGGTGGTTCGTCGGCTCGTCGAGCAGCAGAAGGTCCGGGCGGGCGCTGAGCGCCCGGGCCAGTGAGGCGCGGGTGAGCTGGCCGCCGGAGAACGTCTCGAGGTTGCGGTCGAGGTCGGCGTCGGTGAAGCCGAGGCCGTGGATGACGGAGTTCGCCCCCTCGCGCCAGGTGTAGCCGCCGACGGCCTCGTACTGCGCCATGACGCGGGCGTAGCGGTCGTAGACCTTCTGGTCGCCCGAGGCCATCTCGCCCTCGAGCGCGCGGAGCTGCTCCTCGAGCTCGAGCGGCTCGCGGTTGCCCGAGAGCACGTAGGCGCGCAGCGTGAGCCCGCGCTCGCGCGGCGGGCGCTGGTCGTGCAGGGCGACACGGGTGCCCTTGGCGAACACGACCTCGCCGCCGTCGATGCCCGTCTCACCGCTGAGGATCCTCAGCAGCGTGGTCTTGCCGGCGCCGTTGCGGCCCGCGATCGTGAGCCGGTCGCGGCGCTCGAGCTTGAAGGACACCCCCTTCCACAGGGGCTCGCCCGCCATGTCCTTGGCGAGGTCCGATGCGATGACGACGGCCACCGGCTAGACGGTAGGTGGTCCGGCGCCGAGGCCGGCGATGCGCTCGAGCGCGGCCCGGAGCGAGGCGAACGCCTCCTCCCCCACCTCCTCGGCCCACTCCGCCTCGAGCTCGGCGAAGATGCGCCGCGCCAGCGCGTGCGCCGCGCGACCCCGATCGGTGGGCACGACGAGCTTCGCGCGGCCGTCCGAGGGGTCCGGGAGCCGGACGAGGTAGCCGTGGTGCTCCAGCGAGGCGATGTGCTCGCCGAAGGCCTGCTTGCTCATCCCGGAGCGCTCCACCATGTCGGCGAGCCGTGACCCGTCGGGGTCCAGCCAGCGAAAGACGACGCCGTTGCCAGAGATCCCGTCGAAGCCCTCGGCCCGGATCCGGCGCTGGGCCTCGGCGATCAACCGGTCCTTCGCCTCCGCGAGCAGGTGCGGCAGGGCGGTGTGCGTCTGCGGGTCGGGGCGGTCGGTGGTGGCCATCGTGTCGCCGCCAGGATAGATCGAGCCGCCGCGAGCCCCCCAGAGTGCCGCGAGAGGGCCGATGTGGCTGCGGGTGAACCACATCGGCCCTCTCGGCGCGCGCTGGAGGCGGAAGGGAGTCGGGGTCAGGCGCGTGCGGCCGCGCGGATGGCCGCGGCGGCGAGCGGGACCTCGTCGTCCGCGAGCGTCCGGGGGTCGACCAGCACCTGGCCGTCGGCGATCCGGGCGAGCAGCGGGGGGTCGCCCGCGCGCAGCCGCGCCGCGAGCGGCTCGGGGTCCCCCGCAAGCGCCACGACCGGGCCCGGGAGCTCGAGCAGCGGCAGCGAGCCACCGCCCGCGCGGGCGACAGCCTCGACCACGGTGCCCCCGCAGGCCCCCGCCAAGCGCTCCGCGCGTGCCCGCAGCACCTCCGGGCCGGCGGTGAGCATCGCGAGCACGGGGAGCGCCTCGAGGGCGCGGTCCGGGTCTCGGAGGAGCGCGAGCGTGGCTTCCAGCGCCGCGAGCGGGAGCCGGCCGACACGGAAGGCCCGGGCGAGCGGGTGGCGGCGGCAGGCCGCGACCGCGGCGGCGGTGCCGACGAGGAGGCCGGCCTGCGGGCCGCCGAGCAGCTTGTCGGCGCTGAAGCAGGTCAGCGCGGCCCCCGCGGCGACGGAGCGGTCGACGGGCGGCTCGCCGGCGAAGACCGCCTCGTCGGCGCGCAGGACCCCGGAGCCGACGTCGTCGATGACCGGGGCGCCGAGCCCGCAGAGCGCCTCGATGGCCAACTCCTCGACGAAGCCGACGGTGCGGAAGTTCGACGGGTGCACGCGCATCACGACCGCGCCGGGGGCCGCCCGCAGCGCGTCCTCGTAATCGGAGAGGCGCGTGCGGTTCGTGGTCCCGACCTCGACGAGCCGCGCCCCGGCCTGGGCGACGACGTCCGGGACCCGGAAGCCGCCGCCGATCTCCACCAGCTGGCCGCGCGAGACGATGATCCTGCCACCCGGACCCGCGAGCGCCGCGGCGGCCAGCAGGGCGGCGGCCGCGCCGTTGTTGACGACAAGTGCGTCCTCGGCGCCGGTCAGCTCGGTGAGGAGCGCCCGCACGTGGCCGTCCCGGCTCCCGCGGCGGCCCGTCACGAGGTCGAGCTCCAGGTTCACGTACCCGAGCGCCGCCGCCCGGACGGCGTCGGCGGCCTCGGGTGCCAGCGGCGCCCGGCCGAGGTTCGTGTGCAGGACGACCCCGGTCCCGTTCAGCACCCGCCGCAGGGACGGCCGCAGGTGGGCCAGCGCGCGCGCCACGAGGTCCGCGTCCCCCTCCCCGCCGTCGAGCAGCTCCGCACGCCGCGCGGCGAGCACCGCGCGGGCAGCCGCGACGGCCTCGGCCTCCGTCGGCCCCCGCCCCGCCGCGCGTTCTGACCCGCGTTGTGGTTGCCCTACGACATCAACACGGGTCAGAACGCCTGCGGGGGGCTCGCGGAGGACCGCGCGGGCGAGCTCGTCGACCGCCGGGAGGGCCCGCAGGCGCGTACGAAGCGTGTCGTCGCCGGTCATGCCACGGCCCCCCGCCGCTGCGGCGCGCGGACGCGGCTGTCGTCCGGCAGGCGACGGGTGACGCGCTGCTCGTCGAGGTGCTCGAGGAACGCTTGGGCGACCTTGCGCGAGGCGCCGAGCTCGTCGCGCAGGCCGGCGAGGGTGACGGCGCCATCGCGGTCGATGACGGCGAGCGCCGTGGCGCGCACCGCGGCGACGACGTCGCGGTGCGCGTGCAGGCGCCCCGCGACGCGCACGGCACGCCCGTCGGCCCGCAGCGCCCGGAGGGCGCCGGCCAGCGTGGCGCGGTCGGGTGCGACGGCCCCCGACACAGAAGGCGCGGGACCGACAAGCTCGCCCCCCACCGCGTCCCGATCGGGCACGGCGCGCCCGCGCGCCACCGCCCCCCACAGCGGATCGGCAGGGTCGGTCAGCTGCGCCTCCGAGCGCATGGCAGGCCCCGCCTCCAGGAGCGCGGCCGCGAGCGCGTCGGCCGCACCGGCGACCTCCGGGTCGGCTTTGGGAGCGGGCCGCGGCGGTGCCAGCGGCGCCGGTGCCACCGGCTCCGGCACGCCGTCGCGGCGCCGGCGGAGCGCGTCGAGGACGTCAGCGCGCCGGCCGTGCCGCCGCGCGGCGGCGTCGACGACCACCCCGCCGCCCAGGGTCTCGGGCGGGGACGAGCGGCGCACGACGACGTGGTCGCCGTCCGCGGCCAGGAGCGGGCGGTCGAGCCGCAGCTGCCACAGGTCCTCGGCGAGCCCCACGAGGCGGCCCGGCGCCTCCCGCGTCCCATGGTGGACGTGGACATCCTCCCCGTGGCGCGCCCCGTGCAGCTGCAGCGCGCAGTCCAGGACCGTGGCGGGCGCGAGCACCCCGACGGCGGTCAGGACGTCACCGCGCGCGACGTCGGCCGGACGGACCCCAGAGAGGTTCACCGCGACGCGCTG
>JBBQZE010000118.1:0-9428 GCA_038207985.1 Solirubrobacterales bacterium
ATCGGTGGCCGCCCGAGCCCCGCGGTCGCGCCAGCGCAGTTGCGCGCGGTGCTCGCGGAGTAGGTTCTCGCGCTGGCGGGCGGTCTCTAGTGCCCGGATGTCGCCTTCGAGCTCCTGTTGTTCGAGGCTGGGGAGGCGACGCGGAGGTGGTTCGCTGGCGAGTTGCTCTCGGATCTGGCTGCGTTCGAGTTCGAGCGCCTCACGGTCGGCTCGGGGGAGCGCGTCGATCGCCAGTTCCTTGGCGTGGCTGCGCTCCATGAGCCTGCCGATGCCGGAGATAACGGGGTCGGCGGTGGGCGGGAGGTCTCGGTCGTCGTGGAGGTCAGTCTGGGCGACGTAGAAGCGGGCCTGCTGGCGGTGGCGTGACATCGCGGTGTAGCCCCATTCGCGGTAGAGCTCTTCGCTGCCGAGGACGAAGGTGCGGTCGATGGTGGCGCCTTGGGCGCGGTGGGCGGTGATCGCGTAGCCGTGGTCGAGATGGCCAGCCTCGAGGTACTCGGGCTCGAGTTGCACACGGGAGCCAGCGTCGAGGTCGACGTCGAGGCAGAGGGCGTCGGGATGCGCCGCGGTGACCGTTCCACGTTGCCCGTTGAGGATTCCGGCGCGGCGGTCGTTCTTGGTGGCGATCACGCGGTCGCCGACGGCGTACCCGCGCTCGCCTACCGAAAGCTCGTCGGGGCCGAGGCGCCCATCGTGCTGCAGCAACTGGCGGGCGCGGTCGTTGAGGTCGCGGACGTCATCGCGACGGGCGGCGATCATCAGGCGATCTCCGTCGGCGCGGGCCCAGTCGTTGACCAGCGCGTCACGTGTGGCCGGGGCGGTCGGGGCGACGGTGATCTGGCCGCGGTTGCGGTAGGCACGCGCCCACTGCTCAACTTCGCCGCTGCGCAACGCGTCCAGTGCCTGGCGGTCCCAGGCCTGGTGTTGGCGGCGGACCTCGTGAAGTTCGTTGGTGGGTAGGCGTTCGGCGAGCGCGTGAAACGCGCCGCCAGCCTGGATCTCGGGCAGCTGACGGTCGTCGCCGACGAGCACGAGCTTCGCGTCCGCAACCTCGGCGGCCTCAGCGAGCCGGGCGAGATCGCGCGTGCCGACCATTCCGGCTTCGTCGACCACGAGCACACCCGCCCGGGGCAAGCTCATTCCGTCGTCGAGTCGGCCGATGAGCTGCGCGATCGTCACCGACGCAATCGCGGCCTGGTCGCGCAGCTCAAGCGCCGCCCTGGCCGACAACGCGCACCCGACGACCTCCACCCTCCCGGCCGCCCACGCCTCACGAGCAGCGTCAAGTACATGCGTCTTGCCGGTTCCCGCCGGCGCCCGCACAACTGACACGCCATCCCCAGCGCCGCACAGGCTGCTCACGACCGCGCGCTGCTCGCCACTGAGGTCCCGCTCGGCGAACGCGGCCTCGACGGCCTCGTCAGAGACGACAGCGCGACCGTGATCGAGCGAGCTGGTCGCTCGATCGAGGAGGTCCCGCTCGGTGGCGAGCATCTCCTGGGTGGTGAAGCGCGGCTCGGTCAGCCCGGCGGGGGCGCGTCCGTGCGGCAGCGCAACGACCTCGCGGTAGTCGAGCATGTTGTCGGCGATGCGCTCGAGATCGCCGACGCGGGCCCCGCGCGGCTGCGCGTCGGCCAGTGCCTGCAACAGCTCGGGGCGACCGAACGTGCTCGCCTCACGCGTGAGCGCCTGCGGGGAGACGTCGCTGGCGATCGAAACCCCGCGGTAGCCGCCGTGGGTCAGCTGATCGACCGCCTGGACGTCGAGGCCGTGCTCGGCAGCCCGCGCACGCCACTGCTCACGCAGCCGGTCAACGTCGACGTCCCGCTTTGCGCGCCGCGTCTCCAACGCCGCCACCTGAGCCGAGGCGGCCGAGCGACCGCCGTGCGCGCTCATGTGCTCAAGGATCCGGGCGCGCCGCTGAGAGAAATGCTCGATGACCCCCCGCCCCACCCCCTCGATGTCCGCCGTCCCCTTCTCCACCGGACCCCAAGAGAGCCCGAGGCGCTCGGTCACCTCCCGCCGCAACTGCGCCTGATAGAGGAAACCGGCGGTCTTGGCGTGGCGATACAGATGCCGAGCATCCAGCGCCGTCCACCGCTCGTCAGGGCCCTGCGTCAGGTTCCCGGCGACGACGTGGGTATGCAGCAACGGGTCCCCGTCACGCGACGCCCGATGCCGAAACGCAGCCGCCACCAGCCCCCCACCGCGCACCTGGACGACACCGCCAGCGCCGCGGCGCGCCCAGCACGCTTCGCGTTCCATGTAGCCCAATGCCGCTTCGACGGCCACGTCGTGAGCCTCGCCGAGCTCCTTGGCGATCGCGGGGTCGGCGATGCCCCATAAGACACTCACCGACTTCGGGGCCCGGAACGTCAGATCAAAGCCCGCCACCGCACCCTCACGCGTCGGACGCCGCAACCCCGCACCGGCCAGGAGCTCCTCGAGCTGGCCGACCTCGACGCGGCCCTGCAGCCCAACGCCCGCCGCTGCACTACCGATCCAGCGGCCGGGCGCCTCGCCCTCACCGGCGTAGTAGTCCTCACGACCCAGGGCGACCTGATCGGTGTAGTACCGCGCCGCCAGCGGGCCAGCCGCGATCTTGCCAAGCGACAGCATCTACTTGCTATGTCGCCCAAGTCCCGAAGAACCCCCCTCCGAATTTGCGATACGGACGGCACTGGGGCGCCTGCGTCGGGAGCCGATAGGACGCAACCGGACAGACGCGGACCCCAGCGTCAATGGCGAAGCGAAGTCAGCCCGCGACGCTCAGGCAGCTCAAGCCACCGCGGTGAGCCCGACGCTCCAGAATGCGGCACGACGGCGTGCAAATCTGTGCTGGCGGTAGTTGAGGGTGCGGTGCGGGTGCGGGTGCGGGTGGTGGCACAACTGGGGCCGAGTCGAGGAAGCTTGGCGCTGAAGCCAGTGGTACCGAGACGTGCGGCGGATGGGATGAGGCGGGGCGGAGAGGGGGGCTTCGGCGAAGCCGAGCAGGTAATGCTGGGAACGAGAGGGCGCCCGAGTCAGGCGGCGCCGAGCCTCGATGAGGCCGATCCGCTCGGCTATCGCTGACGTTCGCCTACGAGTTGTAATTCCCGTGTCACAAGCATGTCCCTCGCGGCTCCTAGTACCAGTCAACCAAAGATCTTGGAGGATGGATGCTTCGACGAGCAACAATGTCCAGCCCGCGTCGGATCCGGGCGCCTCTCGCCTGGATCGCGGCCGTCGCAACGTGCATCGCTGGTCTGCTCATGCCGTCACTTGCTTCGGCGGGAACATACGGCCCGGTCGGCTGCAGCCTCAATAGCGGCGCTGCATGCATTAGCACCGAGCGCCACACGTACAACGACAACGGCGCGTACGCACCGAACGCCAGTGGGGCGTACATCGCCGCGTGGCTGAAGAATCCGAGCACCGGCACCGACATCAACGTCGTCTACGGCTACGGAACGGTGTACCGCTATTACCGCGCTAACACCAACGTCTTCCTCGACGGATACTGGGGCAACTACTCGGGTTCATCGCCGGTTTACGTCCAAGGCACATTCCACTACTAGGAGCAGCGCTACTCATGAAAAAGATCCGCACGCTCCCGACTCTCGTCGTGGTGCTCAGCCTCAGCTTGGGCACTGCCGGGCTAGCCCTGGCGGCAACAAGCAACGACAATCAGGTGCCGCCGCAGGGTTCCAACGAGAAGACGGCTTTGCTCGACTCCTTCGGGATGAGCCGCGCCGACAGCCAGGTAGGCATCCGGACGCCCTCCGGTAAGCAGCTGTACGTCAACGAGACCAACACAAAGGTCTGCATCACCGACTCCGACGGCAGCGGCCACTGCGCCCCCCGGGCAGGAATCGCGCAGGGCCTTGGATTCGGAGGCGAGCTTTGCGTGGCCGACTTGCCTTCCGATCAGGTCCGAATCACCGGCGTCCTCCCGCCACGGGTAGGACACGTCAACCTCACGGCGGCCGACGGCTCGAAGTTCGGAGCAGACGCTGTCAACGACAGCGTCGCCTTCGAGATCCCGCGCATTGCCGTCGGCGACGGCAAGCCTGTAGCGGTCACCTGGACCACAGGTGATGGCCGTACCAACACGGTCAACGTGCGCCAGCCACCGATCGTGGCAAGCGCGAACTGCTGACAGACGGTTTCCAAAGCGGACGGGCGGCGGGTCAGCGCCGCCGCCCGTCCCGCGCATCGCGCGAAAGCGATTTGTCCGCGGCCCGCCTCAACCAGACACTTTGGCTTACCCGGCAAAGGCGCTTCCTGGGCCGTCGACGCCTATGGCGCGCGTCCTTTCGCCCACGTTCCCAGGAGGACGTTGCCTGCCGTCGACCCGTAAACGAACGTCGGAGCGGAATGCCGCGGATCGTTGGAGGTCAGTCTCGCGCTTCCTATAGGCCGGCGTCGATCTTGCTCACGGGGGAGTTGGTCGTCGAAGTAGGTCTGCACGCGGGCGGGCGTAGCGCTCCCGGATCCCGGCCGGGGTGTCGGACGGATGCGGCGCTGCCGGTCGCAGTGAAGCCCAGCCGAACCCCTCCGCCGGCGAGTAGCGCAATCCGCCGCAAACGCCGCCAACCGTCCCTATCGTGGCCTACGTTCCGATGTTCCATGACCCCCGACGAACGGGCCCTTCGTGCGCGCTTAAACGCGCGGCCAGCGATGCCGACGCCTTCGCCGAGTTCTATACCCAGTACGCCGAGCGCGTGCTTTCTTTCTTCGCACGGCGCGTCCTAGACGTAGATATCGCGATGGAGCTCACGTCAGAAACGTTCGCTCAGGCGCTCGCCCAACGTAAGCAATTTCGCGGTTCCACGGTGGAAGAAGAACAGGGGTGGTTGTTCGCGGTCGCGCGCAGTGAACTGTCTCACTATTGGCGACACGGGGCTGTTGAGCAGAAAGCCATGCAGCGCTTCGGGATTGAGATCATGGACGTCAGCGAGGACACGATCGAACGAGTCGACCAACTCGCCGGGCTCCCGCAGATTAAACAGCGTCTTGCGTCGGCGCTCGATGGCCTTCCGGCGTCACAGCGGCACGCGGTCGAGTTGCGAGTTCTGCGTGAACTTGGCTACGACGACGTCGCCGCAGCGCTGGGCATCAGCGAGGATCTCGCTCGTCAGCACGTCTCGCGAGGCTTACGGGCGCTGGCAAAAACACTTGCACCGGTCGGCGGCACTGGTCCCGCATCATGAGGCCCGATGACGACATGATCCCGGATCTGCAACGCCTCGGCGAGCAGCTGCACAACGCCGCCCGTCGCGACATCCACGCCGAACGGCACAGCACCCGTCGCGGGCCGCGGAGCATCCTCATAACCGCGCTCGCCTGCCTGCTGGCGACCAGCGCCGTCGCCGGAGCCGCGGTCCTGCTCGCCACGGGTCCGCTTCTGCGCGACCACCCCGGCATGCCACCTGAACTCAAGCCAGCCACCCCGAGCCGGACCCCCGTCGTCGTCACCGCACCTGATCCCACCGACCCGGGTCAGTGGGGCGCGCGGATCTACACCAGCCGCAGTGGCGATGACTGCGTTGTCGCCGGCTGGCTGCACAACTCCGTCTTGGGACGAATCGAACGGGGCGTCTTCCGCCCTTTTGCCGATAACGTCACCGGAGCCTGCGGGGACCTTAAACGCGGCGGCTTTTTCCTCTCGCTGACCGTGACGAGCGAGCCGGCGTCGCGAACGCTCGTCTACGGCCGCGCCCCGGACCACGACACGGCTATCGAGATCACCGTCGACGGCTCGACCCGCGCCGTCGACCCCGGGCCTGGAGGAGCGTTCCTATTCGTCCTCAACGGCGAGCACACCCTTGCCGAGCTACGACCCCGGGCTAGGCCGAACGCGCATCCTCAGCGCCAACGACGACCTTAGGCCGTTGTCTGAAGCCAGACCACACGACAAGGTGTCACAGAGCATTCTGGGAGGCACGCCTAACCCAAACAGTCGTCTCGCGGCGCAGCCGTAGCCCCTCTCGAGCCTCTGCCCGTTGGGGCCGGACCCGACAAGCCAACTGGTCGAAGCACGTTGCGAGGGCCTCATGCAAACGCCCTCGGTGCGCGGCCCGCGGGCGTCGTGACACACGGTGTCCGGCCGCCCGAAGAACTCCGGTGAGAATCGCGTCGGGACGTGGCGGTCGATCGGGTTCAGATTCGAGCGGCCCGTGAAGTCGCGCACCTCGACCTGACCTCCCATGGCGGGCCAGGAGACTGCCGACCGGGTGCCGCAGGTCGGTGAGCTTGAGCGGCCGCAGGCCGGCGGCAGCGCACGCGGCCTCATAGCACTTGCGGACGGCTGAATCGTCGACGCTCGCCAAGCCGGCCACAGAAGACGGTAAGCGCAGTCTGCGGAGCAGAAGAGAAGGGGCAAACGAGAGCCTTCGACGGCAAATGGGGTTTGCCAGCGAACTAAAGTTCGTTTGTGGAAACCAGCATCCACACACCCGAGCTCGCCTGTCGCAGGAGGTGGAGTAGGAACTCGTCCTCCTCCCTGTCATTTTGAGGCGATCGGAGGGGCCGCGCGCACCAGTGGCGCACCAGTGATACCTCGTTTCCAGCGTCCCGGAGCGTCCCCCAGCGTCCAGAAAAGCCTATGAACGCTGAGTTTTCCGGTTTGCAGCTGATCGAGTCTTAGATGTAGTACATCCGCGCTTGAGCTAGGCGGGTCCTGGGATTTTGGCCTGATGGTCTAGTCGATGGTCCAGTCCTGCGAGGTACGCCTCTTGGAGCGTGGCGTCGGCGGTCTCGTCGCCGGGGAAGAGGTGGCCGTAGTTGTCGAACGTGACGGCGATGGACGAGTGGCCCATGTAGCGGCTGAGGCGCTCGAGCGGGACGCCTGCTGCGGCCATGAGCGAGGCGTAGAGGTGGCGGCAGACGTGCGGCGTCACGCGGTCGATGCCTGCGGCCTTCCACGCGGCGTCTGCGCGCCCCTGCAGCTTGCCGCTGTCTAGGGGGCGCACGCCGTCCTGGCCGAAGACCAGGCCGTGGCGGCGACCGGAGGCCATGCGGTGCGCGCGCAGGTCCGCGGCCAGTGTCGGGCTCATCGGGACGTCGCGCTCCCGCCGCCCCTTGGTGGCCTTGAACTCCGCGTCGCTGGGCGCGTACTGCCGCGCGACGTGCAGCACGCCGTTGTCGAGGTCGACGTCGGCCCAGCGGAGCCCGAGCAGTTCGCCGCGGCGCAGACCGGCGAGCAGCGTGAGTCGCCACACGGGCCGGTCCTGGGCGGGTACGGCGTTCACGAGGGCTTCGAGTGCCTTGGGTTCGGGTGGGCGGCGTGACGTGCCCCTTACGGGCTTCTGCGGCAGCTCGAGGCCGTCGGTCGGGTCGACTGCGACGTGCCCGCGAGTCTTCGCGCGCCGGTACACCATCCGGAGGGGCAGGACCGACGACTCGATCGTGCTCGCGTGGACCCCGTCGGCGTCGAGGCCGTCGACCCACTCCTGCAAGTCGAGGAGCGTCACGCGGTCGAGACGGCGGCCGCCGAATGTGGGAGCGATCCGCAGCCGGTAGCTCTGCTCGACGGCGCGGATCGTCCCGTTGGCGAACGGCTTGCGACCGCGAGTGCGGACCGTCCCCGCCCTGGCAGCCACGACCCACTCGTCTACGGCCTCCCCCACGTTCCCGGCCGTGGACGTCGCGGCGACGATCGTGCCGCGCCGGATTCCCGCGCGCATGTCCTCCCGCCACGCCTTCGCGTCTGCGAGGCGCCCGAATGTGCGCTTGAGCTGCTTGCCGCTGCGCGCGTCATACGCGCTGGCCCGGTAGGCGGGACCACAGGGGCACCGCGCCTCCCTGAGCGCGGTGCAGCCGGTGCGGTGGCGGACGGTGATGCCGGGCGTGGGCTTCGCCATCAGGCGGCCTCGCGCGTAGGGTTCTGTGCGGCCATGAGCTGTTGTCTCCTGGTCCGGGCCGGGGGCGTTGACGCGCCGCCCGGCCACTCTGAGTTATGGAGGCGCACCCTACGTCGCCTGGTCGTCGGTGTCTACGACTTCGCGGGGGTTGAACATCAGGCGGCGCGCCGCAACTGGACGGCTACGGGCTCGGTCTCGTGGCGCTGCACCCACGCCTCGAGGGCGCGGACGCTGTACGTCGTGACGCCACCGACGCGGACGGTCGGCAGGTGGTCGCGGATGTCGCGGTCGAAGACGTCGACCGACACTCCGAGGGATGCGGCGGCCTGCGGCCTGCGGAGCGCGAGCGCCGGGATCGGTGCTTCGATGTGAACGCGGGCCATCAGACGACGCCTCCTTTCCCGCCGAAGGGGAGCGGCATCACCGCGGGCGGGCTCGCCCCGGCGAGCGCGAGCCGCTCGGCCAACGCGCTGCTGGCGACGACGAACTCGGAGCTGGCGCGCTCCAAGTCCTCGACGGCGCGGCGGTGGGCGGCGGTGGCCTCGTGGAGGACGAGGCGCGCCTGGCGGTACCTGGCTACCTGGCGGTCGGCGAGGTCGGCGCTCATCGGTCGTCCGCCTGGATGCGGCCGATCAGGTCGAGCAGCGTCCCGAACTCCACGGCCAGCCACTCCAGGAGCCGCCTGTCGGCTGCGGTGTGGCCGGCAACGTGCTCGGCTCGTAGCCGGTCGCCTTCTGCGGCGAGCACCTGGGCGCGCCGCAGGAGCTCGGCGTGCAGCGCGGGCCGGTTGCTTGTGGGATCGCCGGCGTGGCGCGCTACCTCCCAGTGAGCGGCGCCCACGAGGTCATGGAGCGTCCGGAACTCCCAGTCGTCGGGGCTCATGCCGGAATCCCCCATCCGGCGCAGGCGTGTCCGCAGCGCGCGCACCGCAGGTCGCCGTGGTCGGGCGCTGGGAGCGGCACCTCGCACTCACAGGCGTTGGCCGGAATGGCGTCATCCGGAGGGTGCAAAGGTGCAACGGCCCTAGGGGGTTTGCACCTTTGCACCTTGCACCAGCCGTTCTCGGACTTGTGCATCTCGCCGCTCGACTCGAGCGCAGCCAATGCGTTTCGGACGCTGCCGTCCTTCGGCTTGCGCCCGACCGCCCGTGCGATCTCGGCGACGCTCATCGGTTCCGCGCCGGCCGCGGTGACGATCATTGCGGTGAGCTGCGAGACGACCGGCTTGGGCTGCTGGGCGTCACCTTCGGCCGGCTCGGCTGCGTCGATGAACACCTTGTCGCGGTCGACGCTGAGCCTCAGCCACGCCTTGTCGGGCTTCGGTGCCGGCCGGCACTTCCAGCAGGTCAGCGAGCGGCGCTCACGGTCGGGATCGCCGTCCTCCCGGGCGAGTGTGAATCCGAGCTCGGCGCTGGCCCCGATCGCGGACGAGCCGCGGTAGCTGCCGCCGACGCCCTTGCCGGAGTGGTGCAACAGGATCGTGCCAGCGCGGTGCTTGCGGACGAGGTTCCGTAGGGGGTCGAGGACCTTCGCAACGTCGCCGCTGTCGTTCTCCTCGCCGCCCCAGAGGGTTCGGAAGCTGTCA
>JBBQZE010000119.1:0-9369 GCA_038207985.1 Solirubrobacterales bacterium
AGGCACCCTGGGACGCCTCGATTGCGATCGGTGTGGCGCTGCGCAGGAAGGGGGCTTGTGCGTTCATGAGTTCTCGGCGAGTCCGGGGTCGCACCGCGGCGGGCGATCACCGGTGTAGGCGATCGGGCTGATCGCGGCAGCCGCGCGTCGTGCAGGAGCGACGGTCGTCCTGCATGACCGTCGCTCCTGGTTACGTGTTCGGGGTCCGTGCGGACTGTGTTCAGGTGGAGTTGTGATTACAAGCCTGGGATGCCGCCGCCGAGCTTGGAGAGCACGTCCTGGGGCTTGAGGCCGAACTTCTCAAGCATGCCGGAGTCGCGCTCGGGGTCGACCTGGTCGGGCAACTCCTGCTTGGCCTGGTCGACCTGGTCGCCCTTGCCGTGCTGCTTGATCATCTCGAGGATCTTGTCCTTGGGGATCTCCATCGGGTTCCTTTCGCTCGGAAACTTCGTGGGTGGGCGTGGCGTGACCGCGGTCAGCGGCCGGCATCCACGCTGTCGCTGAACTTCCCTTCGCGCTCGTCGTCGGGCAGCGTCTGGTTGCCGTCGCTGAACTGGCCAACGCGCCCGTCGTCGGGCAGCTGCTCATTGCCGTCGCTGAACTGCCCGACGCGCCCGTCGTCGGGACGCGTCTGCTGGCCCTCCTCGAAACCGCCCTTGCCGGGCTGCTCCGGCCTGGCCGGAGCTTCACGTTTCTCGGTCATCGGTTCTCCTCCGTCGTGGTCTTCCATGGACCTCACGCGGTCCGTGACCGCTTCTTGGCTTTCGGCTGTGAGCGTTCTTCGAGCTGGATCTCGCGTTCGGCCTCGGGCTCGCCGGCCTCGAGCTGGCGGCTGCGTTCGCGTTCGGCGTTCAGCTCGGCGCCGAGCAGGATCGCGACGTTCGTGATCCAGAGCCAGACGAGGAAGATGATGATGCCGCCGAGCGCGCCGTAGGTCTTGTTGTACGAGCCGAAGTTCGCGACGTAGAACGCAAACGCGGCCGACGCGATCAGCCAGACGACGATCGCCAGCGCGGCGCCGGGGAAGATCGACTTTAGCCCGCGCAGCTTGGCGTTGGGCGATGCGTAGTAGAGCAGCGCGATCATGAACACCACGACGAGGAACAGCACGGGCCACTTCGCGATGTTCCAGACGGTCACCGCGGTGCCGCCGATACCCACCGCGGAGCCGACCGTGCTGGCGATCGGGCCGGTCAGCACCAGCGCCAGCAGGACCGCTACGAGCATGACGATGAGCACGAGCGTGACGAGCATCTGCAGCGGGCGCAGTTTGATGAACGAGCGGCCCTCCTCGACTTCGTAGATGACGTTTGAGGCGCGCATGAACGCCCCGACGTATCCGGAGGCGGTCCACAACGCCGAGACGATTCCGACGATCAGCAGGATCCCGGCCGCGCCGCTGCTCTTGGTCAGTCCCTGGATCGGGCCCTTGAAGGTGTCGGCCGCCGACGCGGGCCCGATCGAGCTGACGATGTCGGTCATCGCCTTGGTCACGGTCTGGGGGTCCCCGATCAGGCCGACGATCGAGACCATGGCGAGCAGGGCGGGGAAGATCGAGAGCACCGCGTAGTAGGTCAGGGCGGCCGCGGAGTCGGTCAGGTTGTCTTCTGAGAACTCGCTGATCGTGCGCTTGAGCGTCTGCATCATCCCGCCCTGGCGCGGATGCGCCGGCCCTTCGGGCTGGCGGCCGGAGCGCTTGCTGTCGGGGCCGTTGGTCGCTGAGTCGGTCATGGTCGTCTGCTCCGGGTCTTGAAGGTTGGTCCTCGCGGCGCCGGCGCGCGCACCGGTCGCGGGTCGCGAGCGGGGTCGGGAGCGCGCGGGGCCGAAGCGCCGGGGAGGGCCGGTAGGCCCGGCACCCGGCGTCCGGCGCGGTCAAAGAAGATGTCGGCCGGCGAGACGCCCTGGCGTGCCGCCTCGGCCTCAAGTTCTGCCCACGGCAACGTCGCGCGGCGCCGGCGGTACTGGTCTCGCAGCGTGTGGAGTGTCAGTGTGATCGAGTGCATGTCGTCTGGCCGGTGGCGGTACGCAGGTCTGGGAGCTGTCTACCCGTTCTCGGCGCTGCTCTCCGTGTCCGTCGCGCGATCGCGCAGCAGGCCGTCAAGCGACGCCGGGGAGCTGAGGATCGCTAGGTCCGGACGGCTCACCGACGCCGTCGGACCGGGCTGGCGCAACGGCGCGAGATGGGAGGCGATCGCGTCGCGCAGCGTCTCGGCCGTGATGCCGCCGGCCAGCCCGGGCGGCGACGACTCGGTCGCGTCTGACTCGGCACCCGGGCGGGCCGCCGGGGCGCTGGGTGGATCCCGTCCGGCACCCTCGCGTGACGTGCGATGCAGGTCTCTTCTCGCAGCAGGGTCGAATGGCAGCGCCGTGGGTTTCATGGTGGTCGGCCTAGCGCTCACCGTCGCGCTGACGGCCGCGTCGTGTCACGGCTTTCGGGGGTGGTTCCCGACGCGGGCGCGACGACGCTGCCGCCCCGGCCGCGGCTCCCCGGGTCGCGGTGGCGTCGCGTCCGAACCGGACTTTGCGCTCGCGCGTCGGGTCGCGCTCGACCGTCCGCGCTTGGCGCTGCACGCGCCTGCTCGAGCGAGCCTGCTCGGCGCCGGCGTCGTCGTCTTTCTGCTTGCCGCCGACGCGCGGCAACAGCGCGAGGATCAGCAGCACGACCGCGGCGATGCCCCATACGAGCCGTGTCAGGCCGTTGGCGGCGAAGATGCCGAGCACGTCGTCACCGTCGACCAGGGCGATCAGCGCGGCCGCCCCGAGCGCGAGCCCGACGAGGATCGACATGCCCTTGGCGCCCCAGTGCAGTGGCGAACCGAACACCAGCAGCGCGCCGGCGGCGACGAAGAGCAGGTTGGTCCAGCCGTTGCCTTCCAGGCCGAGGAACTTCTTGCCGTTCTCGGTCCCGCTGATCGGGTCCATGCCGAAGCCGTGCCCGCCGAAGATCAGCGCGAGGACGCCGAAGATCAGCAGCGCGAGCCCGATCAGCAGCACCGGGCCCTTGGCCAGCGAGACGCCCTTCTTCTCATCTGATTTTGCCATCGTGGTTCCTTTCGTGTCCTGGAGGAGCGGGTCAGCTCACGCGGCGCCGGAGCTGGTCGGCGAGCGCCGCCGCGGTCGCGACGCCCGACCCGATCCACAGCGGGCTGGGGCCGTCGACCGGTAGTGCGTCGCGCAACAGCGCGCGCCCGGCCGCCGGGCGGCTGTGGCTGGTCTGGGCGAGGACCGCGTTGACCGCGACCAGCGCCACTCCGGTCGCGATGTTGAGGTTGCCCAGCCCGCCGAGGGTGCGCTGGATTTTCGCTGCCTGCGGTGGCGTCTCGAGGGAGGGCGTGGTGCTCGTCTGCACCGGGACCGCGCCGTCGGGGGCCTGCTTGGCCAGCCGAGCCCCTTGGACGGCGCTCGCGATGCCCGTCAGCAGCGCGGCGCCCATCAACCCGTCCTTGGCTCGCGACAGCGTCCGCTCGCGACCCGACCGCTTGCCCGGCTTGGCTGCTGTGAGGCGGTCGGTGACCCACCCGGCGGCGGCGGCGCCCAGTCCCAGCGCGTTGATCAGGTTGTAGCCGTTCCAGGCGGCGTTGCTTACGCTGCCGCGCTCCGTGTGGCTGGAGATCTTCTCCAGCGACGGGCTGAGCGCGAACTTGCCGAACATCGAGCCGCCCAGCCACGCCGCCAGCCCGACGTCATGGGCGGCCCGCGTGGTGTTCGCAAGCGTGTCAGCGACCATCCTCGGCCTCCGTTCGCAACGAGCGTGTGAGCATGGTGGCGTCCTCCTGATGTCGATCGGACATCTACGGGCGGTAGGCCGCCGAGCCGGGGCGCGGGGCGTCGTCGGGCGGGCTGTTTCCGGTGCCGGCCTTCTCTTGGGCCTTGGCCTTGCCTTGCTCGGCGCGTTCCTGGCCGCGGTCCTTGGCCAGTGCCATGTCGTCCTTGACCTGGCCCTGTTGCTCCTGGCCCTTGGTGTAGGCGCCCGAGACGAGCTGGGCGGCGGTCTCGCGGCCGCCGAGTCCGAACGCGAGCGCCATCCCGAGCCCGATCGAGCCGAGCAGCACGGCGTAGATGATCGTCACGATCTCCGTCGCGATCTTGAGCTGGTTGAGGATCATGAACACCGCGATACCCATGATCAGCACGGGCACGATCGAGGCGACGAGCTTGCCGGTCGGGGTGTCGCCCATCAGCTTGGCGATCAGGCCGGCGACGACGCCGGCGATCGCGCCGGCGATCACGAAGATGATCACGGCGGCGATCACGTTGGGCAGGTAGGCCAGGACCTGGTTCATGAAGTCGGTCACGGCCGGGATCTTCAGCGCGCCGATCGCCGCCGAGAGCACGAACAGAAAGATCAGCCAGAACCCGACCGAGCCGATCAGCTTCGACGGACTGGCGCCGGGCGAGACCTTCTCGACGTACTCGCCGGTTTGACCGGAGTGCAGCGCCTTGTCCAGTCCGGCCTTCTGGAGCAGCTTGACCACGATGCCCTTGACGAGCTTGGCGATGATGAAACCAACGACCAGGATGACCAGGAACGCGAGCAGGTTGGGCAAAAAGCCGAAGAAGCTGTCGAGCGCCTGCTGCAAGCTGTCGCCGATCTTCACGGCGGCGATGATGTGCATGAGATGACTCCTAAGAAGGTTGAGGAACAGGGTGCGGCTGGGGTGAGGCCGGCCGTCCGTGGCCGGCCACCCCGATGTAAGCGTCAGCGGCGGGGCGGGGTGCCCTCGGTCTCGATCTGCTCCTTGCGGACCTCCTCGTTGACCTCGCGCTGCTCGGTGCTGACGTCCTTGTCCATCCGCACCCGCTCCTTCGGCACGGTCTGCTTGTCCACGACGACCTCCTCCTCGTGGAGCGTCACCTCGTGCTCCTCCTCGGTCAGCTCGCCGCCGGCCGTGGCGGCGTCGCGGTTGGCGTCGGTGATCGGCTCACGCTCGACCCGGACCTCCTCGCGCTGCACCGGGACGGTCTGGGTGACGTTCTCGGTGACGATGTACTTCTTCAGCCGCGCCCGGCCGGACTCGCGCTTGGTCGTGCCGACGCTGAGCTCCTCTTCGGAGCGCGTCATCGCGTCATCGGTCTCGGGGCCGCTGACGTCCCTGCCGACGCTCTCCTGGCCACTGCGGCCCGCATCCTGGCGGCCCTCGGGCAGCCCGGTGTCCGAGCGTGACTCGCTGTACTCGACCCCGTAGTGAGAATACAGCGCCGCCTCGTCCTTCTGGGAGAGCTCACCGTCGGGCTCCATCTGCGGCGCGCCCTTGACCTGCTCCTTGCTGTAAGGAGCCGTGACCTGCTCGCCGTCGCTGGTCACGTCCTTGAGCGGCATAAACGAGGACTTGCCGCCGAACATGCCGGTCTGGATCAGCGCCCACTCCGGCCGGTCAGTCTCGGCGTCGAGGTAGATCTCTTCGATCTTGCCGAGCTTTGAGCCGTCGGCGTCGACCACGGTAAGGCCGCGCCACTCGCGCACTTCGGGTGCGTCAGGCATGCTGTTTGCTTCCTTCCTATCGGGCGCTCACACGCCGGTGATCTGCGCCCACTCAACGGGCGCAGCAGAACAAGACGACGACAAGACCTCGCGGCGGGTTGCAGGATGCGGTCCCTCTGGATGGGGACGATTGATCTCGCGTTCTCCCCGCCGTCGGAGGTAACCGGATGGAGGTCGACCGACGGCCACGAGGCAGCGCTGCTGCCGGTCTGTCGCAGGCCTCCAATGCCCCCATTGCTACCCCGGCGTCGGGCCGGAATAACGCGGCTTGGGACACTGGGAGCGCCTAGCGGGACACTGGTCGAACGCGCCGCGGACGAAGTGTCCCGATACGCGGTAGGTGGCGAGGAGAAGCGGGCAGACTGGGAAGGACACCATGATGGGCGACGAACGTGTGACCGAAGACGAACCGCCCCGAGCGAGGGGCCGACGAGCCGTAGCCCGGCGCAACCGCACGGCGGTCATCACAGCCACGGCCCAGCTGCTGCGAGAGCGGGAGCCGCTCACGATGCAAGCCGTCGCGGCCGCCGCGAAAGTCAGCCGCTCAACGCTGTACCGCCACTTCGCCAACCCCGCGGAGCTCCAGCGCGCGGTCCAGCAGGAGACACTGGCCCGCGCCGCAAGGACGATCAAGGACGCGATGAGCGGAAAACGGCCGGCGCTCGCGAAGCTCAGGAGCGTCGTGTCGGCGCTCGCCGAGCTGGGAGCGGACCTTCCGCTCGACGTGCCGATCGGTCCACCGCCCGACGAGTCGGTTGCTGACGCCGGCGACGCGCTCGGCCCGCTGGCCGAACGGTTGGCGCAAGAGGCCGGCCTCGATCCGACACCCACCGGCCCGTGGCTCGCGGCCGCGATCGCGCACGTCGTCGAGACATGCCTGCGCGCCGGCTGGAGCGCGCCCGATCGCGGCCGTGCGACCGTCGAGCGGCTGTTTGGCATGATCACCGACCCGCTCGACCGAGGCCTGCTGCTCATCGACGCGATGGGCACCGTGGTCGCCTCCAATCCGGGTGGGCGCATCGCGCTGAAGGGCGTCGAGCCGGGCCAGCGCGCAGTCCTACGCAGCGGCGGGCTCTACGAGGACGGCTCGGCAGCTTCGCCCGAGACTCACCCGGTCAGCACCGCGCTCGCCGCCGGCGAGGCGCAGCAAGGCATCAGGGCCCACCACTCCAGTGAAGGCGGGCTGTACTGGTTCTCCATCGACGTATGGGCGCTGCGTCGCTCGCCGAGCTCCGAGCTCTACGGATTCGTCGCGGTCTTTACCGACGTGAGCGAAGAGAAGCGCCTCGAGCAGGCAAATCTGCGCCCGGCCGGGACTCTTGGCGCCACCGCCGTGCCACTCCTGGACATCGTGCTCGTGTTGGACGAGGTTCCTCCGCCGTTGCTCCCCGAGCAGCTGATCGCGGAGGCGATGCGGCTCGCGCGCGGCCCCGTCGCTCTCTATGTTCTCGACATCGACGGATCGCACCTGCTGCGCCTGGCCGGCACCGAGGAGTTCCCGTCGCGGCTGAAGGCGCCGCTCGCGCTGGGGCCAGAGCTCGCAGAGGACGGGGTGCCCGACCTGACCGCGCATCTAGCCCAGGAGATGCCCGGCGTCGTGATGGCGCCGATGTGGCTGCGCGGCCGCGCCGTCGGCGTGCTGCTCGCCCGGCGCGGCTCGGAATTCGGATTACGCGAGGTGGCACGGCTGGGCGCCGCGGCGATGGAGCTCGCCGGCGGCTACACCGACGTCTTCGACGCCGCCCGGCGCCGCAAGGACATGAACCCGGCCGCGGAGCTCCAGCAAAGCCTGCTGCCGCCGCGAATCGTTCGTATGGGCAGCGGCGAGCTCGCGGGCAGCGTGCTGCCCAGCTACGAGGTCGGCGGCGACTGGTTCGACTACGTCGAGAACCGGGACGGAGCTTGGATCGCGATCGCCGACGGCGCGGGACGGGGGCCGAGGGCGGGCGGGCTCAGCAGCGTCGCTCTCGCCGCACTCCGCGCAGCGCGGCGCAATGACGCCACGCTCGAGCAAGCGGCGCAGTTGATGGACGAGACCGTGTCGGCCGCCGGCGGCCCCGAGTTCTACGTCACCGCTGTGCTCGCCCGCTGGCACCCGCTCTACTCGCTCTTCAGCTGGATCAACCTCGGCCACCCCCCGCCGCTGCTCGTCAGCGCAGACGACACGATCGAGGAACTCGCCACACCACCGGACCTGCCGCTCGGACTCACTGACCGCACGCACGCCTTTCGCCGCCACCAACGCCGGCTGCTCGACGGCGACCGCCTCGTGCTCTACACCGACGGAGTCTCGCGACGCCGCACGGCAGACGGACCGTTCGACACCGACGGAATCGCCAACGCCGTGCGCGGCGCCAACGGCCGTTCGGCAACCGCAGCCGCACGAGCGATCCAAGAAGCCGTCGTCAGCGCCTCCGAGGATTCCCTGCCCGACGACGCCGCCGTGGTCGTCCTCGCAGCGAACGGCACTGGACGACGCCCGCGATGAGTTCCGCCACGCCGGCGTTCTCGCTTCGACGTGGGACCGGCACGTGCAGCAGATCGGTCCGCATGCGTGGCGTCGCACGCAATACCGGAATCAGCGTTGCGCTACCCGTGTCGTCGCGGCGATACCTGCAGTTCGCCTTGAACATCTGACCTACATCAGCGGCATATTCACGCACGTCACCCCGTGGGCGCCTCTACCGGGCCACATATGCCCGTTCACCGGCGGGGCGCGCCTGTCCTACCGCCGCGCCGAGGAGATCTTCCGCGCCGCCTCCGGCGGCTGGACGCTGCACCAGCTCCGCCACTCGGCGATCACGCATCTCGCCGAGGACAACGTGGCGCTGCCGATGCTGATGGCCAAGAGGCCACACAAGCCTGCGGTCCCGGCAGAAGTACGCCAAACCGAGCCCAGAAGCGGTCGCCAGCCCTGACGGCTGCGCTCGACCCTGAGTGTAACCAAGAAGGTCAACGCGTCGTCCTTCAAGATCCGCCTGCACGAGTCGAGCGAGGAGCTGCTCATCCAGGCGCAGCCGACAGCCGAAATCGGCCGCGACGGCTCATCCCAGATGAAGGACTTCGAGCGGGGCGAGCGCGTCACGGCTCTCGGCACGCGATCCGGCGATACCGTCTCGGCGAACGCGGTCTTCTCCGTGGCTGACACGTACGACGCCGTGATCGTTACCAGCCGTAATGGCGCGCGGATTGAGACGACGGCCGGGGCGATGATGCTAGACGGCGAGACGATCTCAGCGAGTAAGGTCGGCGAACGCCCGGACGCCAAGACCGCGCATCCCGATTCGATCCAGCCTGGATCCAAACTCTGGGTGATGGCCCGCCGCGACCCCAGCTCGAAGTTAGCGGCGGTGCGGCGCTTCGCGGTGTATTCGAAGTGACGTCGTGATCGAGTGGCTCGCCAGCGCGGCGGTGTGGGGCCTCGGCTTCGTGTTCACGTACAGCGGGCTGTCTAAGCCTCGACCCACCGTTTGACTCGGCGGGGCGAGGGTTGAGCGGTGTGGTGGGCTCGGGCTGGGGCCGGTTGAGGCCGTCGTCGTGTGTGGGGGTGCGTCGGTAAGCGCAGCGGGGGCTGGCTGGGGGTCTGGCCGGTCCATGGGGCGGTCTTTCGGTAGGCGTGAGCGGCGCCGGTGGCGCGAGAGTCAGACGGGTTTTTCGGCGGTGGCTGGTCAGGCGGCGGCGGGGAGCGCTCGGATGCGGGTGAGCGCTTCGATGAACGCGTGTTGCCAGGGCCAGCGGGCCGGGAGATGAAGGGTGAAGCGCCGCGCGGTTCTGGTGAGGCGTCCGGGGAGCACGAACAGCCGGCGGCGGAGCGTCCGCGTCGCCCGCGGCGTGGGGTCTGTCAGGCCGAGCAGGCTGGTCCAGCGGCCGAGGTTGTGCGCGAGGCA
>JBBQZE010000120.1:0-9352 GCA_038207985.1 Solirubrobacterales bacterium
CTTCACCGCTTCTGCCTGCGGCAGCAGCAACAGCTCCTCGACCAGTTCGAGCCCCAGCTCGTCCTCCTCGGCTGCCGCCAAGCCGAAGCCCGCCGCCAAGATCGACACCCTCACGGGCTTCTCGACCAAGGTGACCCTCGACGCCGGCTTCGTCAAGGCGCTGACCTCGCTCAAGGTGACCCCGGGTCCTGTCGGCGACGCCACCATCTCCAAGGCCGGCGTGGCCACGTTCCCGATCACCGGCGGCAACGTCACGTACTACAAGCCCGGCACGGTCAACCCGTACGTCCAGGGCAAGATCATGCACGACGGCTCGGGCCTCAGCCTGACCGCCGGCGGCAAGAAGGTCGAGCTGACCGACTTCGTCGTCGATCCGGGTGCCTCGGTGCTCACCGGTAAGGTCAGCGTCGACGGCAAGGTCGCCGCTCCGTCGGCCCCGCTGTTCTTCCTCGACGGTCGCACCTTGCAGGCCCTCCGCGTCAGCGCCGACGGCTCCAAGGCCGTCCTCGAGGGCACGACCGTGAAGCTCAAGCAGGAGGCCGCCGACCTGCTGAACCAGACCTTCGGCATCACCGCGCTGAAGGCCGGCCTGGTCATCGGCGTCGCGAAGATCACCGTCAACACGATGTAGTCCCGCGGCGCCCTCCGGGACGCCGCACCCCCGTTTCTCTCTCCTGAAGCCCGGGCCTTGTGCCCGGGCTTCTCTACGTCCGGGGGGCGAACGCCAGTCGCGGGCGGCGCACGCGGCCGCGCAGCAGGCCGAGCAGCGCCCAGGCGTCCAGCGCCAGCAGTGCCGCGACCAGCGCGGCGGCCGCCACCACCAGCCCGCCGCCGTGGCCGCCGCCCCCGCCGTCGGGGATGCCGAGCGCCTCGGTGGCCGACACGCTGCGGAACACCCGAGTCGACCCGAAGTCCTGCGCCGCGACGGCCCACGCCGGCTTGCGCTGCCCCGCGTAGGTGATCAGGCCCTTGTTGTGGATCGCGTCGCGCGGGACGTCCCGTCCCGCCCCGCCGTCCCAGTCGGGCTTGACGGCGAACTCACGCAGGGTCCAGTAGATCGCACCGCCGACGAACGCCCGCGCGCGGACGACGCCGAGCACGTCGCGCACGTAGTCGCTCTGGAAGGCGTAGGTCTCCTTCTCGGTGGCCGGCCCGGTGAACGTCGACTCCGCGCCGAACTCCGTGACGACCATGCCCTGCCGGGGGTAGAGCGCGCGCATCCGGTCCAGGTAGGGGCCGAGGTCCGCGAGCCGCCCGGTGGGGTGCGCGCGCTTGCCGGGGTACCAGCCGAAGTACGAATTGATCCCGAGCAGGTCGAAGCCGAGGTAGGCGCGGGCCGCGGGGTAGCCGGGGTAGCTGAGGAGGTCGACGGAGACCGGGAGCGTCGGGTCGGTCGCGCGGACGGTGCGGATCGCCGCGGCCAGGTACGCGGCCGTGCCCGGCGACTTGTCCGGCGCGGCGGAAAGCTCGTTCGCGACCGAGTGGGTGATGACGCTGGGGTGCGAGCGCGCGGCGAGGACGGTCTGGCGGAGCGTCGACAGTGCGGACGCACGCTGCGCGGCGGTCTCCAGCAGCCGGTCGCGGTGGTAGATCGGCGCCTGGCTCCACACCATGATGCCCGCGGCGTCGAGCGCGTCGAGGAGACGCGGGTCGAGCAGGTAGTGCGCCCGGGTGACGTTGGCGTGCACGGCGCGCAGCTCCCTGACGATGCCGCGGATGTCCCCTGCGCTCAGGGCCGGGCCACGCCCCGGCACGTCCTCTTGGATCGCGGCGCCGCGCAGGTCGAGCTGGCGGCCGTTGAGCTCGAGCATCCCCTCGCGGACGCGCACGCCGCGCAGGCCGATCCAGCGCCGGTCGACCTGGGCGGGGGCGTTTCCTGCCAGCGTGGTCACGGTGGCGGCGTAGCGCTGGGGGTCGCCGGGCTGCCAGAGCGCCGGATCGGGCACGGGGACCTCGAAGCGGACGTGGGCGGACTCGCCCGCCTGGAGCGCCCGCACGTCGACGGTGCGCTTGATGGCGGCGCCTCCCGCAGCGGGCGGGTCGAGCAGCAGCTCCACGCGCGGCCGGTCGATGGCCGCCGTGCTGCGGTTCTCCAGCACGCCGTCGACGACGACCTTCGCGGCGCAGCCCCCGCCGCCGGGCGCGCAGGAGACCACGGGCAGCACGCCGGTGTCGCTCAGGTGCAGCGGCCCGCGCGGGACCAGCGAGACGGGGCGCACGATGCCGCCCCAGTTCCACCAGCCCTCACGCGGTTCGGCGCCCTTCCGGTTGTCGACGCGGACGAGCAGCTCGTTGGCCTGTCCGGCCCGGAGGCCCGTCGCCGGCAGCTCGAAGGGCACGTAGGGATCGGCGTGGCGGCCGACTTCGCGCCCGTTCAGCCAGACGCGTGCCGTCCGGCGGACGCTCTCGAAGCGCAGCGCCCAGGCGAAGCCCGCCGGGGTGACGGGGCCCCGGAAGCGGACGCGGTACCAGCCCACGGTCCCGCCGAAGGACGCCGTGCCGAGCCGCCCGTCGAGCACACCGGGAACGCTGGTGGGCGTCCATCCAGCTTGCGGGAGCTGCAGTGGCCAGTTCTCGCGCAGACCGGCGTCCGCGGCGTCCTCGTGCAGCTGCCAGCCCTGCGCGAGCGGTCGCGGCGCGGGCACAAGAGCCTGTCCCCAGGCGGTCGCCGGGCTCGCCGAGGCGGCGACGACAGCGACGAGCACGAGCAGGGCACGACGAGGCACGAGCGGCACATGATGGCGAAGCGAGGCGGGGCGAGCGCCCGTTGCGCCTAGGCACCGGCCTTCTCGAGGCGCTCGGCCAGGCGCTCCATGCCCTTGGCCCGGGCGGCCACGGCCGCGCCGGCGTAGTCCGTCGGCGCGTCCCGGGGCCGGGAGACGTCGAGTGGGCGGAGCGTCGCCATGTCCTTGAAGGCGCGCAGCTCGTCGGCCTGGCTCCGCAACGCCTCCGCGACCTTCGGTCGCAGCACGCCGCGCGTGACGGCGGCCGGGTCGGCGGCCAGCGCGATGAGCGATTCGAGGTCGCCGTGGGCGTTCAGCAGCTCACGGCCGCCCTTCTCCCCGATCCCCTTCGCGCCCGGGATGCCGTCGGACGGGTCGCCGCGGAGCGCGATGAAGTCCGGGACCTGCCGCGGCTCGATGCCGTACCGCTCGTGGACCCCGGCGAGGTCGATGACCTCCGGGGCGCCCTTGCCTGCCGGCCAGAGCACGTGCACCGCCTCGCCGACGCACTGGAACATGTCGCGGTCGCCCGTGAACAGCAGGGCCGTGCCGCCCGCCTCGCGCTCATGCGCCGCGAGGGTCCCCAGCAGGTCGTCGGCCTCGAGGTCGCCCGCGTCGAGGTGGCTCCAGCCGAAGGCGCCGAAGAACGCGCGGGCCTGGCCCCACTGCTCGGCGAGGTCGTCCGGCATCACCGGCCGGTCGGCGTGGTAGCCCGCGAAGGCTTCGACGCGGTAGGTCGCGGCCTCGGCGCCGAAGCAGAGGACCACGGCCCGTGGGCGGTGGACCTCGACGGCTTGGAGGAGCAGGTTCGCCGTGCCGAGCAGCGCGTTGACCGGCCGGCCGTCGCCGTCGGTGATCGAGCTCGGCAGCGCGAAGAAGGCGCGATAGAGCAGCGAGGGCGTGTCGACGGCGAGCAGGGGTCCGGGCACGCGATGGGTCTAGCACGGTTCGGCCGGCGTCCGGCGGGAAACATGGAGTCGCATGACTGCTCCCACGATGATCCAACTCTTCCAGGCCGAGTGGTGCCCGTTCTCCGCGCTGGTGCGCGAGCGGCTCAACGAGCTCGACCTGCCCTTCGCCTGCCTCCCGGTCCCGGCCGAGCACGACGAACGCACGGTCATGCACGAGCGGACGGGGACGATGACCATCCCCGCCGTGATCCTGGAGGACGGCACGGTCCTGGGCGGTGACGCCATCGAGATCGTCGCCCAGCTCTCCGAGCGCTACCCCGAGCCGCCGACCGCGGAGGGGCACAAGCAGGCGCTCGCCGCGCATCCCCTCGGCGGCATCATCGGCTGAGCGGCGCCGAGCTCCGTACTCCCGGTGTGAGCCCTTCCGCCGACGAATCCGCGCGCCCCGACGGCAAGGACGTGCCGACCTCCCGCGTCGGCCGCACGGCCCGCTTCGGCGGGATGGTGGCCGGTCAGGGCGCTCGCTGGGCCGGCATGCGCGCGGCCAACGCGTTCCGCTCCGAGGAGCGCGCCGACGCGGCGCAGTCCGATCGGGCCATGGCGACCGCGAACGAGCTCGTGGTGCGCCTGGGGGAGATGAAGGGCGACGCGATGAAGCTCGGGCAGGTGCTCTCCACGATCGACTTCGACCTCGTGCCGGAGGGCGAGCGCGAGGCGTTCAAGGCGCGCCTCGCGGCGCTGCGCGACGACGCGCCGCGCGTGCCGTTCGCCAAGCAGAAAAAGCTCATCGAGTCCGAGCTCGAGGGTCCGCTCACGGACGTGTTCGCGGCCTTCGACGAGACGCCCGTCGCGGCGGCCTCGATCGGCCAGGTGTACCGGGCGGAGACCCTTGAGGGTCGTGACGTGGCGGTCAAGGTGCAGTACCCCGGGATCGCCGAGGCGGTCGAGACCGACCTTCGCAACATGGGCATCCTGCTGCCGCTGGTCAAGCGCCTCGCGCCGGGCCTCGACGCGAAGGCCATCGCCGGCGAGCTGCGCGAGCGCATCGGCGAGGAGCTCGACTACGAGATCGAGGCCCAGAACCAGCGCCTCGTCGCGCGTGCCTTCCGCGACCACCCCTTCATCCGCATCCCGGGCGTCGACACCACGTTGTCCACCCGCCGTGTGCTCGTCACCGACTGGGCCGACGGCAGCTCGTTCGACGCGGTGAAGGCGCTGCCGGAGGCCGAGCGTGACCGCTTCGCCGAGGTCTGCTTCCGCTTCTTCTTCGGGCTGCTGACCCGGGAGCGCGTCGCCGCGGGCGACCCGCATCCCGGCAACGTGCTCTACGCACCCGACGGCAAGCTCGTGTTCCTCGACTTCGGGCTGGTGCGCCACGTGCCGCCGGATCACCTCGAAGGCGAGCGCGGCCTCGCCCGCGCGGTCGTGGCCCGCGACGCCGGCGCGGTGAAGGCGTCGATGGCCCAGCTCGGGTACCTGCCGCAGCCCGACCGCTTCGAGCCCGACGGGCTGCTCGACCAGCTGCTCGCTTCCGCGGAGTGGTACTTCGAGCCCGGCTTCCGGCGCCTCGATCCGGAGTACGTCCGCGGTGCGATCGAGCAGGGGTCGAGCCCGCGCTCGCCCTGGTTCTCGCAGATGCGCCGGCAGACCGTGCCGCCGCAGGCGCTGCTCATCCGGCGCATGGAGGCGCTGCTGCTCTCCGTCTTCGGCGAGCTGCGCGCGGGTGCCGACTGGCACGCGCTCGCGCTCGAGTACATCGCGGGCGCCCCGCCGAGCACCGAGCTCGGGCGCATCGAGCGCGAGTGGCTGGTGGGCGCGCCGGCCGCCGCCGCATAGGCTTGGCGGATGCTCACCATCAACGGCATCGAAGAGCTCAAGGCGAAGGTCGGCGAGGAGCTCGGCGTTTCGGACTGGTACGAGGTCACCCAGGAGCGCATCGACGCGTTCGCCGAGGCCACCGGCGACCACCAGTGGATCCACGTCGACCCGGCGCGGGCGAAGGACACGCCGTTCGGCGGGACGATCGCCCACGGCCTCTTCACGCTGTCCCTCGGCCCGCAGTTCGGATACTCGATCTTCACGATCGACGGGCTCGCGTTCGCGCTCAACTACGGCTACGGCAAGGTCCGCTTCCCGGCCCCGGTGCCCGTCGGCTCGAAGCTGCGCATGCGCGCGAGCCTCACCGCCGTCGACGACGTCGCGGGCGGCGTGCAGTTCACGGTCACCCAGACCTTCGAGGTCGAGGGCGGCGAGAAGCCGGTCTGCGTCGCCGAGTCGCTCGCGCGGGCCTACCCGGCGAGCTGAGCGGGGCTCGGCGACGCCCGTTGGGGATCAGCGCTCCACCATGGAGCCCTAGTCCCCCAAGGGCGTTCGGAGGAAGGCCGTGAGCTTGCCGACGGTCGTCGCGGCGAGCGACCGTCCAGCTCGACCACGAGTCGCGTCCGGCGGTAGACGGCATCGGCCTTGTGGCCGGCCACCCAGCCGTCAGCTCCGGTGGCGGGGGAATGCCCCACCGGCGGCAGAACGCGAGGAAGCGCCGCTCGAGCACGGACTTCGTCTGGCCTCCCTCGACCGTGAGGACTCGACGGGCCGCGGCGCAGCCGGGCCGGTACGGCCCGAGACGTCGAAGGGAAGGATGGCGAGGTCGGGCTCGTCGCCCAGGCCGAGCAGCGCGACCGCGGACACGTGGGACAGCACCGCGCCCTCCCCGCACCACCGCACCGCCGCCAGCCAGGCGGTCCGGCGGGGGAAGGGGCCGGCCCGAGCGTCAGGACGCCGGGCAGCTGGACGAACAGCCGCCCCACCCGGACGCGGTAGGCGATCGCCTTGGCGCCGAAGCCGAGTCGCAGCAGATCGCCGGACCGGAGCAGCCCTTCCTGGCGAAGCGATAGCGCGGCCGTGGCGGCGTCGCGCCGCCACGTGGGCGAATTCGCTCGCATGTGGAGCTCGAGGCCCCATGTGGCGCACGTTCACTCCCTCTGGCGCGCTAAGGTTGCACGTGCAACTACTTCCGAGCGAAGGCGAGCACCTTGCCCTACCCCCACCTCTTCACCCCTTACGAGCGCGGCGACCTCAAGACGGCCCACCGCATCGCGATGGCGCCCCTGACGCGCAACCGCGCCGTGGGGACCGTCCCCGGCCCGATCAACGCGGAGTACTACGCGCAGCGCGCGGACGCCGCGGTCCTGGTCACCGAGGGCACCCATCCCGCTGCCATCGGCCAGGGATACCTCGACATCGCCGGGCTCCACAACGACGAGCAGCAGGCGGGCTGGAAGCTCGTCGCCGACGCCGTCTCCGCCGCGGGCGACGCGAAGCTCGTCGTCCAGCTCATGCACTGCGGCCGCGTGGCGCACCCGTACTACACCGGCGGCGAGACCCCGATCGCCCCGTCGGCGGTCAAGCCGGACGGCGGCACCTTCACGCCCGACGGCGAGCAGGCGTTCGTCGAGCCCCGCGAGGTCGCCACCGACGAGCTGCCGGCCCTGGTCGAGGACTTCGTGCAGGCCGCGCGCCGCGCGGTCGCCGCGGGCGCCCACGGCGTCGAGCTGCACGCCGCCAACGGCTACCTCCTGCACCAGTTCATCGCGAGCGGGACGAACACCCGCACCGACGGCTACGGCACCGACATCGCGGGCCGGATCCGCTTCCCCGTCGAGGTCGCCACCGCCGTCGCCGCGGCCATCGGCCCCGAGCGCGTCGGCATCCGCATCTCGCCCGGCCACCCGTTCAACGACATCACCGAGGAGGAGGTCCACGCGACCTACGACGCGCTCATCCGCGCGCTGGACCCGATCGGCCTGATGTACCTGCATGTCCTCGACACCTCCGGCTACGCGGGCTACTCCGTGCTCGAGCAGGCGCGCGAGCTGTGGTCCGGCACGCTCATGGCCAACGAGGGCTTCTCCGAGGAGTTCAGCGTCGAGGACGCCGACCGCATGGTCGAGGACGGGAAGGTCGACCTCGTCGCCTACGGCCGTCGCTTCCTCGCGAACCCCGACCTGCCGACGCGGCTTCGCGAGGGCGCCGAGCTCAACGAGCCGGACTCCGACACGTTCTACGCGGGCGGGGCGAAGGGCTACACGGATTACCCGTCGCTCGCGGACGCCGACGCCGACGAGCAGCGCGCCGCCTAGCGGCCACCGGACCCACCGCGCGGTGCGCTACCGCGCGGTGACGTCCGGGCCCAGCAGACCGCGCCAGCGGATGCGGTAGTCGCCCGTGCCGGGCAGCGTCGCCCGGAAGGCGCCGCCGGTCCGCGCGGTCGTCCAGAACGCCGTGCCCCACAGCCCGAACTCACCGCGGCGCTGCACGAGGATCCAGTCGCCCGTCCTGGCGCCGGCGATCCGGCCCCGGAGCACACCCGTGTAGACGCGACCGCCGGCGACAGGCGCCGCGCTGAGGGCCGCCGCGCGCAGGGAGCGGCCGCTGAAGGCCGCACCCCCGCCGGGGGTGGCGGGCGTCGGCGCTGCGGGCGGCGTGGTGGTCGGCGTCGGCTTCGACGGTTTGGTCACCGTCGTGCCGATGACCGTGAACGTCGCCCACGAGTCGAAGAGGTCAAAGCGCCGGCGCAGCGTCGCGCCGTCCACCGTGGTCGTGCCGCGGGACCCCACGACCTGCGCCGAGACGATCCGCGGCGAGAAGCCGCGCTTGGTGACCTTGACGGAGCGCAGGCTCCCCTTGACCAACGAGCCGAGGCGGTGCTGCGCCTGTGCGAGCGTGAAGCGGTAGGGGCCCCAGCGGTGCTTGGGCGACACGTCGTCGTAGGGGTCGACCACGCCGCGCAGGTACGGCTGCGCCCGCGCGCCGGGGAAGCCGTTCTCGACGTCCTCGGTCTTGCCGCCCGAGGTGGAGAAGAAGTACGTGACGATCGGCTTGCCGAGGTAGGTCACCACCTGCCGTGACGTCGCCGCGACCGCCGTGTCGGTGGCGATCGTCTCGGCGGCGACGCCCTTGTAGACCTGCGAGCGCGTGTCGGCCCACTGCGTGAAGCCCTGGCCGCCGCCGGCGTTCGTCGTGATCGCGTAGGTGCGCGCGGCGACGGCCTGCGCCTTCAGCGCGTCGGCCGGCCAGCTCGACGGGCTCTCGGCCGCGACCACACCGCGGACGTAGGAGTCGAGGTCGAGCGCGTTCACGACCAGCAGCCCGCCGCCGGAGGGCCGGAACTCGAGGCTCCCGCGGAAGCTCGCGTCGCGCAGGCCGTTCGGCCCGGGGCCGAGCAGCTTGACGGGCTTGCCGCCCTTGCCGGCCGCGCGCACGGGCCCGGCCCAGCTCACCAGGGAGCGACCGGTCGGGCTGCGCAGCACGACCGTGCCGCCCGACGACCGCACGGAGTAGGTCTTGCCGGCGTCGAGCGCACGGTCACCGATTCGGCTGGCGCCCGTGAACGACGCGGTCGCGCTCGAGCGCAGCAGCACGGCGACCTCGGGGCTCGTGGTGAGCGTCCCGAGCTGCGTCCCCGTGTAGTAGTGGGTGAGGATCTCCTCATAGCCCACGCCGTGGAGCGCGTAGCCGTAGGCGCCGTACTGGCTCATGCCCACCCCGTGGCCGAAGCCCGCGCCCTTGACGACCAGGCGCGTCGCGGCGGGGGCGGTGGCCACCGGGATCGAGGCGGCGGACAGGGCGCAGACGGCGCCGGCGAGCAGGCGGGTGCGGGAGGGCATGCGGCGAGTCGGAACTCCGAGGCGGACACGGAGTTGCGCGGGTAGCGTAGCCCGG
>JBBQZE010000121.1:0-9331 GCA_038207985.1 Solirubrobacterales bacterium
CTGATGGTCGCCGCGCGGCCCGCCGGCGGCGGCGCCTTCGGCCCCGCGCAGCTCGTGATGGCGGGCACCACGGACGCCGCGACCGCCGTCGAGACCACCGCAGGCGAGGTTCTCGTCACCAGCCTCGTCGGCGACAGCTCCCGCGTCGGCCAAGTCACCCTCGCGCGGCTCTCAGCCACCGGCGGCCTCCTGGCCCCCCTGCGGCCGCTGGGCCGCGGGCGGACGGTCCAGCTCTCCGCGTCGGGGACCGGCAGCGCCTTCGTGGGCTACCTGAGCGAGGACGCCGCGCGCACGGTCTCCGTGCGGCGGATCGCCCCGGGCGGGATCGTCGGCGCTCCGAAGGTGCTGGCGAAGGCAGTGACGACACGGCCGGCCCTGGCGGCCACCCGCGAGGGCGGCGCCGTGGCGGCCTGGGTCCGCAGGGGCCGCGTCGAGGCGAGCACCTACCGCCCCTAGGCCTCTCGGGTCTACGCGCGTGCCGGGGCAGCTCAGGCCCGCGCGCCGACGACCGCCCAGCGCCGGGAGCCGAAGCGCCGCGCCATCGTCGCCAGGCGGGCGAGCATCAGGACGTGGAGCGCGGCCCAGACGCCGACGACCCCCCAGTTCCACGCGAGCGACGCCGCGGCGACGGGCGTGAACGCCGCGAGCGACACCACCATCGCCCCGGCGATGAAGCGCGTGTCCCCCGCCCCGATGAGGATGCCGTCGAGGGCGAAGACGACGGCGCCCACCGGGATGAGCAGCGCCAGCAGCGGCCACAGCTCCGCGGCACGGTCGAGCACCGCCGGATCGGAGGTGAACGCCCGCGGGAGCACGGAGCGCAGCGCCATGAGCACGACGGCGAAGGCGATCCCCGCCGCCAGGGACCAACCCACCATGCGCCGCGCGGCACCCCACGCCGCGTCGGCGTCGCCGGCCCCCAGGAGGCGCCCGACGATGACCTGCCCCGCGATCGCGACGGCGTCGAGCACCAGCGCGAGGAGGAAGAAGAGCTGGAAGGCGATCTGGTGGGCGGCCAGCGCGTCCTCGCCGGCGCGCGCGAGGACGGCGCCGGCGATCGTGAACGCGGCCAGGAGCGACGCGGTCCGGACCACCAGGTCCCCGCCCATCGAGGTGAGCCGGCGCAGCAGCGCGGCGACCGGGCGGCGCGACGGCGCGGGCGCGCGGAGCAGCAGCACGACGAAGGCCGCGCCCATCCCGAACTGGGCCGCCACGGTGCCGAGCGCGCTCCCGTCGAGCCCGAGGTCGAAGCCGTAGACGAGCAGGAGCTCCGCCACGACGTTGACCAGGTTGGCCGCCACGAGGACGACCAGCGGCGTGCGCAGGTCGCCGACGCCGCGCAGGAAGCCCTGGCCGGCGAGCGCCACGAGCGCGCACGGGATCCCCGGGGCGCTCAGCCGCAGGTAGCGCGCGGCGTCGTCGGCCGCCGCGCCCGAGCCGCCGACCACGTCCATGATCGGGTGGGCCAGCGCGGCGCAGGCGGCGGCGAGCACGACGCCGATCCCCAGCGCGAGCCAGAGCGCCTGCGCGGCGAGCTGCCCGGCCCGCTCCTGGTGGCCGGCACCGTGGAGACGGGCGACCTGCGCGGTGGTGCCGTAAGCGAGGAAGTTGCACAGGGAGACCACCGCGGTCAGGACCGTCGCGGCCAGCGCGAGCGCCGCGAGCTGGCGCGTGCCGAGGTGCCCCACGATCGCCGTGTCCGCCAGCAGGTAGAGCGGCTCGGCGGCGAGCGCGCCCAGGGCCGGGAGCGCGAGCCGGAGGATCTCGGCGTCGTGGGGGGAACGGCGCATCGGCTTGCAGGCTGCCACGCCACCGTCGCCTACAGTCACCTCCATGGGTTGCCGCGCCGTCGCCGCCGCTCTGGCGCTCGTCGCCGGCGTGCTGGCGGCCGGGTGCGGCGGGACCGCGCCGACCCCGCTGGCCGACGGCTGCACGGCGGGCCCGGAGGGCATCCAGCGCGCGTTGCGGCGCGCTCCCCGGCCCGTGGTGCTCGAGGACGGCTCACCGCTCTCGCGGTGCGTCGCCGACGGCCTCGACGACGGCGAGCTGCAGACGGTCGGCATCGCGTTCTCCCGTGCCGCGGAGAACCTCGCCGAGCCGGCGCGGACCGACCCCGCCGCGGCGCTGCAGCTCGGCTACCTGGCCGGGGTGACCCGCAAGGGCGCGGCGCGCACGAACGGGGTCATGGCCGAGCTCGTCCGCCGCATCGAGCTGACCGCCGGGCGCCTCGGCGACGACGCGCCGCCGGCCGTGCAGCGGGCGATGGCGCAAGGGCTTGCCGCGGGGGCGAAGGACGGATGAGGCTGCGGCTGTTCCACGCGCCGGACGGCACGCGGGTCGCCTACCGCGAAGCCGGCACCGGCCCTGCGCTGGTGCTCCTGCACTCCGCCGGCCTGACCCACCGCGAGTGGGAGCCGGCCGTCGCGCACCTCACCCACCGCTTCCGCCTCGTGATGCCGGACCTCCCGCTCCACGGCGACTCGGAGGACCACCCCTGCCACCCCTACTCGCTGGACTGGTACGCCGACGTGATGAGCGCGTTCTGCGAGGAGGCCGGCGGCCCGGCGGCCATGCTCGGCGGGCACGGCATGGGCGCCGAGATCGCGCTGCACGCCACCGCGACCCGGCGCCTGCGGCCGCCGCGCCTCGTGCTCATGCCGGGCCGGCTGCACCGCCCCCCGCCCGACCGCCGCGTCCGGCAGGCCTGGAGCCTGGCGGCACGCGCCGGCGCCGTCCCGGGGCTCGGGCGGCTCGCCACCCACGCGGCGCGCGCGGCGCTCCGCCCGTCGCTGGGGGAGCAGCTGTCGGCGCGGAGGAACCCGGCGGCGCAGGACCTCGTCCGCCACGCGCTCGCCGACGTGGGCGGCAACGCCGACCTCGGCCGCGCCTGGGCGCGCCACGCGCGCAGCTGGCCCGCGGGCACCAGGGCAGAGGTGCGCGACACCCTGCCCGCGCTCAGGCTCCCCGTGCTGCTCCTGTGGGCCGACGCCGATCGGCGCCACCCGCTCGCGGAGGCCGAGGAGGCGATCGCACTGCTCCCGGACGGCCAGCTGCGCGTGCTCCCGCGCACGGGCTACCTGATCGCCTACGACGACCCGGTGGGCCTCGCGCGCGAGCTCATCGCGTTCTGCGGGTGATCAGCGCCCGGCGAGCTGGACCGCGCGCACCACGACGCGGGGAGCGCCGGCCGGGCCACGGACCGCGGCCCGAACGGTGAAGCGCGCCCGGGGCAGCGCGCGCATGGCGGCGGCCAGCTTGCTCCCGAGCCGTGGTCGCACCGTGGAGCGCCCGGCGCTCGAGCGCGAGAGTCCCGCCGTCGCCACTGTCGTGGAGCGCAGGCCGAGCCGCTTGGCGCTCACCCCGTCCACCCGCAGGACGATCTTCGCCGAGCAGGCCGCGCTGCAGCGCACGCGGACGCGGACGCCGCGGACGCGAAAGGTGTGGCGCGTGGTGCGGTCGACGGCGAGCGAGCTGGTGAAGCCAGGCGTCGTCGTGCCCGTCGCGGGGGCCGGCGTGGGCGGCGAGCCCACCGTGACTTGCTTGGTGGCCGGGTCGTAGCGCTCGGCGGGGGTCGTCACCGCGCCGGGGCTCGCGTCCGCAACCGCCTCGGGGGCGTTGGCCCGCACGAAGTCCCCGAGCGTTCGGTCGGCGAGGCGCGCGTAGACGCCGGGCACCCCGGGCCGCCCGCAGCCGTCGCCGTAGCTCGTGGCGCCGACGACGTAGCGCCGACCGTCCCCGGCGGTGGCCAGCAGCGGCCCGCCCGAGTCCCCTTGGCAGGTGTCGCGGCCGCCCTCGGCGTAGCCCCCGCAAAGCTGCGTGGCGGCCTCGAAGCTGCTGTACGCGGCGCCGCAGGCGTCGTCCGCGACGACCGGGACCTTCGCCTCCTGAAGGACCGAGGCAGCCTCACCACCGGAGCTCGTGGTCCCGAAGCCCGCAACCGTCTCCAGCGCCCCCGGCCGCCAGAGCGCCTCGAAGCCCGTCCCGGCAACCGGCGTCGGGGCCGTCCGCGCAGGAGCCGAGAGCTGCAGCAGCGTGGTGTCGAACCCGCTCGTGGCGAGGTACTGCGGCGGGATGACCACGCGCTCGACGGTGAGGCGCTCACCACCCGCGCCCTGCGGGTCGACCGTGCCGGCGGTGACCCCGAACGCCGGCGGCGGGAACGCCAGCGGCGTGGCGATCCCGGCCCCGCCGGTCAGCGAGCCGCAGTGGCCAGCGGTGAGCACCCACGAGGGTGCGACGAGCGTCCCCGTGCAGGCGAACGTCCCGCCGATGACGACGTGGGCGACCGACGGGTACTTGCCCTGCGGCACCGCGGTGCCACCGACCACGGCGTGCGCCGGAGCCGCGGCGAGGGCGAGCGCGAGTGCCGCTGCCCCTCCGCAGAGCACACGCTGCCGGAAAGTGGGTGTTCGCACACGACCGAGGCTACTGGTCCGCGATCGCGGCGGGCGCAAGGCCGCGGATCCACTCGCGCAGCTCGGTTTCGGCCACCCGGGCGTACACGCCCGGGGTGCTGGGCCGCGCGCAGCCCTCGCCGTAGCTCGTGGCCCCGACGACCAGCAGGCCGCCCGTGGCCGTGCGCGAGTACATCGGGCCGCCCGAGTCGCCCTGGCAGGTGTCCGTGCCGCCCTGCGGGTAGCCCGCGCAGAGCTGGGTGCGGGTCTCGTAGCTCGAACCCACCTGGGCGGCGCAGGTCGCGTCGTCGATCACCGGCACCGAGGCCTGCTGCAGGACGTCGGGGGCGCTCCCGCCCTCCGAGGTGACGCCGAAGCCCACGATCTCCGTCGCGACGCCGGGGGCCCAGAGGCTGCCGAAGCCGAGTCCCGCGACCTTCGTGGGCGCGGTCATCGCCGGCTTGGCGAGCTTCAAGAGGGTCACGTCCGAGCCGCTGACGGCGAGGTAGCCCGTGGGGATGTACGCCTGCGCGACCGACAGCTTCTCGCCGCCGGAGCCGTCCGCCGCGGTGGTGCCCACGGTGACGTCGAAGGCGGCGCCCGGGAAGGCGATCGGCGTGCCGACGCCGGTGCCGCCGGTGATCGAGCCGCAGTGGCCGGCGGTGAGCACCCAGCCCGGCGCGACCAGCGTTCCGGTGCAGCCGAACGCCTTCGCGATCGTGATGTTCGCGGTCGACGGGTACTTGCCGGCGGGGGCGGCCGTGCCGCCGACGATCGCGGCGGCGGGTGAGGCGGACGCGGCGAGCGAGGTGGCGGCGACGGCGGCACCACATGCGAGCCTGCGGAAGGAGGGCATGGAAACGTCAACGAGGGGCGGAGGCGGAACTTGCGCCAAGAGTCCCCGGCGGCATGCCCGGAGCTAGGCTCCGGGCATGGCCAAGACCCCTCAGCTCTACGGCGGCGAGACGGCGAAGGCCGTCGAGAACTTCCCGATCTCGGGCGAACCGGTTCCCGCCGCGGTGATCCACTGGCTCGGGCGCATCAAGGGCGCGGGCGCGCGGGTCAACGGCGAGCTCGGCCTCATCGACGCGGGTGTCGCGGCGAAGATCGCCGCCGCCGCCGACGAGGTCGCCGCGGGCACCCATGACGCCCAGTTCCCGATCGACGTCTTCCAGACCGGCTCGGGGACCTCGACGAACATGAACGCCAACGAGGTGATCGCGAAGCTCTCCGGCGCGCACCCGAACGACGACGTGAACTACGGCCAGTCGTCCAACGACGTGTTCCCGAGTGCCGTGCACCTGGCCGCTCTCGACGTGGCGACCAACCGCCTGCTCCCGTCGCTGAAGCTGCTCGAGAAGGCCTTCGACAAGAAGGCCAAGGCGTTCAAGGACATCGTCAAGGCCGGGCGCACGCACCTCATGGACGCGGTGCCCGTCACGCTCGGCCAGGAGTTCGCGGGGTACGCCGCGCAGATGCGCCTCGGCCAGGAGCGCATCGAGGCCGCGCTCGAGCACGTGGGCCAGATCCCGCTCGGCGGCACCGCCACCGGGACGGGTCTGAACACGGACCCGAAGTTCGCCGCGAAGGTGCGCAAGCAGCTCGTCAAGGAGACGAAGCTCAAGCGCATCGCGCCGCCGCTGGACCGCTTCGAGGCGCAGGCCAACCGCGACGCGCTCGTCGAGCTCTCCGGCGCGCTGAAGGTCGTCGCCGTCTCGCTGACGAAGATCGCCCAGGATCTCGCGCTGATGGGCTCGGGCCCGCGCGCCGGCATCGGCGAGCTGGTCCTGCCCGAGCTGCAGAAGGGCTCGTCGATCTTGCCCGGGAAGGTCAACCCCGTCATCCCGGAGGTCGTGCTGCAGGTCGCCGCGCAGGTCATCGGCAACGACACCGCGATCACGATCGGCGGGATGCAGGGACAGTTCGAGCTCAACGTGCGCATCCCGCTCATCGCGCGCAACCTGCTCGGCTCCATCCACCTGCTGACGACCACCACCACGGCACTGCGCGAGAAGTGCGTCGAAGGCCTGACCGCGAACAAGGCCGGCGCCAAGCGGTCGGCCGAGAGCACCCTGGCGACCGCCACCGCGCTCAACCTGCACATCGGCTACGACAAGGCCGCGGCCATCGTCAAGGAGGCGGCTGCCTCGGGACGGATGCTGCGCGAGGTCGCGCTCGACCAGGGCGTCGAGCCCGACGTCTTCGACAAGGCGATCGACCTGCGGAAGATCGCCGCGGGCAACGAGCCCGTCGGCTGACGGCCGCGCCTCAGCGCGAGCGCGCCGCGAAGCGCTTGCCGGCGCCCGCGAGCGCGGCGCGCACGACGGCGGCCGCGGGCTTCGGGCGGCCGTCGTAGGTGAAGAGGCCCTTCTGGTTCAGGCCGCGGACCAGGCGGATCCCGGGGACGCGCCGGTGGATCGAGCCGCCGGCGAAGTCCGGCGACACCCCGAAGTCACGGAGGTTCCACACGAGCATCCCGGCGATGCGCGGATCGTTGCGATACACGGCGATGTGCCGCGCGATGAGGTCGGCCTGGAACTTGAAGCCTCCCGGCGCCGTGGCCGGGTTGGCGGAGTTCGCCTCCGCGCCGAACTCGGTGACCACGACGAGCTTGCCGGGGAACACCCGGGCGATCTTCGCCTCGTGGCGACGGATCGCCTGCGTGACCGCGTTGGGTGCGGCCAGCGTGTCCTCGTACCAGCCGATGTAGTTCGTGTCGCCGATCGCGTCGATATGGCGGTAGAGCGGGCCGCCCGGCTGCGACGGCGGGTGCTTGCCCCACACGTCGAGGGACACAAGGCGGCCCGGGTCGCGGCGGTGGAGCTCCTGCGCCATCCCGTCGACGTAGCTCGCCTGGCCACCGCGATGCCCGTTGCCGGCGATCTCGTTGGCGAGGTTCCACGCGATGATCGAGGGGTGGGTCTGCAGCTGGTGCAGGGAGGTGCGGACGCGCTCCTCGGCCTGGCGGCGCAGGGCGGGGGTCCGCGACGTCCACGCTCCGGGGGCGTCCACCGGGCCGACCCCCATCCAGACCATGATGCCGGCGACGTCGAGGCGCTCGAGCAGCGCGGACGAGAGCGGGTGCTGCGCCCGTGTCGCGTTGGCCCCGATGCGCTGGAGCTGTCGCACGATGGCGTCCATGTCGCCGGCACGCAGCGCGTCGCCGCGCCCGGGCGCGTCCTCGTGGATCGACGCGCCGCGCAGCTGGATCGGCTTCCCGTTCAACAGCAGCGCCGTGCCCCGCTTGCGCAGCTCGCGCAGGCCCGTGCGGAGCACGAAGCGCGTCTCGCCGGGCACCACCAGCTCGACGTCGTAGAGGTTCGGCGCGTCCGGCGACCACAGCGCCGCGCGCGGGACCGTGACCGTCGTGCGGACCACCCCGGTCGAGCGGGCGGCGAACGCGCGGCCCGGGAAGCGGAACGGCACGCGCTTGCCGTCGCGGACGAGGGCCCCCTGCGCGTGGATCGTCCTCGCGCCGGCGCGGTTGCGCAGGTGGATGGCGACGTCGACCAACGCCGTGCCGCCCGGCCGCAGGCGCGTACGGATCGACGGCGCGAGGACGTCGCTGTTGGCCAGCGGGCGCAACGACACCTCGCGGTTGATGCCGCCGTAGTTGAACCAGGTGCGGTGCCATCCTTCGCGCTTCAGCCGCGCCGGGTCGCGCCAGTCGGCGCGGACGACGAGCACGTGTGGGCCCGCGGAGAGCTGGACGGGCAGCTCGAACGGGAGGTAGGTGCCGACGTGCGAGCCGAGCGGCTTGCCGTCGACCCAGACCGTCGCCCGGTGGTTGACCGACTCGAAGCGCAGCGCGTACGGGCCCGCGGCGGGTGCATCGATCGTGGTGCGGTACCAGCCCACGGAGCCCTCGAAGGAGGCCTTCCCCTCGAGCCCGGTGATGCGCTTGGCGTTCGGGGAGAACGGGACGGTGACCGTCGAGCCGGCGAAGCCCCCCGCCTGCCAGTCGCGCCGTTCGCCTCGGGCCTCGCGGTCGCCGCGCAGCGTCCACGGGCCGGTGACCGCCACCGCCGCGGCCGGTCCGCCGTAGGCGAGGGGCTGCGGCGGGTCGCTGTCGGCGCGCCCGGGGGCCACGACGAACGCGATCGCCCCGGCGGCCAGCGCCCCGACCAGGATCCCCGGCAGGCGAATCACGCGTCGACGACCGCCACGGCCCGCGTCGGGCCCGCCGACCCGCCGGCGACGCGCAGCGGGAAGCAGCAGATCGTGGTGCCCGTCGGCGGCACCTCGCCCAGGTTGCAGAGCCGTTCGACCTGGCAGTACTCGAGGTCGGCCTGGTGGGCGGCCCAGAAGATGCCCGGGGCACCGGCAGCCTTCGCGGCCTCCGCCTGCAGGTGCAGCGGCGCGTCCCAGCCCCAGGCGTCGATGCCCATGACCCGCACCCCCCGCTCCCACAGCCAGCGGGTCGCCTCGGCGGTGACGCCGCAGCCCAGCGCCATGTAGGCCGGGTCGTCGTACGCGGCGTCACGCCCCGTGTGGACGAGCACGATGTCGCCCGGGCGCAGCTCGTGGTCCAGCGCGACGAGGGCCGCCTCGACCTCGGCGGCGGTGACCGCGTCGCCGTCGGCCTTGTGGGTGAACGGCAGCACGACGCCGGGGCCCATGAACCACTCGAGCGGCAGCTCGTCGATGGTCCTCGCCCGGCTGCCGCCGATCCGCGAGTTGTAGTGCCAGGGGGCGTCGACGTGGGTGGTGCCGTGCGTCGAGAGGCGGGTGAACGTCTCGGTCGCCCAGCCCTCCCCGTCGCGCAGCAGCTCCCGCCCCACGCCGAGCAGTGCCTCGATGGCCGCAGCTCCCGCCTCGTGTTCCTGGAAGACGATGTCGGTCCGCAACGGCTCCGGCGTCTCCGGCGGGCTCGGCACGATCGGCGCGGACAGATCGATGAAGCGCGGCATGCGGCGAGCCTACCCACCGCCCGTGCG
>JBBQZE010000122.1:0-9325 GCA_038207985.1 Solirubrobacterales bacterium
TGTATCGAGTCCGCGGTCTCCTGGATGTCGAACGGGTTGACCGACAGGGCGTACTCCCCGAGCTCCTCGTGTGCGCCCGTGTTCTCCGAGAGGATGCTCACCCCGCCGCGCTCGTTGAGCAGCGGTCCCTCCTTGGCGACGAGGTTCATGCCGTCGAACATTGCGTTCACGAGGAGCACGTCGTAGTTCTTGTAGGCCGCGACCGCCTCCTCGAGGTCGTCGCGAAGCTTGAGCTGGATCGGCATCCAGTCCGGGGTGCCGTGCCGGTGGTTGACCACGGCGACCAGCGCCTCGATGCGCTCGAGGTACTCCGCGTACTCCGGGATGTCGGTTCGCGACGGCATGAGCTGGGCGATGAACGTCACCCGTTCGTTGAACTCCGGGTGCTGCTCGAGGAAGAGGTCGAACGCGGAGAACCCGCGGAGCACGTTCTTGGAGAGGTCGGCGCGGTCGACGCGCAGGATCAGGTGCTCGCGCCGGCGCTGCAGCAGCGTGGCCTCGAGCTGTGCGACGCGCTCGCGGGTGCCGAGCTCGCGCGTCGCCCGCGCGTCGATCGGCAGCGGGTAGTGGCGGATCCACACCTCCCGCCCGTCGACGTGCACGATCCCGCGCTGGTGGTCGACCTCGAACTCCTCGAAGAGGTCGTCGCAGCACTGCAGGAAGTTGCGTCGGTAGGACGAGGTGTGGAAGCCGACGATGTCGTTGGCCAGCACCCCGCGGAAGATCTCCTCGCGGATCGGCCCCGGAAGCACACGCCAGGCGTCCGACTGGGTCCACGGGATGTGGACGAAGTGGTGCAGGAACACGTCCGGCCGCGCTTTTCGCACCATGCCGGGCAGCGTGTAGAGGTGGTAGTCGTGGACCATCACGACGGGCTCCTCGACGCCCTCGATCTCCTCGATGACCGCTCGCGCGAGGTCGTCGTTGACGACGTTGTAGCCGAACTCGAAGGCCTCGACCTCGTTGCGGCGGATCTCCGGGGCGTTGCTCAGGTCCCACAGGTAGTGCTGGATGAACCACAGCAGCGGGTTCGCGAAGATGTTGTAGAAGCGGTCGTAGGCGTCGGGGTCGCTTGCCACGAGCTTGACCTGGTACTCCCCCCCCGAGGGGGACTGGACGTGGATCGGGTGCCCGCCGGCCTCCTCGGCGCGGGCGATGTCCGCGTCGGTCATGGCCGAGGCGATCCACGTTGCCGCACGGTGCGACGCAAGGCCGGTCAGCGCTGTCACCAGCCCGCCGGTCCCCCGACTGACCGACCCGTCGTCCTGGAAGGTGACCGGGCCCCGGTTGGAGACCAGGACGAGCCGTGAGCCGTTGTCCATGCCCTTTGAGAAGGTACCGGTCGGCCGGTGCGGCCAAACGTCGCGGTGCCGTCAGCGCTGCGGCGCCTCGAGCGGCCGCTCCCCGAGCCGGACGCGTACCTGCCGGCGCTTGCCGTCGCGCACCACGGCGACGCGGACGGTGTCACCCGGGCGCCGGTCGACGAGCGCGAGCGACAGGTCGTCGTTCGCGGCGATGGACATCCCCTCGACCGCGACGATCACGTCCCCGCCGACCCGGTAGGGCTGCTCTTGGAAGACCTTGCGCCCGCTGCCCGCGAGGATGCCGGCCTCGGCGGCCGGCCCGCCCGGCTTGACCGTCTGGACCCAGGCGCCGCGCTCCGTGCCGGGGGCCAGCGCGTCGACGAGCTGCGGGTAGAGCGCGGTCGCGCTCACGCCGAGGTAGGCGTAGTGGACCTTGCCGCCGCGGCGCAACTGTGCGAGCGAGCGCTTGACGGTGTCCACCCCCACCGCGAAGCCGACGCCGCTCCCGTCGCCCGACTTCGTCTGGATCTGGGAGTTGATGCCCACCACCGCGCCGTCGCCGGCGAGCAGCGGCCCGCCCGAGTTGCCCTGGTTGATGGCGGCGTCGGTCTGGATCGCGCCGGCGGTGTCGAAGCCGGTCAGCGATTGGATCGAGCGCCGCGTCGCGGAGATCACCCCGATCGAGAGCGACTGCTCCTCGCCGAAGGGCGACCCGATGGCCGCGACCGGGGCGCCGACGACCACGTCCTGCGTGGAGCCGAGTGGCAGCGGCCGCAGCGTGAGCCCCGACGGGTCGATCCGCAGCAGCGCGACGTCGGCGTAGGGGTCGAAGCCCGTGATGCGTGCGGGAACCTGGTTGCCGTCCGGGAACTTCACGTAGACCTTGGCGGCCGGGCGGATCTCCTTGCCCTCGCCCGAGGTCACGACGTGGGCGTTCGTGGCGACCTCGCCGTCCGCGGAGACGACGAAGCCCGAGCCCAGGCCGGCGGTGCCGCCGCCGCCCGCCGCCTTCAGGCCGGTCGAGATGATCGTCACGATGCCGGGCGACTCCCGGCGGTAGATCCCCTCGGGGTCGAACGCGGTCCGCGAGCCGCCCGAGGGCAGGCGCTTGACGACCTCCACCCGGGTGGTGCGCTCGACGGTCGTGGCGCGGACGGGCGCCTCGGCCACCGACGTCGTCGGCGCCGCCGTCCCGCGCCCGCACCCAGAGCCGATGCCGCCGAGGACCGCGAGCGCCGCCAGCCCGGTCGCAGGTGGCGCGAGCAGGCGGCTCACGCGGGCAGCTCGAGCGTGAACGTCGTCCGGCCGGGCTGGCTCTCGACCAGCAGCTCGCCCTCCATGCGGCCGGAGAGCTCGGAGGCGATCGCCAGCCCGAGCCCCGAGCCCTGGGCGTCGTCGGAGGTGATGAAGGGCTCGAAGACGTGCGGCAGCATCGTGCGGTGGATGCCCGGCCCGAAGTCCCCCACGCCCAGCCGGACCACCCCGTTGCGCCGGGACGCGGTCAGGACCACGTCCGTGCCGGCGGGGGTGTGGGTCAGCGCGTTGTCGATGAGGATGCGGACGACCTGGGCGACGCGCTCAGGGTCGCACATCGCCTCCACGGGATCCGCCGGCAGGCGCAGCTCCAGCTGCGAGCGGTGGCGGGAGAGGGCGGGGATGAACTCGTCGGCCACGGAGCGCGCGATGACGGTGAGGTCGGTGGCACACGGGCGCAGCTCGAGCGAGCCGGCCTCCAGCTTGGAGAGGTCGAGCAGGTCCACCGCGAGGCGGCTGAGGCGGGCGACCTGGGCGCGTACCTGCACCAGGAAGGCGGCGCGCGTGTCGTCGTCGAGGTCCTCGTCGGCGAGCAGCTCGAGGAAGCCGCCGAGGGAGAAGATCGGCGTCCGCAGCTCGTGCGACGCCGTCGCGATGAAGCGCTTGCGGGCGGAGTCGACCTCGGCCAGCTGGCGGCGCATGTCGTCGAGCGTGCGCGCGAGCTGTCCTAGCTCGTCGGTCCGGCCGAGCGGGAACCGGGCGGTGAAGTCGCCCGCGGCGACCCGGCGGGCACCCGCCTCGACGGCGCGCACGCGCCGCGTCAGGGCCCGGGCCACGAGGAAGCCCACGCCGAGCGCGAGGAGGATCGCGGCGCCGCCGGCGACGAGCAGTCGGCGGCGGACCACCGCGACGCTCGCCTCGACGTCGCGCAGCGGCGTCGAGAACACGACGACGCGGCCGACGCGGCGCTGCCCCGTCCTTGGGTTGCGGAACGCGAACGGGCTGGCGGCCTCGCCGATGCGGCCACCGGTCCCCGCCTCCGTGCCCTGCTGCGGGCGCCCGCTGCGGGCGGCGTCGACCGCGATCGGGAAGTCGAGACTCTCGTCGCCATCGGCGGCGGAGTCCGTGGTGCGCTCCGCCTTGATCCCCTCGTTGGTGTACACGACGAGCAGCACGGTCACCCGGGCGCCCGTGACGTCCGCGGTGCGGCGCACGCGGTCCTTGAGCTGGGGCAGCGGGAGGTTCGTCCCGACGGCCTTGCGCAGTGCCGGGGAGTACTGCGACGACAGGCTCGCAAGGTCGCCGAGCTTGGCCGCCACCAGGCGCTTCTCGAGGCCGGGGAGCACGGCGACGGAGACCAGTCCCACCGCGGCGACCGTCAACGCGAAGAAGCCGAGCGTGAGGCGCGCCCGCAGCGAGTCCGCGAGCCGTCGCACCCCGGACCTAGTGGTCGGACGTGTCGCGGAAGCGGTAGCCCACGCCGCGCACGGTGAACAGGTACTCGGGCTCCTTGGCGTCGGTCTCGAGCTTCTCGCGCAGGTGCCGGATGTGCACGTCGATCGTCCGCTGGTCGCGGTAGGCCGAGTCGCCCCAGATGCGCGTGAGCAGCATGTCCCGGGTGAACACCCGCCCGGGGGAGCCCGCGAGCGCGAGGAGGATCTCGAATTCGACGAAGGTGAGCGCGATCGTCTCGCCGCGCACCTCGACGGCGCGCTTGGCAGGGTCGATGCGCAGCTCGTGCGTGACGACCGGTCCCTGCTCCCCGTCGTCCGACGGGGCGTGCTGCATGCCCGCGCGGCGCAGCGCCGCCTTCACGCGCGAGCGGAACTCCCGCATCGAGAAGGGCTTCGTGATGTAGTCGTCCGCGCCGAGCTCGAGGCCGAGGACCTTGTCGATCTCCTCCGCCTTCGCGGTGAGCATGATGATCGGTACGCCGCTGTGGGCACGCAGCCGCCGGCACACCTCCAGCCCATCCATGCTCGGCATCATCACGTCGAGCACGACGAGGTCGAAGGGCTGCTCGCCGAACCGGGCCAGCGCCTCGCGGCCGTCGGAGGCGCGCACCACCTCGTAGCCGTCCTTCTGCAACGGGTAGCTCAGCAGGGTCTGGATGGCCTGCTCGTCGTCGGCGAGCAGGATGCGCGGAGGGCGGTCGGACATGGTGTCGGGTCCAGTCCGGGACAGCGTAGCCCTGCGGGACGTACCCTCTCGGGAGTGCTGGACCTCCGCGTCTACCGGGCAGCGTTCGTGCCCCTGCTGCTGGCCGCGCTCGTGGTGGCCTTCTCGCTGCAGACCCGTCCGCGGGCGATCGGGACCACCTTGGCGCCCGATGCGTTCGACGGCAAGGCCGCCATGGCCTCGCTCACCGCCTACGCCGACGCGTTCCCCCGACGCAGGCCGGGCAGCGCGGACGACGAGGGCCTCGCCGCGCGCGTCGCGCGCGACCTCGGGGTCCTCGGCCGCGGCAACGTCTCGAGCTTCCGCACCCGCGCGCAGACGATCGACGGCGAGCAGGAGCTCACCACCGTCGTCGCGTCGCGCCCGGGAGCGCCCGGTCCCGGTCTCGTCGTCGTCGCGCACCGCGACGCCGTGGGCTCCCCGGCCGAGGCGGAGCTGTCCGGCACCGCGGCCCTCGTGGAGCTCGCCCGGGTCGCCGCCGCGGGCCGGCTGCGCAGGACGACCACCTTCGTGTCGACCAGCGGCGGGACCGGCGGGCTCGCCGGGGCACGCGAGGCGGTGCGCCACCTGCCTCGGCCCGTGGACGCAGTGCTCGTCCTCGGCGACCTCGCCTCCACGCGGGTGCGCAAGCCTTGGGTGACGAGCTGGTCCAACGGCGGCGGCTCCGCGCCGGTGCGCCTGCGGCGCACCGTCGAGGCCGCGGCACGCGCCGAGACGGGTAAGGACGCCGGTGGCTCACGGGCGGCGGCTCAGTGGGCGCGTCTCGCCTTCCCGATGACCCTCGGAGAACAGGGCGCCTTCGGCGAGGCCGGACTTCCGGCCGTGACGCTGGCGGTCTCGGGCGAGCGGCCGCCCGCCGCGGGCGCGGCGATCTCCTCCGAGCGGCTGACCACCTTCGGGCGGACCGCGCTGCGGGCGGTCTTCGCGTTGGACAACGGCCCCGACATCCGCGGTGGCCCGCAGGAGGCCCTCGTGACGCAGCGCAAGCTGCTGCCGCGCTGGGCGATCACGCTGCTCGTCGGCGCGGCGCTCGCGCCGTTCTGGCTCGCTGTCGGGGACGGCGCGGCGCGCGTCCGCCGCCGGCGCCTGCCGCTCGGCGCCGGCGTGCGCTGGGCGCTGGTCGCGGCGCTGCCGTTCGCCTTGACCCTCGGCGCCGCGCGCGTCCTCGGCCTGGTCGGCCTCGTCCCGGCGCGTCCCGGCGCTCCCGTCCCGGCGGGAGCGGTGCCGCTCGACGGGCGGGCCGCAGCGACGCTGGTGGCGCTGGCGCTCGTGCTCGCCCTGGGCTGGGTGGGGGGGCGCCCGCTGGCGGTGCGGGTCAGCGGCGGTCAGCAGCGCCAGCCCGTGGCCGAGGGCCATGCGGCGGGGGCCCTCGGCGTCCTGGCGCTGCTCTCGGTGGCGGTGTGGCTCGTCAACCCGTACGCGGCGGCACTGCTCGTGCTGCCCGCCCACGCCTGGCTGCTCGCGGTCGCGCCGGAGGTGCGGCTCCCGCAGCCGGCCCGCGTCGCGCTCGCGCTCGCCGCGCTGCTGCCCGTGCTGCTGGTCGTCGGGACGCTCGCGGGTCAGCTCGGCTACGGGCCCACCGAGGCCGTCTGGGCCTGGATCCTCATGGTCGTGGGCGGCCACGTGGGCGTGCTCGGCTGGCTCGGGTGGTCGCTCGCGGCCGGCGTCGCCGTGAGCGTGGGGATGCTCGTGGCGCGTGCTCCCGGCCAGGAGGCGGGCGACGGGCGCAAGGCACCCGTGACCGTCCGCGGCCCCCGCAGCTACGCCGGGCCGGGGTCGCTCGGCGGGACCGACTCGGCGATGCGCCGGTGATCCTCCGCCGCCCACCTCCGACTGCGCCCGCGCCGCCGCCCGCGTTCTCGACCCCGGGCGAGCGTCACGTCCGCCGGGCGGCCCGCGGGAGCGAGCCCGTGGCGCACCGCGGCGGCCGCACCCGCCTCGTCCGCGCGCTGGCCACGGTCCTCGTGGCTGCCGGCGTGCTCATGCTCGCCGACGCCGCCGCCACGGTCCTGTGGCAGGAGCCGGTCACGCACGTGCTCGCTCAGCGCAAGCAGGGTCAGCTCTCTCACGAGCTGCGCACCCTCCGCGGCCGCGGCCCCACCAAGGGGGAGCGCCACGCGCTCGCCGACCTGCGCGGCGACCGCAGCCGCATCGCCTACCTCGCACGGGCGCTCAGCCGCCGCGCGGCACCGGGCAGCGCGGTCGGCGAGCTCCGCCTCCCGCGCATCGGCAGCTTCGTCGTGGTGAAGGGCACACAGCCAGGCGACCTGCGCAAGGGGCCGGGCGCGTACACCGGCATCGGGCTGCCGGGCGTCCCCGGGACCGCGGCGATCGCCGGTCACCGGACGACCTACGGCGCGCCGTTCCGCCACCTCGACCGCCTGCGCCCGGGGGATCGCATCGTCGTGGAGATGCCGTACGCGCGCTTCACCTATCGCGTCGAGCGCACCCGCATCACGAGCCCGCGAGACGTCTCGGTGCTCGAGCGACGACGCTACGACCGGCTCGTCCTCACCGCCTGCCACCCCCTGTACTCGGCCGCCCAGCGCCTCGTCGTGCTCGCCCGGCTCGAGCGCGAGGAGCCCGTGGGGACGCTCACCTGAGGCCCGCCAGCCGAGGCGTCCAGTCGGCGACCGGGCGTTCAAGCCCGTGGCGAGCGGATGCCGATGCCCCCACCACGCCGGAGTCCCGACCCGCCGGCTCGCAGCGCTGATGTCCCGACCCCTCGAGCCGCCCCCCTCTCCCTCCGTGCATCTCACCGACCTCAAGTCTCGTATCGACGCCAACGCCTACGTGATCGATCCCGCCGAGGTCGCCGTCGCGTTCCTGCGCCGGACGGGCCTGGCTGCGTTCAGCGCAGCGGGTGCTCGTAGCCCGTCAGCGCTCGCGGCCCCGACGCGTCCCACAGGCTGAGGCCGCCCGGCCCGTCGGCCACGACCCCCACGGGGGTCAGGCCGCAGGCGCGCAATACGGCCTCCGGGCCGCACGCGCACAGCTCGTAGTCCTCGCCCGCGGTGGCGGCGAACGCGCCCGGGTCGGTCCCGAGCGCCCGTGCCACCTCGGCGACCCCGGGCGCCAACGGGAGCCTGTCGAGCCGCACCTCCAGCTGGACGCCCCCGGCCTCCGCAAGGTGCTCCGCGTCCGTCGCCAGCCCGTCGGACAGGTCGATCAGCGCACGTGCCCCACCCCGGGCGAGCGCGGCGCCGGCGGCCCACCGCGGCTCGGGGCGCAGGTGACGCGCGACGAGCGCCGCGGCGTGCGTCGTCACCTCGTCGCCCACGCGACCCTCCAGCAGCGCGAGGCCCGCCCCTGACGCGCCGAGCGCCCCGGTCACCCCGACGCAGTCGCCGGGGCGGGCACCGCCGCGGCCGAGGAGATCCTCCTCGCGCTCCGCCCACCCCACCACGGTGACGGCCAGCAGCAGCACGGGGGCGCGCGTCACGTCACCGCCCGCGATGGTCACGCCGGCGGCGGCCGCCTGCGCCTCGAGGCCGCGCACCAGCCCGAGTGCCTCCGCCTCGCCCATGTCCTCGGGCGCGCCGAGCGCGACGTAGGCCTCGCCGGGCGTGACGGCGCCCATCGCGGCCAGGTCGCTGAGCGCCGACGCGAGCGCCCGCCAGCCGATGTCCTCGGGGGTGACGCCGGGGTGGCCGCGGCGGAAGTGGACGCCGTCGACCATCGCGTCGACGCTCGTGACCGCGAGCGGCCGCGCGCGGACGACGGCGGCGTCGTCACCGGTCCAGCGGACCACGCGATCCGAGCGGACCTCCAGGAGCTGCTGCAGGGCGGCGATGAGCGAGCGCTCGCCCACGGGGCGGCCCTCGCCCGGCGGTCGGCCTACCGGTGGCGGTAGACGATGCGGGCGCGCGTCAGGTCGTACGGCGAGAGCTCGCAGCGGACCCGGTCGCCGGGAAGGATGCGGATGCGGAATCGGCGCATCTTGCCCGCGACATGGCCGAGGACCTCGTGGTCGTTGTCGAGCTTCACACGGAACATCGCGTTCGGGAGCGCCTCGACGACCTCCCCCTCGAACTCAACCTTTTCTTCCTTGGCCATTGCCCCCAGGGTACCGCCCGGGGCGGGGTCAGCCGGTGCCCGCGCCTCCGGTGGGGCTCGACGGCGACGCCGGCGGGGCCGGTGGCGGCTGCTGAGGCGGTGACTCGTACTGCGTCGGCGGGTACTTGCCGCCCTTCGTCCCGGTGCCCGTTCCCGTCTTGGTCGGGTGGGCGGCGCCCGGCGCCGGGACGCCGGCGCCAGTCGCGCCCGTCGGGGCGTAGTTGTTCGTGCGGTCGTAGGAGCTCCCGCCGAGGGAGGAGTTCTTCAGCAGCCGCCCGTAGAAGGGCTGGGCGACGAACGGCGTCTTGGGCTGCGGCCAGTCGCTGCAGTCGCGCCCCCTCGACGCCTGCTGCATGTAGTCGTGCCAGATCAGCGCGGGTGCGGTGCCGCCGAACACGCGGCCGTAGACCGGGACGTTGTCCATCGTCTTGCCCTCGGTGCCGGGGTAGCCGACCCAGACGGCGGTGTTCAGCCCGCGGGTCATCCCGTCGAACCACGCGTCCTTGAAGCCACTGGTGGTGCCCGTCTTGCCC
>JBBQZE010000123.1:0-9195 GCA_038207985.1 Solirubrobacterales bacterium
AGCGCGCCCCTCTCGCGAACCGACCTGCCTTTCGCATGGTGAGCGACGTCAACACGGGTCAGTTCGCCTCCGGGGGGCGCTAGGGGCGGCCGATGCGGCGCAGCTCGACGCCCGGCCAGTCAGCCGGGTCGAGGATGCCGCGGCCGTCGACGAGCGTGCCGACACCCGGCAGGTCGGCCGGGCGCAGCGCGGCGTACTCCGCATGGTCGGCCTGCAGGACGGCCGCGTCCACCGGCTCGCCCGTCCACGCCGAGAAGCCCAGGGCGGCGAGCTCGCCGGCGTCGTAGAGCGGGTCGGCGACAACCGCCCGCCCGCCCCGTGCCGTGATCTCGTCCCGGAGGCCGAAGGCGCCCGAGAACGCGGTCTCCTTGACCCCTCCGCGGTAGGCCACGCCGAGAACGAGGATCGTCCGCCCGGCGACGGGGCCGAGGAGGTCGACGGCGTACGCGGGCATCGCCTCGTTGATCGCCCGGGCGACGCGCGGGAGCTCGGCGCCGGGGTCGCCGGCGAGGTAGAACCGCGGGTAGACGGGGATGCAGTGCCCGCCGACGGCGACGCCGGGGCGGTGCACGTGGGAGAACGGCTGCGAGTTCGCGGCGTCGATCACCGGCTGCAGGTCGAGCCCCAGCGCATCGGCGTGGCGCGCGAACTCGTTGGCGAGCGCGATGTTCACGTCGCGGTAGGTCGTCTCCACCAGCTTGGTGAGCTCGGCCGCCTCCGCGCCGCCCATGCCGCGGACCTCGGCGCCGGGCAGGAACGCCGCGTAGAGCTCGCGCCCCCGCTCCTCGCCCGCCGCGGACAGGCCGCCGACGAGCTTGGGATAGGTCACCAGGTCGGCGAAGATCCGCCCGGAGAAGACGCGCTCGGGGGAGAAGACGACGTGGAAGTCCGCACCTTCGACGAGCCCGGACCCCGCTTCGAGCGCGGGCGCGAGGCGGCCGCGCGTGGTCCCGACGGGCACGGTCGTCTCCAGCGCCACGGTCGTGCGGGACGACCGTGGCGGACCTCCCTGTCCCGCCAGGCCCGCGGCCACGTCGGCGGTAACGGCGTCGAGGATGCGCCAGTCGGGCTCGGCCGCGGCGTCGACCAGCAGCGGGGGGACGAGGACGACGAGGTCGGCGCCCGCGGCAACCGCGGCGCGGGTGTCGGTCGTTGCGCGCAGGCGGCCGGGGACGACATCCGCCAGACCCTCGGCGAGCCCCGCCTCGCCCGGGAACGGCTCGCGGGCGGCGTTGACATCGTCGACCACGCGCGGGTCGATGTCGCAGCCGATGACATCGTGGCCGGTCCGGGCGAGCTGGACCGCCAACGGCAGCCCGATCTTCCCGAGCGCGACGACCACCGCCCTCACAGGCGCACCGTCTCCCCCGAGGCCGCGGCCTCCAACACCGCCTCGGCGGCGACGACCGTGGCGAGCCCCTCCTGGAGGGTGACGATCGCCGCGTCGTCGTCGCCGGAGACCCAGTCGCAGAACGCCTCGAGCTCGACCAGCAGCGGCTCGCGCCGCGGGAGCGCGTAGCGCGTCATGTCGCCCTCGCTGACGCCGCGCGTCGCCTGCGCGGCGGTCCACTCGCTGGCAACTTCGCCGTTGGCCCAGAACGTGAGGTCGGAGGTCAGCGTGTCCGCGACGAGCATCCCGCGCTCGCCCAGGATGCGCGTGCGGCGCACCTTCGTCGGGGAGAGCCAGTCGACGTTCACGTTGAAGGCCACATCAGACGTCAGCCGGCCCGTGACGAGCACGAGGTCCTCGTGCGCGCGCCCCATCCGGTGCTGCGTCTCGGCGGCCAGGCGCTCGATAGGAGCTCCGCCGAGCCAGTGGACGAGGTCGAGGTCGTGCGTGGCCAGGTCCTTCACCACGCCCACGTCGCGAATCCGGTCCGGGAACGGGCCCACCCGCTCCGTGGCGATCATGAACACCTCCCCGAGCTGCCCGTCGCCGACGCGGCGCCGGAGCTCGAGCAGGGCGGGGTTGCAGCGCTCCACGTGGCCGACCGCAGCGCGGACGCCGGCGGCCTCGACTGCGGCGATGAGGGTCTGCGCGTCCTCCGCGCTGGCGGCCAGCGGCTTCTCGACCAGCACGCTGACGCCGGCCTCCGCGAGCCGCCGGGCGGCCGGGAGGTGCTCCTCGGTCGGCACGGCGACGATTGCGAAGTCGAGCGGCCCCGCCGCGAGCAGCGCCTCGAGGTCCGCGTGCACCAGCGCCGGGTCTTGGACCATGCCGAAGCGGTCCCCGCCGGGGTCGACGGCACCCGCGAACGCGACGCGGGGGGAGGCCTGCAGCAGGCGGGCGTGGTGACGGCCGATCATGCCCAGGCCGAGCACCGCGCCGCGCAGCACCACCCTGGGGTCCGGGCCGCTCACGAGGCCCATAGGCTACCCGGCATGGCGTCACCCCCGACGGCTCCCGGGCTGGTCCTGTCCCCCACGGCGCAGGTCGCCGACGACGTCGAGCTCGGCGCCAACGTCGTCATCCACGGCGACACCATCATCGGGCCCGGTGTCGTCATCCAGGACGGCGTCGTCCTCGGCAAGCCGCCGCGCCTCTCCGCCCGCTCCTCCAGCGCCGCTCCGGTCACCGAGCCGCTGGTCGTCGAGGCGGGCGCCTCGATCTGCGCGCAGGCCATCGTCTTCGCCGGTGCCCGCATCGGCGCGGGCGCCATCGTCGGCGACCAGGCCTACGTCCGCGAGCGCAGCGTCGTCGGGGCCGGGAGCGTCGTCGGCCGCGGCGCCTGCGTCGACAACGACGTCGTCCTCGGCGAGCGGGTGCGGCTCCAGTCCCAGGTCTACGTCACCGCGTTCTCGGTCGTCGAGGACGACGTCTTCGTCGGGCCGTGCGCGATGACGACGAACGACAACACGATGGCCCGCCAGCACCCCGGCGACGAGCTGCGCGGCGCCACGCTGCGGCGCGGCTGCCGCATCGGGGGCGGGGCGATCCTCACCCCCGGGATCGAGGTCGGTGAGGAGGCCTACGTCGCGGCGGGTTCGGTCGTCACCAACGACGTGCCGCCCCGCGGCGTCGTCATCGGCGTCCCCGCTCGCGTCGTGCGCTACGTCGAGGATCACGACCTGCTCGATGGCGAGCGCGGCTCGCCGGCGCCGGGCGAAGGCGCCTAGACCGCGGCCCGCTCGCGCAGCGTCGTCGCGCTGCGGCCGGACTCGGTCCAGATCTGCTGCTCACGGCCCGGGCCGACGCCGACCTGCACGATCGGCACGCCCGTCCCCTCCTGGAGGTAGGCGAGATAGTCGCGGGCGGCCTGCGGGAGGTCGGCCTCCGTGCGGCACTCCGTGATGTCCTCGGTCCAGCCCGCGAGCTCCTCGTACTCCCCGCGGGCCTTGTGCAGCACGGACTGGTGGTACGGGAACGTCGCGAACGTGGCGTCGTCCGCGCCGCGGTACTCCGTGCAGACCTTGATGCGGTCGAAGCCGGTCAGCACGTCGAGCTTGGTGATCACCAGGGCGTCCAGCGTGTTCAGGCGCGCGGCGTAGCGCAGCGCCACCAGGTCGATCCAGCCGCAGCGGCGCGGGCGCCCCGTCGTCGTGCCGAACTCGTGCCCGTTCTCGCGCAGCCGGTCGCCGGTCGCGTCGAAGAGCTCCGTCGGGAACGGCCCGGCGCCGACGCGCGTGGCGTAGGCCTTGGCCACGCCCCACACCTCGTCGATGTCGTGCACGCCCACGCCCGCGCCGATCGTCGCGGCGCCCGCCACCGGGTTGCTCGAGGTGACGAAGGGATAGGTGCCGTGGTCGATGTCGAGCATCGTCGCCTGGGTGCCCTCGAAAAGCGCGAGCTTGCCGTCGTCGAGCGTCTTCCAGATCAGGGCCGAGGTGTCGGCGATGTGCTGCTCGAGGCGATGGCCGAAGGTCAGCAGGTCCTCGGTCATCTTCTGGAGGTCGAGCATCTCCGCGAAGCGCTTGTCCTTCTCGTAGGGCCGCAGCATGAGCTGCTTGGGCACCAGCGCCGCGGTGATCTTCTTCTTCAGGATCTTCTCGTCGAGCATGTCCTGCACGCGGATGCCGAGACGGGCCGCCTTGTCGGCGTAGCAGGGCCCGATTCCGCGCTTGGTGGTCCCGATCTCCTGGCGGCCGAGCTTCGCCTCGCCCGAGTGGTCGAGGATCACGTGGTAGGGCATGATCAGGTGCGCGTTGGCGCTGACCTTCAGCCCGCTGACGTCGACGCCGACGGCGCGCAGCCCGTCGAGCTCGGTGAGCAGGACGGCCGGATCGACGACCACGCCGTTGCCGATGATGCAGGTCTTGCCGGGATAGAGGATCCCGCTCGGGACGAGGTGGAACTTGAACTCCTCGCCGTCCCGGACGATCGTGTGGCCGGCGTTGTTGCCGCCTTGGAAGCGGACCACGGCATCCGCCCGCTCGGCCAGCAGGTCGACGACCTTGCCTTTGCCCTCATCGCCCCACTGGGCGCCCACGATGACGAGTCCCGGCACGGGGAGCAGTCTACGGCGGGGCTACCCGACGCGGCGGCGCGCGTCGTCGCCGTAGAGCGGCAGCACCTCGCACATCTCCTCCAGGCGGGAGACCGTGCGCTCCTTGATCTGCTCGACCATCTGCTCGCGCTCGGAGAGGTTCGTCGTGATGACCACCGAGCGCTCCTCCTCGTAGCGGGCGTTGACGATCGCGTAGAGCTGCTCGAGCACCCAGTCGCTCGTCTTCTCCGCGCCCACGTCGTCGATGTGGAGCAGATCGACCTCGGTGAGCTTGTCCAGGAGCGAGGTGTACGAGTGGACCGCGTCCTCGTCGAACGTTGTGCGGATCTCGGCCAGGAGCTTCGGCAGCGAGTAGATCGCCACGGTCCGCCCGGCGTCGAGCGCGGCCTTCGAGACGATCATCGCGAGCGTCGTCTTGCCCGTCCCGGGGCCGCCGAACAGCCACAGCCCGCGGCCGGCGTCGAGGTTCGCGTCCAGGTCGCGGACGTAGGCGCGCACCGCCCGCACCTGCCCCGGCGCCCGCTCGGCGATCTCCGTGACCGGCGGCCGCTCGAAGCCCACGCCGCGGTACTTGCGCGGGATGACCGCGGACAGCACCGCGCTGCGCCGGGACGCCATGCGCTCGGGCATGCACCGGCAGCGCGCCGCGGTCTGCGTCGCCTCGTCGTCGACGAACCCCGAGCCGTCGCACTGCCCGTAGGGGCACGGGTCGCCGGGCCGCAGCATCAGTCGTACTCACGGCTCATGTTGCGGAAGCGGGTGTACTTGCCCTGGAAGACGAGGTCGACCTTGCCGAGCGAGCCGTTGCGGTGCTTGGCGATGATCAGCTCGCCCTCGCCGGGCTTCTCGGTGGTGTCCGGGAAGTAGTACTCGTCGCGGTAGATGAAGATGCAGACGTCCGCGTCCTGCTCGATCGCGCCCGACTCGCGCAGGTCGGAGAGCATCGGGCGCTTGTCCGTGCGGGACTCGACGCCGCGCGAGAGCTGCGACAGGGCGATCACCGGCACGTTGAGCTCACGGGCGAGGATCTTCAGCCCACGCGACATCTGGCTGACCTGCTCGACGCGGTTGTCCGTGCGCCCGTCGGGCCGCATGAGCTGGAGGTAGTCGACGATCACGAGCCCCAGGCCTTTGTAGTCCGCCTGCATCTGCTGGTGCAGGCGCCGGGCCTTCGCGCGGATCTCGAGGACGCCGATGTCCGACGAGTCGTCGATGAAGAGCGGCGCGGCGTCGTACCGGGAGGCGGCTTCGAGGACCTTCTTCCACTTCCGCTCGTCCTTCAGGCGGCCCTTGCGGAGGTCGTCGCCCTCGATCGACGATTGCGAGGCGACGAAGCGCTGCGCGAGCTCGCCCTCGCTCATCTCCAGCGAGAAGAGCGCGACCGGCATCGGGTTCGTCGGGTGCAGCGCGACGTTCTCGGCGATGTTCGTGACCAAGGCGCTCTTGCCCATCGACGGACGCGCGGCGACGACGATGAGGTTGCCGGGCTGGAAGCCGCCGGTGATGGTGTCGAGTTCCGTGAAGCCCGACGGGGTGCCGGTCATCGCCTTGCCATCGAGGGACAGTTGGTGCCAGACGTCGACCTCGTGCTCGATGATCGCGCCGGCGGTCGCGAAGGCCTTCGTGGAGTCGTCGTGGGCGACCTCGAGCATCGCTCGCTCGGCCTGCTCGACGATCTCCTTCGGCAGCAACTCGCGGCCGTGGACGGAGGCCTGGATCTCGTAGGTCGCCTGGAGCAGCCGTCGCATCAGCGACATCTCCTTGACGATCTCGCCGTAGCGGCGCAGGTTGCCGACGGCGGGGACGGCGGCGGTCAGCTCGTCGATGCCGGCCTGGCCGCCCGCGGCCTCGAGCTGCGCGCGGGCGCGCAGGTGCTCGGTGACGGTGAGGACGTCGATCGGCTCGGACTCGGAGTAGAGCTCGATCATCGCGCCGAAGACCACGCGGTGGCGCTCGCGGTAGAAGTCGTCCGGCTTGAGCTGGAACTCGACGACGTACTGGTACATCGGCCGGTCCGACAGCAGCACGGCGCCGAGCACCCCCTGCTCGGACTCGATCGAGTGCGGCGGGGCGATGCCCTGCACGACGTTGCTCGGCGGCGGGGCTGCGTCGTAGGGGTGCTCGCTCATCGGCGGTTGACGATAACCGGCGCCGGGACGGCGGGACCCCCGCCCGGGGCCTCTCGTGCCGGAACCTCCGCACTTCCGCGACGGGACGGCCCCTGAACGACGAAGCGCCCCGATCGGCGGGGCGCTCCAGGTCCTGCTGATCCTGCTCGGACCGGTTACTTGAGCTCGGTCACCATCGTCTTGACCGTCGCGGTGACGCCACCGGCGACCTCGACCACGACCTGGTAGGTGCCGACGTTCTTGATCGGCTCCTCGAGGTGGATCAGGCGGCGGTCGACCTCGATGCCGCGCGCCTCCTTGATGGCGTCGGCGATGTCCTGCGTGGTCACCGAGCCGAAGAGGCGGCCGTCGTCGCCGGCCTTCTCCGAGAGGGTCAGCACGGTCTTATTGAGCAGGTCGGCGTGCTCGTGGGCCTTCGTGACCGCGTCACGCGCGGCGCGGTCCTGCGTGGCGGCCCGGGCGGAGGCGGCCTGGACGGCGCCCTTGGTCGCCGGGGCGGCGAGCTTGCGCGGGATCAGGAAGTTGCGCAGGTAGCCCTTGGAAACGTCCACGACGGTGCCCTTGGCACCGAGCTGGTCGACGTCGGCGAGGAGGATGGCCTCGGGCATGACTACCGGTCGTCCCGGTCGCGGTCGCGGCCGCCGCGGCCACCCGGGCGCTCTTCCTTGCCCGACTCGTTGACGTAGGGCAGCAGAGCGAGCTCGCGAGCGCGCTTGACCGCGGTGGCGACCTGGTTCTGGTGGCGTCGGCAAGCGCCGGTGATCCGGCGCGAGCGGATCTTGCCGCGCTCGGAGATGTACTTGCGCAGGGTCGCGACGTCCTTGTAGTCGACCTGCTCGACCTTGTCCTTGCAGAACAGGCACGGCTTGCGGCGGCCGCTGCCGGGGCCGCCCTTCTTGTCGCGGCGCGGCTTGGAGCTGCCGCTGTTCGATCGCTGCTTGGCCAACGTGAAGTCCTCGGGTCGTCTCTAGACGGTCGAACGCGCGCCGCTGGGCGCGCGTGGACGCACATCGTAGCCGGTCACCTGGGCGCGAGCGGTGCCCTACCACCAGGGGTGGACGGCACCGCTCGCGCCGCTCAGATCAGAACGGGATGTCGTCGTCCCCGGTGGAGGAGCCGCCGCCGACCGGGGCCGCGGCCGGCGGGCCGAAGTCGCCCGTGTCCACGGGGACGTCCGAGCCGCCCTGGAAGCCCTGGCCGGAGGACTGGGCCCCGCCGTAGCCACCGCCGCCGCCGCCCTGGGCGTCGTCGCGCCCGCCCAGGAACTGCACGGAGTCGGCGATGATGTCGATCGACTGCCGGTTCTTGCCGGTCTCCTTGTCTTGCCACTCGCGCCACTCCAGGCGACCGTCGATGGCGACGGGGCGCCCCTTGGCCAGGTAGCGGTGGGCGTTCTCGCCCTGCGCGCCGAAGACCGTGACGTCGAAGTAGTTCGGCTTGTCCACCCACGAGCCGGACGCGTCCTTGCGGCGGGTGTTGCAGGCCACGCGGAGCTTGCAGATCTTGAGGCCGCCCGGCGTCTCGCGCAGGTCCGGATCGGAGGTCAGGTTGCCCGTGAGGACCACCCGGTTGATGTTGCTCGCCGCCATGACGGGCTCCCTTTCGAAGGTCGTTGTCGCTGCGGCGGAGTCTAGGTGGGGCCCCGGAGGGCCTGCCGGGCCGGAGGGCCGTTTTGCCGCAGCTTGCGCAGTTCCGTGACCGGGTCAGGGATCAGGCGTGCGTCCTGACACGGCTTTGGACGCAGAAGACGCCGCGGGGCACGCGGCGTCTCGGGTCCTGCGGGGTGTGGCGGAGGGACTAGCGACCTTCGCTGCGCTCGCCGCGCTCGCCGCGATCCTCGTCCTCGTCGCCGGCCGGGGCGTCCTCACCCGTCGGGGCGGTGGCCGGGGTGTTGCGCAGGTCCGGCGGGGCGCCGACGCCCGGCGCCAGCTTGATGATGCGAAAGCGCTGTACGCCGTCGGTGATCCGCAGCGTGTGGTCGAGCGAGGCCAGGAGCTCGGGCTTGCCGTGGAACTGGATGAGGTGGTACTCGGCGTCGGTGCGCTTGTCCATCTCGAACGCGGTCGGCCGCACGCCCCAGTCGTGGGTCCCGACGACCTCGCCGGACTGGCGGATCGTGGTCTCCGTGTCGGAGAGGATCTTCTGCTTCTTGTCCGCGTCAGCGGAGGTGTTGAGCAGCAGCGTGAGGTCGTAGATGGGGTTCTTCGTGGCCATAGTCGACGTCCGAAGCTAGCAAAGGGGGGCGAGACCGGGCCTGCCGGGGCCTAGTGGTGGGGATGGCTCCCGAACCCCTCCGGCACCGCATCCGCTGGGCCAACGTCGCGCGCGCCGCCATCGTGGTCGCCGCGCTGACGTTCGCGATCGCCTGGCCGCACCTCGCCCCGCGCGCGCCGGAGCCGCCGCCGTCGGCGGTGCTGCCCGCTCTGCCGGCGTCCGTACCGCCCCCGGCCGCGGCCTCCCCCGGGCAGCCCGCCGTGACGCCGCTCCCGGCCCTGCGCGTCCCGGCCGCCCGGTCGCCGCATCGAGGCCCGGCAGCGCGCAGCCCGGCCTCGGCCGGTCGCGCCGCTCCGGCGCCGCCCCCGGCCCGCCGCCCCTCCGCGCGGGCCGCCCGCGTCCCCGCC
>JBBQZE010000124.1:0-9130 GCA_038207985.1 Solirubrobacterales bacterium
CGGCGTAGTCCTCGATGCGGGGCACCGGGCGCAGTGTGGCGCCTCGGGCGGGTACGGTCGCCGCATGGCCCTCCTCCTGGCTGGCAAGACCCTCGTCGTCACCGGCGGCAACAGCGGCATCGGCGAGGCGATCGTCAAGGCCGCCGCCGCCCAGGGCGCCAACGTCGTCATCGACTACGTCGCCCACGCCGACGAGACCGCGGCCATCGTCGAGCGCATCGAGCAGCTCGGCGGCCAAGCGGTCGGCGTCCAGGCCGACGTCAGCCGCGCGGCCGATCTGCACACGATGGTCCAGACCGCCGTCGACACCTACGGCCGCCTCGACGCCCTAGTCAACAACGCCGGCATCGAGACACGCGCCGGGATCCTCGAGACCACCGAGGATGACTACCACCGCGTCATGGACGTCAACCTCAAGAGCGCCTTCTTCGGCACCCAGCTCGCCGCCAAGCAGTTCATCGCCCAGGGCGATGGCGGCATCGTCATCAACATCTCCTCCGTCCACGAGGACTGGCCGATGCCGGGCAACATCGCCTACTGCGTCTCCAAGGGCGGCGCCCGCATGCTCACCCGCACCGCCGGTGTCGAGCTCGGTGCCCACGGGATCCGCGTCGTCAACGTCTGCCCCGGCGCGGTCGCGACCCCGATCAACCGATCGACGCTCGACGACCCCGACAAGCTCGAGCAGCTGCGGGCCGCGATCCCACTCGGCCGCCTGGCCCAGCCCGAGGACATCGCCGACGTCGTCGTCTTCCTCGCCTCGGGCCGCAACGACTACATGACCGCCACGTCGGTCTTCATCGACGGCGGGATCATGCAGGGCAGCGTCGGGCTCTGACGCCGGCCGCCCTCGCCCCAGCATCGCTGACACGGTTCAAGATCGATGGCGAGGGAATGACGTCGGAGGATGGCGACCTGATGACCTTCGGTGGCGTGAGCGGACGGGTCAGCGTGCTCCGCGACGACCTCCGGACGCAGCTGTGGCCGGTGCCGACTGCCGGCATCGTCGTCGCCATCATCCTCGGCGTCGGGCTGCCGCAACTCGACGCCCGCGTCGACGACAGCCTGCCGCCGACGCTGCGCACCTACCTGTTCGGCGGCGGCGCGGACGCGGCCCGCACCGTGCTGAACGCCATCGGCAGCTCGCTGATCACCGTGACGTCGCTGACGTTCTCGCTGACGGTGGTCACCTTGCAGCTGGCCAGCAGCCAGTTCTCGCCGCGGCTGCTGCGCACCTTTTCGCGCGATCGCTTCGTGCACCTGACCCTGGCGCTGTTTCTCACCACCTTCACCTACAGCCTGGTCGCGCTGCGCACCGTCCGCACCAGCAGCGACACCCAGGCGGACTTCGTCCCCCAGATCACCGTGACGTTCGCGGTGATCCTGACGGTGGCCAGCGTGCTGGGACTCGTGCTGTTCTTGGCGCACCTGGCCAGCCAGATCCGCCTCGAGACGATCCTCGACAACGTGCACGAGGAGGCGACCGAGACGCTGCAGCGCGTACTCGACGAGCGCGATGACGCGGCGCAGGTCGCGGCGAGGGCCGCGCACCGTCCACCCGACGTGCACATGATCGAGGCTTCGCGATCAGGCTTTCTCGTCAGCGCCGACGAGGACGCGCTGCTCGAGGCGGCGTGCGAGGGTGGCGTCGTCGTGCACATCGAAGCATTCCCAGGCGCTTCGCTCGTCGCGGGGACGCCGCTCGGCGGCAGCTGGCCGATCGACGGCGACGCGCCGACGCCAGAGGCCTGGGAGCGCTCATCCACACGGATCGCCGACGCCGTCGGCGCGGGTCCGGAACGCACCGCCGCGCAGGACATCGCCTACGGGCTGCGACAGATGACCGACGTGGCGGTCAAGGCGCTGTCGCCCGGCATCAACGACCCGACGAGCGCAGTCCACGCCCTCGGGCACATCTCCGGGCTGCTGTGCGAAATGGTCACCTTCGAACTCGGCCCGAAGCTCCTGCGCGATGACGAGGGCCGCGTCCGGGTCATCCTGGACCGCCCTCAGCTCGCCGATCTGCTCGACAGCGGCATCGCGCAGATCAGGCACTACGGGCGGGACGCACCCAGCGTCCTCGCGCGGCTCTTCCAGCTGCTCCGCGAGGTCGGCTGGCGCGTGGGGACCGAGGCCGACCGAAGGGCCGTCCGCGACCAGTTGAGACGTCTCCGGGAGACCGTCGCCGAGCAGGACCTCGGACAGACCGAGGTGGCATCGCTCGACGCGCTCGCTGCGCGCGTTGAGGAAGCGCTCGAGGGCCGTTGGTGAGCCGGCTGCTGTCGACCTCGGTGGCCCCCGCGACGAGCGGCCAGCGCTCCTCGCCAGGACGTCACCCGGGATGGCGTAGGGCACGGACCTGCCACAGTCGCCCGCACGATGAACGCCACGCAAGAGCTGCGCCCACCCGCCGTCATGATCCGCCAAGGCCTCGTCCTCCTGGCCGGGGCGGTGGTCATCGTGCTCGCGATCGGCGATGACGGGCGGGCGTTCTACTCGACGCCGTTCGCCCTCGGCGTCACCTACCTCGTCACCGCCGCGGCCGGCGGGCGTCGCGGCGGCTACTGGGCCGGCGCGCTCGTGCTCTGCGGCTTCGGTGGGGCGGTGCTGGTCGTCCGCCACGCGCACCCCGACCTCGACACCTCCGGGCTCTACCTGCTCGGCGCCGGCGTCGGCGCGACGGTCGCGTGCCTTCTGGCCCGCGCCGGGTTCTCCGCCGATCCGCTGGGTGCGTCGGCGACCGTCGCGATCACCGGCGCCGTGCTCGCGTTCGCGGCGCCCTGGGCACCGCGGCCCGACGCCCGCGCCTCCGCGCGGCTCGTCGGGCGGGGCGGCGTGGACAACGGGGCGCGGGGCGTGCGGCCCGAGCGCGCGGCCGACGCCGAGCCCGTGTAGGTCCAGCGCCGCCCGCTCAGCGCGCGGTCAGCGGCGCGTCAGTCAGCCCATAGCGCGAGACGACGTGCTCGACGGGGACGTCGAACCGCTCGCGCGCCCGCTGCAGGAGGTTGCGCTCCAGCCAGTTCGAGCGCCCTTCCGGCCACGTCGAGATCAGCACCGCGTGCGCGTCGAACGACACCATGGCGTCCTCGATGGCCAGCACCGGGTCGGCGTCGCCGACCTCGCCCTGCGCCACGATGCCCTCCGCCCGCAGGAGCGCCACCGCGGTGGCCAGCCGCGCATCGGCCTCACGCACCGCGTCATCGACGTCTGAGGTCCAGTGGCGCAGGCGCGAGTTCAGCGCGGGGGCCACGACCAGCACTCCCCCTGGGCGGCCGTCGACGTAACGAGCGACGTCGTCGGGCAGCCCGGGGCAGGGACAGGTCCGGTTGGCGATGACCATCAGGTTGAATGACGAGGACTCGGGCACGACGGGGTTCCCTTCGCAGGACGGGCCGGCTGGCTACAGGCACCGTGTCACCGCGGCCGTCGCGCGCCCAGTACGAAGTCCTTACGGCCGGCGTGGCGCCTTGCCCGGATCAGGTGGACGGAGCGTGCCGCGCGGGAAGATGCGCGACCGTGAGCAGGCGGTCGAGCACCCGGCGATCACCCTCGACGCGGGCCACGCCCGCCTGACGAGCTCGAGACAGGCGGGCTCGTGCACACCGTGGTCGCTCCGGCGGCCTGACCGCTATCGCGGGACGCCGCGTCAGAGCTCGCGCTCCGGCGCGGTGAGCGGACCGCCCGCGTCCCCGGTGTTCACGGTCCCGTCGGGCTCGATCAGCAGCACGTGACACTCCTCGTCGGCCGTCGGGCAGTGCTCGACGCCGGCGGGCACCACGTAGAGCTCCCCGGCCTCCAGCACCACGTCGGCCCGGTCGCGCAGGCGGATGGTCATGCGGCCCGCGAGGACGAGGAAGAAGTCGTCGGTGTCCGGGTGGCTGTGCCACACGAAGTCGCCGCGGACCTTGACGACGGCGACCTTGTTGGCGTTGTAGCGGGCGACGATCGCGGGCCGGTAGGGGGCCTCCAGCGCCGCCAGCGCCCGAGCGAGGTTGACGGTCTGTGTCGTCATGCCCCCACGATCACAGACGGGACCGCCGGGCAGCTCAGGCGTCGCCGGCCCGTTCGGGCACAGGTGGTGTCTTCTGCTGCTCGTCCAGCGGCGTGATGCGATCGCGCTCCTCGTGGTAGGCGAGCAGGATGTCGCGGTGGGTGATCCAGCCCACGAGCTCGGTGCCGTGGTCGGCGAAGACCGGCAGGCCGTGGTCATCCCCGGCCGCCAGGCCGCGCACCGCGTCTTCGAGCAGGTCGTCGGCGCGCAGCCTGGCGACGCGGTGGGCCATGTCGGCGGCGCTTCGGTCCTCGCCCTCGTCCGAGAGTGCCCACCGCTCGACGTCCGAGGCCGAGAGGACGCCGACGAGCGCGCCGCGACGATCGAGCACGGGGATCGTCGAGGCCGGCTCCGAGAAGAACCGCGAGCTCACCGTCGAAAGCGAGTCCGAGGCACCGAGCGGCTCCGGAACCGGGCCCATGGCAGCAGCGAGTGGCAGGGTGCGCATGACGCTGGCGACGCGCGGGCGCTCGACGACGATGCCCCGGCGGCGGAGCTTGAGGGTGTAGATCGTGTCGGGGGAGAGCCGCGTGCTGACGGCCGTCGCGACGACGATCGCGAGCATCAGCGGAAGGATGATCGAGTACTCGCCCGTCAGCTCGAAGATGATGATCACCGCCGTGATGGGCGCCCGCGCGGCGCCGGCGAAGACGGCTCCCATTCCGACGAGCGCGTAGGCGCCGCCCGGTGCGGTCAGGCCCGGCGCCGCCCCGTGGACCAGGTGCCCGAAGGTGGCGCCGAGCATCGCGCCCATGAACAGCGACGGCGCGAACACGCCACCCGAACCCCCGATCGCGATCGTCAGGCTGGTCGCGACGACCTTGGCCGCGAGCAGGAGGACCAGGAAGCCGACGACGTAGTTGCCGTCGATCGCCCGGGAGAGCACCGGGTACCCGACGCCGTACATCTCCGGGACGACGAGCAGCAGCAGCCCGAGCAGCACGCCACCGACGGCGGGTCGCGCCCACTGAGGGCCGCGCCAGATCCGGTCAGCGAGGTCCTCCGCCCCGTAGAGGACGCGGATGAAGACGACGCCCGCGATGCCGCCGAGCGCGCCCAGAGCCGCGTAGAGGCCGAGCTCGAGCGGGGAGACGAGCGCGAAGCCCGGGAGCTGCAGGAAGGATTCCGAGCCGACGAACCCGCGCGCGACGGCCGAGGCGGTGACCGAGCTCAGCACGACGACACCAAAGGACCGGGTCTCGAAGTCGCCGAGGATCACCTCCAGCGCGAAGAAGACCCCCGCGATCGGCGCGTTGAACGTGGCGGCGATGCCACCGGCCGCGCCGCACGCGACGAGCAGGCGTAGGCGCCGTTCGGTGACCTGCGCCAGCTGCCCGATCACCGACCCGAGCGCGGAGCCGATCTGGACGATCGGCCCCTCGCGCCCGACCGAGCCGCCGGAGCCGATGGTCAGCGCCGACGCGAGTGCCTTGACCACCGGGACCCGGGGGCGGATCCGGCCGCCGTGCTCTGCGACCGCGAGCATCACCTCGGGGACGCCGTGGCCGCGCGCCTCCGGGGCGAAGCGTGCGACCAGCGGCCCGTAGAGCAGGCCGCCGAGCACCGGCGCGCCGACCACGAACCAGCGGCCCAGCCCGGGGACGTGGTGGTTTGCCGCGTGTCCCGCGGCGCTGTAGTCGCGCTGGCCGGAGAACAGCTCGGTGATGCCGACGATCAGATAGCGGAACCCGATCGCTCCGACACCCGCGCCGACGCCGACCACCAAGGCGAGGGCCATCAGGCCCCGGTCGCCGACGAACCACCCGCGGACCGCCACAGCGCGTGTGCCGGGCTCGGTCCACCGTCTCCCGTTCACGGGTCGGGCACGCCTGCTGCCGCTCGGGCATTGCTCCAGGGCGTCGTGGCCTGCAGCACCGCCGCGCTGAGCGCCGCCGTACGCAGGTGGGTGATCTGCTGGTAGTCGGGGTCGGCGACCATCGCGCTGAACGCCTGCCGCGAGGGGTACCGGACGAGCAGCACCGCGTCCCAGTCGTGGCCGTCGGGGGCGACGAGCGGGGTGGCGCAGTCGCCGATGTAGACGACGTGGGCACCGACCTTCGTGAGGTGGGGGGCGATCGCCTCGGCGTACTGCTCATAGCTCCCCTGTCCTCCCTCGGCGTAGCGCAGCAGGTTGAGCATCACCACGGGGCCGCCGGGATCCTCGTGCAGGAAGCGCTTGAGGTCGGCACCGGTGGGATCGACGGGCATCGGAGAGTTCTATCGCCCGGTCGCGCTCGCCGCGCTCCTGCCGGTACGTTCGTCTCGGCATGCCCCGCGTCGTCCAGCTCCTCGACGTCGATCCGGACCTCGGTCGCCATCTCGACGAGCAGTCCCGTCGCGATGCCCGGCGGCACCTCTTCGTCCGCGTGGAGCGCTTGGGGCCGGGAGTCCGCGCGCTGCCCGCCGACCTGTTCGACGCCCAGGGAGGCATCGGGCTCCTCGTCCTCGAGGGCCTGGCCCTGCGGCGGGTGGGTCTCGCCCACCGAGCCGCCGCTGAGCTGCTCGGCCCGGGGGACCTGCTCCGGCCGTGGCAGGACGACGGCGAGCACGAGGCCTACCCCTTCGACGCGAGCTGGCGCATCATCCAGGCGCTCGACGTCGCAGTTCTCGACGCCGCGGTCACCCGGCGTCTGGCGCAGGTGGCGCCCGTCGTCAGCGAACTCGTCGGGCGCGCGCTGACGCGCTCGAGACGAAGCGTCGGCAGTTTTGTGACCTCACAGCTGACGTCTGTCGACCAGCGCCTGCTCGTGTCGCTGTGGCACCTGGCCGATCGGTGGGGCCGGGTCCGCCCGGACGGCATCATGCTTCCCCTCCCCATGACCCATGAGGCGCTGGGGCTGCTGGTCGGCGCGAGGCGCCCGTCGGTGACCGCGGCCCTCGGGCGGCTGGCGGAGCGACGGGTCGTCGTCCCGCAACCCGGCGGCGGCTGGCTGCTGTGCGGCGATGCGCCCGACGAGCTGTGGCCCCGTTCGCAGCTCGCTTCATAAGCGGCGCCGCGGATCTGGCCGCCGTTCGGTCGTGTCCGTAGACGGACACGACCGAGGCTGACGGCCGAGAATGGGTAGGGAGGCAGGGCGTTCTCGTTTCCACTTCCTCTAGGAGCCTCATGCCACGCGCCGCGCGCAGCGTCCTCGCCCTGACCACCCTGGCCACCGTGGCCGCCGCCGCCCCGGCATCGGCGTCCATCAAGGAGTATCCGCTCAACCCGTCGGCGACCCCGATCGCGAAGGCCATGGCGCGCGACCCCTCGATCGTGCGCCGCGCGGTGTTCTCCGCGGTGCCCCCGGGCTCAAAGCCCGCCGCGGTCTCGACCACGCGCCTGGCCGGCTTCCCGACCAACGGCAAGAGCTTCGCGATCCTCACCACCGGCAACGCGCGCAGTGCCGCCCTCCCCAACAACGCCCCTGATACCGGGTCGGAGTCTCAGGGCCCGTCGATCCGGGGCGCGCGTGACGTCGTGATCATGCGCATCGACCTGCGCATCCCCAAGGGTGCCAACTGCCTCAGCTACGACTTCCGGTTCCTCTCGGAGGAGTTCCCGGAGTACGTGAACGACCTCTACAACGACGCGTTCATCTCCGAGCTCGACGTCTCCAACTGGAGCACCGGGACGAAGCTGGACCCGAAGATCACCGCCCCGCACAACTACGCGAAGGACTCGCAGGGCAACCCGATCCGCGTCAACACCGTGGGCGACACGACGGTGACTGCCGCCGCCGCCAAGGGGACCACCTACGACGGCGCCACCCGCCGCTTGCGCGCCTCGACCCGCGTCAAGCCCGGCAACCATCACCTGTACCTGTCGATCTTCGACCAGGGCGACCGCATCTACGACTCGGCCGTCTTCCTCGACAACCTGGGGGCGACCAAGGCGAAGTGGTGCACCACGGGAGTGCGCATCGCGTAGCAACGCGGCGGACGCGGCGTGTCCCGGTGCTCCCGGGGCACGCCGCCCGCCTGCGCAGGCATCCGGCGGCGCAGCTCAGGCAGGACGCACCTCGGCCGCGCGCAGCAACGACCGCGCCGCGTCGAGGGCGATGCGCAGCTGCTCGGGATCGCGGCGGACCTGGGTGAGCAGCAGGCCACCCTGGAGCGCGGCCATCGTTGCGGTCGCCAGCGTCGCCGGGTCGGCGTCGGCAGCGAGCGCCCCGCGCGCTTGCATGCGCACCAGGCCCTCTCGCACGTGCCCTTCCCAGCGCCCGAGGCCGTCGGCAAGAGCGGCGCGGGCGAGCGGATCGCGCTCGGCCAGCTGCCCGGCCAGCGACCCGATCGGGCAGCCGCCCCGGGCCTGGCGCTCGCGCTGCAGCGCGACCAGCGCCGCGAACCACCGGTCCAGCCCCTCCCAGGAGTCGAGCTGCTCGAGCAGCCCCTCCTGGGCGCCGACCACCGCGTCGCTCGTCGCATCCACGGCCGCCCGGATCAGCTGGTCGCGGTCGTCGAAGTAGTGGTAGAGCTGGCCCCGGCTCGCCGGCGCCCGGGTGCCGACGTCGTCAAGGCTGACCGCGGCCGCGCCCTGCTCGGCGACCAGCTCGGCGGCGGCGCGCACGATCCGCTCGCGTGTCGCGCGGCCCTTGGCCGTCACCGGTGCTGCCGATGTCATGTCCGCAGGATAGAGCGATTGGACTTGACAGTCCAGAGCGTACGTGGTGCAGTCGGCGCAATAGATGGACCGTGCAGTCCATTCGCCGACCCGAGGAGCACCATGAGCACCGAGACCACCTCCACCCGCAGCGTTCGTCCCGGAGCGCCCGCGCCGGCGCTCGAGCTGCCCGTCGTCGGGCGGGAGCCGTTCCGCCTGGCCGACCATGCGCCCGGCCTGTTCACGATGCTCGTGTTCAATCGCGGGCTGCACTGCCCCGTGTGTCAAGCGCAGCTGTCCGAGCTCGATCGCCGCTACGACGAGCTCGCCGAACGAGGCATCGAGGTCGTCTCGATCAGCGGCGAGAACGAGCAGCGGGCGACGCAGATGCGCGACGAGTGGTCGCTGAGCAAGGTCCCGCTGGCCTACGGCCTCACCGAGGCACAGATGCGCGAGTGGGGGCTGTTCGTCTCGCGGGCCATCAGCGACGCCGAACCCGC
>JBBQZE010000125.1:0-9084 GCA_038207985.1 Solirubrobacterales bacterium
GCGTTCGGCACCGCGAGCTTCGGCGCCTCGACGACGGCCGCGATCCTGTGGGCGGGCGGCGCGGCGCTGGCCGGGCTGGCGATCGCCGCGGGCTCCATCGCCCTCCCCGCGTGGCGTGACGCGCGGAGCCTCACGGTCGCCGGGCAGCGGGCGCAGGTGGGCCGCAGCGACCGGGCGCCGTGGTGGGCGCGCTACGGCCTCGACGTCCTCGCGCTCGCCGGCTCGGCCCTCGTGTTCTGGCAGGCGTCGAAGAACGGCTACAGCCTCGTGCTAGCCCCCGAAGGGGTCGCGCAGGTGTCGGTCAACTGGTACGCCCTGCTCGCACCCGTGCTCGGGTGGATAGGCGCCGGGCTGCTCGCCTACCGCATCGCCGACGCGGTCCTGGTGCGCGGTCGCGGGCCGCTGGTCGCGGCACTGCGGCCACTCGCCGGGCGGCTCGCGCCGACGGTCGTGGCGACGATGGGCCGCCAGCGGCGGCTGCTGGCCAAGGCGGTGACGCTGGTCGCGCTCACCGCCGCGTTCGCCGGCTCCACGGCCGTGTTCAACGCGACCTACTCACAGCAGGCCGAGGCCGACGCCCGCCTGTCCAACGGCGCCGACGTGACGGTGACCGAATCCCCCGGCGTGCAGGTCGGCCCGGCGGGAGCCCGCCGGATCGAGCAGGTCCGCGGCGTGAGCAGCGTCGAGCCCCTCCAGCACCGCTTCGCCTACGTCGGCGCCGACCTGCAGGACCTCTACGGGGTCCGGCCGCAGACGATCGGCGCGGCCGGCAAGCTCCAGGACGGCTGGTTCGCCGGGGGCACCGCCAAGCAGCTCATGGCGGGGCTGGGCTCCCGGCCGGACAACCTGCTCGTCTCCGCCGAGACGGTCAAGGACTTCCAGCTGGCCAAGGGGGACCTCGTCCGTCTGCGGCTCCAGGACGGGCGCACCAAGCAGTTCAAGACGGTCCCGTTCCACTACAGCGGCGTCGCGAAGGAGTTCCCGACCGCGCCGAAGGACTCGTTCTTCGTCGCCAACGCGGCCTACGTGGCCCGGGCGACGGGCAGCGACGCCGTCGGCTCGTTCCTCGTGCAGACCGACGGCACGAGCCCGGCGACGGTGGCCAAGCGCCTGTCGGGCGTGCTCGGGACGAGCGCGAGCGTGACCGACATCGTCAACGAGCGCAAGGTGGTCGGCTCCAACCTCACCGCCGTGGAGCTCTCCGGGCTCACCCGGGTCGAGCTCGGCTTCGCCCTCGTGCTGGCCATCGCCGCCTCGGGCCTGACGATCGGCCTCGGCTTCGCCGAGCGTCGCCGGACGTTCGCCATCGCCTCGGCGCTCGGCGCCCGCAGCCGTCAGCTCGGCGCGTTCGTCTGGAGCGAGTCGCTCTTCGTCACGCTCGGCGGCCTCCTGCTCGGGTCGGCGATCGCGGTCGGGATCTCGCAGATGCTCGTGAAGGTCCTCACCGGCGTCTTCGACCCGCCACCGGACTTCCTGTCCGTTCCCTGGGGCTACCTCGGCGTGGTCGTGGTGCTCACGGTGGGCGCGGTCGGCGCCGCGGGGGCGCTCACGCTGCGCGCGCTGCGCCGTCCCGCCATCGAGGAGCTCCGCGACTTGTGAGCCCGGGATAGCGTCCGGTGGGCATGGGCGCCAGCATCCTCATCGTCGAAGACGACGACGCGATCGCCGACGGGCTCGTCCGCAGCCTCGAGGGCCAGGGCTACGCGGTCAAGCGGCTGGCGCTCGGGCTCCCGGCCGAGCGCGCGGCGGGCGACGGCGTCGACCTCGCCCTCCTCGACCTCGGCCTCCCGGACATCGACGGCCTCGAGGTGTGCCGCCGGTTGCGCGCCGCGCACCCACGCCTCCCGATCCTCATCCTCACGGCGCGCGACACGGAGATGGACGTCGTGGCCGGACTTGATGCCGGCGCCGACGACTACCTCGTCAAACCCGTTCGCCTCTCCGAGCTGCTCGCCCGTGTCCGCGCGCAGCTCCGTCGCGATGCGGTCGACGCGCCGCCGGCGGACGCCCGCGTGGCCGCCGGCCCGCTCATCGTCGACCCCGAGGCGCGGCGGGCCTGGCGCGACGACCGGGAGCTGGAGCTGCGCCGCAAGGAGTTCGACCTCCTCGCGCTGCTGGTCGGCGAGGCCGGGCGGGTGCTCACGCGGGAGCGCATCATGCGCGAGGTCTGGGACACCGAGTGGGTCGGGGCGACCAAGACGCTCGACACGCACGTGCTGACGCTGCGGGCCAAACTCGGCGACCCGGGGCTGATCACCACGCTGCGCGGCGTCGGCTACCGCTTGGACGCCTGATGCGCCGGCGCCTAGTCCTCGCGATCGCCGGGGTCGCCGCCGTCGCGGTCGTCCTCTTCGCGGTGCCGCTCGCGCTGTCGCTGCGACAGACGTCTCGCAACGAAGAGCTGCTGCGCCTCCAGCGCGACACCGTGGCCGCGACCCGCTCGATCGACGTCACGCGGACCGGCGACCCGATCGAGCTGCCGTCGACCGGGGCGCAGCTCGCCGTGTACGACCGCGCGGCGCGCCGGATCGCCGGACGCGGCGGCCCGGCGACGGGCGACGCGGTCGTGCGCGACGCGCTCCGCAGCGAGGCCCCCACCGGGCTTGTCCGAGACGGGCGCCTGCTCGTCGCGGTCCCGGTCGTAGTCGGCGAACGGGTCACCGGCATCGTGCGCGCCGAGCGCAACGACGGGGAGGCCAACGCCGACCTGGTGAGCCGCCTCCCCCTCCTGACGGGCGCGGCGCTTGCGGTGGTGCTCCTCGCCACGCTCGCCGCGCTCCTCCTCGCCCGCCGCCTCGCCGCGCCGCTCGAGCGCCTGGCGGGCAGCGCACGCCGTCTGGGTGAGGGCGACTTCTCCGTCCGCGCGTCGCGCACGGGCATCAGCGAGGTCGACGACGTCGCGGCGGCGCTCGACGCCGCCGCCGGCAGGCTCGACGCGCTCGTCTCCCGGGAGCGCGCGTTCAGCGCCGATGCGTCCCACCAGCTCCGCACCCCGCTCGCCGCCCTCCAGCTCGAGCTCGACGCGCTCGAGCTGCGCGGCCCCGCTTCCCCCGAGCTGGACGCGGCGCAGGCCCAGGCCGAACGGCTCCAGCAGACCGTCACCACCCTGCTGGCCGCCGCCCGGGACGCGCCCCGCACCCCGGGCGAGACCGACCTCGGCGAGCTCCTCGCACGCGCCGAGCCGCGCTGGCGCCCGCGGCTGGCGGAGGCCGGCCGCCCGCTGCGCCTCTGGCTGCCACGCGGGGCCGCGCGGCTCCAGGCGCCTCCCACCGTGGTCCAGGAGATCCTCGAGGTGCTCGTGGAGAACGCGATCGGCCACGGCCGCGGCGCCGTCGGCCTGACGGGCCGGGCCGACGACGGCGCCTGGGTCACGGTCGACGTCGCCGACGAGGGGGACGGACGCGGTCTCGATCCCGAGCTGATCTTCGAGCGCCGCTCCGAAGGCGCTCGGGGCACCGGCATCGGCCTGGCCCTCGCCCGCTCGCTCGCCCATGCCGAAGGCGCCCGGCTGACCCTGCGCACCACCACCCCGCCGACCTTCACGCTGCGCGCGCCGGCCGTCGCCGCGGCGCGGACGACTGCGATCAGCTGAACCCTCAGCGAGCTCCCAGCCAGATCTCAGCACGGGGGTCACGCCCTTGACCTAGTTCCGCGAGAAGTCCCCGCTCCGCCCCATCCAGGCGACGGCCATGCTCCGGCCGCGAGACTGCGGGCCTACCAAGGGAGTCGCACATGGAAGCCTCGCAGCCCGCACGTGTCCTGGTCGTCATCGACCGAACGGCGGCTCCGCCCGAGCTGTTGACCGCCATCCGCGACCGCGCACAGCGCGGTTCGGTCCTATTCCGCGTGCTCGTCCCGAATCCCGCGCCCGCGGAATGGCACCCTGGGCACCCCGAGCGTCACGACAAGGCCGCCGCCGCCGAGATCGCCCTCGCACAGGCGCTGCCGATGATCGAGGAGGCCGCGGGCGCCGCGGTGATCGGATCGGTCTCGATCCGACACGATCCGATGGACGCGATCACCGAGACGATGCAGGACGAGCCCGTCGACGAGATCATGATCTCGGTGGTCACCCACACCCTCGAGCGCTGGCTGCATCACGACCTCCCGCACCGCGCCACGCACCTCGGGAAGCCGGTCACCGCCGTCGAGAGCCCACGTCAGTGATGCGCTGCCCGAGGGGGACCTCTGCCTGACCCTCTTCATCAGGTACTCATCGACTCATCGTGGTCTCACGGACCACGCCTAGCTTCGCGCTCTCAAGTCCACGACAAGGGAGCACTTACATGCGCAACCGCATCACCCGCACGCTGATGGGCCTCGCGGCCCTCGCCGCCCTCGGTCTCGGAGGCTCGGCCCTCGCCGGCGCCGCGACCACCAAGCCGGCCACCGCACCGGTCCAGTCCGCTCCGGCCGCCGTCACCTCGCCGGACGCCTCCACGGCGGACAAGCCCGACACCGCCGACGCCAGCGAGAAGCCGGACGCCAGCGAGAAGCCGGACGCCAGCGAGACGTCCGGCGGTCCCGACACCGACACGACCCAGCAGGGTCCGCAGGACTGAGCCCGAGCACCGCGAGGATCGACCGGCGCCCCGGTCGATCCTCCGCGGGTGCGTAGGGTCGGTTGATGAGCCGCCTCGGCATCCGGCTGAAGGTGACGCTCGCGTTCACCGTCGCCATCGCCGTGCTCCTGACGGGGTTGGGGCTGTTCATCTACCTGACGCTCCGCTCCGACCTCGACCGGACGATCGAGCAGGGTCTGCAGTCCCGCGCGGGTGACATCAGCGCCCTCATCCGCGAAGCCGACGCCGGCCTGCAGACCGGACGCAGTCCGGTGGCCAAGCCGGGGCAGGGCTTCGCCGAGGTGCTCGACCTGCGAGGCCGGGTCGTCGACTCGAGCCCTGACCTGCGTCGCACCGCGCTGCTCAGCCCCGCGGAGCTCGCGCGGGCGCGTACGGGGTCCACCCGGGTGGACAAGGGCCAGCCGCTGCTGCAGACGGATTCCCGGCTCCTGGCCGTCCCCGCGCGGGGAGCCGACCGGCAGCGCCTCATCATCGTCGTCGGGACGTCGCTGGACAGCCGCGACGAGGCGCTGCGTGCGCTCGCGGGGCTGCTGCTGCTCGGGTTCCCGGTAGCCCTGGGGCTGGCCTCGCTGGCCGGGTACGCCGCGACCGCGGGCGCCTTGCGACCCGTGGACTCGATGCGCCGCCGCGCCGGGGAGATCTCGGCGGGGACGCCGGGCCAGCGCCTGCCGTTGTCCGCTGCCGAGGACGAGGTCCACCGGCTCGGCGAGACGCTCAACCTCATGCTCGACCGCCTCGAAGCCGCGCTGACCCGCGAGCGCCAGTTCGTCGCGGACGCGAGCCATGAGCTGCGCACCCCGCTGGCGATCCTGAAGACCGAGCTCGAGCTCGCGCGCCGCGCGGGTCGCTCCGTCGAGGAGCTGCAGGCGGCGCTGGGGTCGGCCGCTGAGGAGACAGATCGCTTGGCGCAGCTCGCGGAGGACCTGCTGGTCATCGCCCGCTCCGACCAGGGACGGTTGCCGGTCCGCGCCACGCGACTGCCGGCGATCGAGGTGCTGGACGACGTCCGGGCGAGGTTCACGCAGCGGGCCGCCGATGCGGGCCGCCTCATCCACGTCGACGCCGACGCCGAGGTGGGCCTGACCGGCGACGCCCTGCGCCTCGAGCAGGCGCTGGGCAACCTCGTCGACAACGCGCTGCGCTACTCCGACGGCGACGTGCACCTCACGGCGCGCAGGACGGACGGGGCCGCGACGACGCTGACGGTCGTCGACGAGGGTCCCGGGTTCCCGCCCGACTTCCTCGGGCATGCCTTTGAGCGCTTCTCGCGGGCCGATCACGCCCGGGGGCGCGGCGGCGCAGGGCTCGGGCTGGCGATCGTGGCAGCGATCGCGACCGCTCACGGCGGGACCGCGCGCGCCCGCAACCTCCCCGGGGACCCGGCACGCGGCGAGGTGCAACTCACCCTGCCGGACAGCGCTCCCAGCGACGCTTGACCACGCCGCTCATCCTCGGCTCACCGCCTCACGGAGGGCTCACGGCTGCGACGTAGCTTGCGTCTCGTTGCACCTCTCCCCCATACGAAAGGCACCAGCACATGTTCTCGATCAAGCACATCCGCACCGGCGCCGCGAGCCTGCTCGCGCTGCTGACCCTCAGCGTCGGCGGGGTGGCCGTGGCCAACGCCGCACAGTCGTCCACCCCCCCGGCGCCTTCGGCGAGCACCGCCACCGCGGCCAAGCCCGCGGTCGACGTCGCCGGCCCCAACGACAAGGCCGACGCCACGACCGACGTCGCCGGTCCGAACGACAAGGCCGACACGGCAACCGACGTCGCCGACCCCAGCGACAAGGCTGACGCCGCCGACGAGTCGGCCGCGGAAGTCTCGGGCAGCGACGGCCCCGGCGGGCACGCCGACGAGGTGCCCTCGCAGCGCTAAGAACCCGCGATGACGACCAGCACGACGGCGGCCCCTGGGCCGCCGTCGTCCGTCGTGGGGTCTGTCCCTCATGCTGCGCTCATCGCACCTTGCCATCGTCATCTCCAATGCGCGTCCTGATCGTCGAAGACGAAGTCAAGATGGCCGGCCTCATCCGCCGCGGTCTGCGGGAGGAGGGCCTCACGGCCGACGTCGCGATCAAGGGCGAGGACGCGCTGTGGATGGCCGGCGCGACCGACTACGACGCGATCGTGCTCGACGTCATGCTGCCGGGCATCGACGGCTTCGAGACCTGCCGGCGCCTGCGCGAGGACGGCGTCTGGGCCCCGGTGCTGCTCCTGACGGCGCGCGACGCCGTCGAGGACCGCGTCGCCGGGCTCAACGGTGGAGCCGACGACTACCTGACCAAGCCCTTCTCGTTCACCGAGCTGACGGCCCGCATCCGCGCCCTTGGTCGCCGGGGCAAGATCGAGCAGGCTGTCGTGCTGTCCGCCGGCGACCTGCACCTGGAGCCGTCGAGCCGACGGGTCTGGCGCGGCGATGAGGACATCTCGCTCTCGGCCAAGGAGTTCTCGCTGCTGGAGGCCTTCATGCGGCGCCCCGGGCAGGTGCTCGACCGCCTCCAGCTGCTCGAGGCGGCGTGGGATTACGAGTACGAGAACCGCTCGAACGTCATCGACGTCTACGTGCGGTACTTACGCGAGAAGGTGGACCGGCCGTTCGACGTGGAGAGCATCGAGACCGTGCGCGGATCGGGCTACCGCCTGCGCAGCGACGGCGGAGGGAGCTGACGCACGGGCTGACCCGGGTGCCCGCCGGGTAGAAGCGGGGGATGTCGAGCCTGTCGTTGCCGGTATTGCTCGCGATCTTCGCGGTGGCAGCGGGTGCCATCTGGGTCGCCGGAGTCCAGCTCTCCGATCAGACCGACGTCCTGTCGATGCGCCTGCACCTTGGCTCGGCGCTCGGCGGGCTCGTCCTCCTGGCGGTCGCGACCAACCTCCCGGAGCTGGCCATCACCGTCAGCGCCGCGCTCTCGGGTGACGTCGGGGTGGCGGTGGGCAACATCCTGGGCGGGATCGCGATCCAGACCGTCGTGCTCGTCGCCCTCGACGCCTTCGGAGTCCGCGGGGAGCGCCCGCTGACCTACCGCGCAGCGTCGCTGGTGCTCGTCCTCGAGGCAGCGCTCGTGATCGCCGTGCTGGCGGTGGTCATCGCCGGCACGCAGCTTCCCAGCAGCCTCATCCTCTGGCGCCTGACGCCCGGGCCCGTGCTCATCGTGGTCCTCTGGGTGGGCGGCTTGCTGCTCTTGAAGCGCGCCGGAAGCTCGCTGCCTTGGCATCAGGACGGCCAACCCCCGGACGGTCAGGAGCGCCCCCGCGGGCACAGTCAGCAGGCCACGGAGCAGGACGCCAGCGCGAAGGGCACCAGCACCGCGCGGGCGGCGGCCGTCTTCGGACTCGCCGCCGCCGTCACCCTCGTCGCCGGGGTGGTGCTCGAGCGCAGCGGTGAGGCCGCAGCGGGGAAGGTCGGCCTCTCCGGCGTGCTCTTCGGAGCGACCGTCCTGGCGGCCGCGACGTCCCTGCCGGAGCTCTCCACCGGCCTGACCTCGGTCAAGCAAGGTGACTTCCAGCTCGCCATCAGCGACATCTTCGGAGGCAACGCCTTCCTCCCCGTCCTCTTCCTCCTGGCCGAGCTGCTCTCGGGCAAGGCCGTCCTGCCCCAGGCGCAGGCCACGGACATCTACCTCACGGCGCTGGCCATCCTGTTGACCCTCGTCTACGCCGCGGGGCTCGTGTTCCGACCGGCCCACCGGCGCCTCGGCATGGGCGTCGACTCCCGCGCCGTCCTCGTGCTCTACGCCGTCGGCGTCGCCGGCCTCTTCGCCATCGCGGGTGGCTAGGACGCTGGTGACCGGTCCGGCCGGCCTGGCCCTGCGCCGTCGGGCGTAGGCTCGTCCGGTGACGCGACCGCGGATCCTGGTCGTCGACGACGACCCCGGGGTGCTCAGGATGCTCACCCGCACCCTGGCGGCCGAGGGCTACGACGTGGAGGCGGTCGGCGACGGCGGCGCCGCGCTGGCGGCCGCCGAGCGCAACGCGCCGGGCTCGGTCGTGCTCGACGTGGCCATGCCCGGGCTCGACGGGCTCGCGGTCTGCCGGCGCCTGCGCGCCCACGGCCTCGCGGCGCCGATCCTGTTGCTGACCGCCCGCGACGCCGTCGCCGACCGCGTCGCCGGCCTGGAGGCGGGCGCAGACGACTACCTCGTCAAGCCGTTCGCCGTCGAGGAGCTGATCGCCCGCCTGAAGGCGATCGGGCGGCGCGGACTGCCGCCGTCCGGGGTGCTGGCGGTCGGCGCGCTGCGCCTGGACCCCGCGTCCCGCACCGTCGAGCGCGACGGGCTGCCCATCGCGCTGACCGACCGGGAGACGGCGTTGCTGGAGCTGCTGCTCCGCCGGCCCGGCGTCGTCGTCTCGCGCGACCAGGCCATCGAGGAGATCTGGGGCGCCGCGGCGGTCGAGAACGTCGTCGACCGCTACGTGGCCAACCTCCGCCGCAAACTCGGGGAGCCCGCGCTCATCCGGACGGTCCGCGGCGTCGGCTTCGTCATCGATCCGTGAGGCG
>JBBQZE010000126.1:0-9026 GCA_038207985.1 Solirubrobacterales bacterium
CGAGCGCGCGCTGGCCGGCAGCGACGCGTGGATCACCGGCGTGCGCCGCGAGCAGGGCCCCACGCGCGCCGGGACGCAGCTCGTCGAGTGGGACCATAAGCGCGGCATGGCGAAGTACAACCCGCTCGCGGCGTGGACGGAGAAGGACCTCTGGAAGCGCATCCACGACCGCGGGCTGCCTTACAACCTCCTCCACGACCGCGGCTACGAGTCGATCGGCTGCGCGACCTGCACGAACGCCGGCTCCGGCCGTGAGGGTCGCTGGGCCGGGATTGACAAGACGGAGTGCGGCCTGCACGTCTAGCGACGCGCTCCCGCCGACCACCATGGATCCTCTCTACATCCTCTTCGGCCTCGGCGTGGGTGTCCTCGTCGGCCTGACGGGCATCGGCGGCGGCTCCCTGATGACGCCGCTGCTCATCCTCGTCGGCGGCGTGTCCCCGGCGGTCGCCATCGGCAGCGACCTCGCCTACGGCGCGATCACGAAGACCGTCGGCGGCTGGCGCCACCTGAAGCTCGGCACCGTCGACCTCGGCGTGTCGAAGTGGATGGCGTTCGGCTCGGTGCCCGGCTCGATCCTCGGCGTCGTGATCTCCACCGCGATCGACGTCAAGGCGCTGCTGCTGGTGGTCGCCGTCGCGCTCTCGATCGCCGCGCTGGCGATCCTCGGCCGCGCCTTCGTCCGCACGCCGAAGGAGCTCGACGTGGTGCCGATGGACCGGCGCCACCGCGTGAGCGCGATCGCCACCGGCCTCGTGCTCGGCACCCTGGTTGGCATGACGTCGGTCGGATCCGGCGCGCTGATCGGACCGGTCCTCATCCTGCTCTTCCGCCTGACACCGCGCCGGGTCGTCGGCACGGACGTCTTCCACGCCGCGATCCTGCTGTGGACCGCCGGCATCGCCCACGGGATCGTCGGGAACGTCGACTACGTCCTCGTCGGGACGATCCTGATCGGCTCGCTGCCCGGCGTGTGGATCGGCACGTCGCTGCTGCCGCGCGTCCCGGCCGCGGGGCTGAGGCCGCTGCTCGGCTGCGTCCTGCTCGCCGCGGCGCTCGGCGTCGCCACGAAGGCCGGCCTCGAGCTGTCCGCCGTCGCCATCGTCGGTCCGCCCGTGGTGATGGGCGTGCTCTTCGCCGTCGTGCACCGCCTCCGGCCGGCCCGGCCCGTGGGCGCCACGGAGGCCGCACCCGCATGACTACGAGCACCGGTGCCGACGGCCGCCCGGTGACCGCTGACGAGTTGCGGCGCGCTGGTGCGACGCGGATCCGTGCGCTCACGCACCTGCAGGCCCTGGAGTCCGAGGCGATCCACGTCATGCGCGAGGTCGCGGCCGAGCTCGAGCGCCCCGTGCTGCTGTTCTCCGGCGGCAAGGACTCGATCGTGCTGCTGCGCCTGGCCGAGAAGGCGTTCCGGCCCGCGAAGTTCCCGTGTCCGCTCATGCACGTCGACACGGGGCACAACTTCCCCGAGGTCATCGAGTACCGCGACCGCCGCGTCGCCGAGCTCGGCGAGCGGCTCATCGTCGCCTCGGTGCAAGAGTCGATCGACACCGGCCGGGTCGTCGAGGAGACCGGCCCGCGGGCGTCGCGCAACCGGCTGCAGACCACCACGCTGCTCGACGCGATCGAGGAGCACGGCTTCGACGCCGCATTCGGCGGGGCACGACGCGACGAGGAGCGCGCCCGCGCGAAGGAGCGGATCATGTCCTTCCGCGACGACTTCGGCACGTGGGATCCGCGGCGCCAGCGCCCCGAGCTGTGGAACCTCTACAACGGCCGCATCCGCAAGGGCGAGCACGTGCGCGTGTTCCCCCTGAGCAACTGGACCGAGCTCGACGTCTGGCAGTACATCGCCGAAGAGCAGCTCGAGGTCCCCAACATCTACTTCGCCCACGAGCGCGAGGTGTTCCGCCGCGACGGGATGCTCTACGCGACCTCCGACCACGTCGAGCTCATCGACGGCGAGGAGCCGTTCCGCACCTCCGTCCGCTACCGGACGGTCGGCGACATGTCGTGCACGGGCGCGGTCGAGAGCGGCGCCGCCGACCTGGAGACCGTCGTCGGCGAGATCGCGGCGACCCGGATCACCGAGCGGGGCGAGACACGCGCGGACGACCGCGTCAGCGAAGCCGCGATGGAGGACCGCAAGGTCGCGGGGTACTTCTAGGGCGATGAGACCTATCCGACTCACGCAACGCGCGGTTGCCACCGCCCGGGGGGCGTAGGCGATGGACCTCTTGAGACTCGCCACCGCCGGGTCCGTCGACGACGGCAAGAGCACGCTCATCGGGCGCCTGCTCTACGACGCGAAGGCGATCCTCGCCGACCAGATGGAGCACGTCGAGGAGGTGTCGCGGCGCCGCGGCTCGGACGTCCCGGACCTCGCGCTGCTGACCGACGGCCTGCGGGCCGAGCGCGAGCAGGGCATCACGATCGACGTCGCCTACCGCTACTTCGCGACGCCCGCACGCAAGTTCATCCTGGCCGACACGCCCGGCCACGTGCAGTACACGCGCAACATGGTCACGGGCGCCTCCACCGCCGACCTCGCGATCGTCCTCGTGGACGCCCGGCACGGCGTCGTGGAGCAGACCCGCCGCCACGCCTTCCTCGCCGCGCTGCTCGGCATCCGCCACATCGTGGTCGCCGTGAACAAGATGGACCTCGTCGACTGGAGCGAGGCGACCTTCGACGCCATCGTCGCCGACGTCGGCTCCCTCGCGGCCCAGCTGGACGTTCCCGACGTCGCCTTCATCCCGATGAGCGCCCTCCGCGGTGACAACGTCGTGGAGCGCTCGAACGAGATGCCCTGGTACGACGGCCCGGCGCTGCTCGAGCACCTCGAGCAGGTCGAGGTGACGGCCGACCATCCCCTCGACGGTGCCCGCTTCCCCGTGCAGTGGGTCGTCCGCGAGCCCCACTCGGACTATCGCGGCTACGCCGGGCAGGTCGCCGGCGGCGTGCTGCGCGTCGGCGATGCGGTCACCGTCCTGCCGGGCGGCGCCACGACGACCGTGACCGGCATCGACGTCTTCGAGGGCGAGATCGTCTCCGCCCCCGCCGGCCAGTCGGTCACCGTCCGCCTCACCGACGACGTGGATGTCGCCCGCGGTGACCTTCTCGTCGCCGGCGCGCCGGTCACGCCCACCCGCGAGCTCGAGGCCGACATCTGCTGGATGGCCGAGGCGCCGCTGCGCGCAGGCGGCCGCTACGCGCTCAAGCACACGACCAGCAACGTGCGCGCGATCGTCGACGGCGTCTCCGACCGCCTCGACGTCGGGACGCTCGAGCCGGTCCCGGGGCCGGCGGAGCTCGCCCTCAACGACATCGGCCGCGTGAAGCTGCGCGTGTCGCGCGAGCTCGCAATCGACCCCTACGCGGTGAACCGCGCGACCGGCGCCTTCATCCTCATCGACGAGGCGAGCAACGAGACGGTCGGCGCCGGCATGGTGCGCGCAGCGGGGTGACCGGACCCCCGCCGGGGCGTTCCGAGTAGGTTCGCGCGTCATGCGCCGCTCTCCCCTCGCACTGGCCGGACTCGCCGTGCTCGCCCTGTCCGCCGCCCCCGCCCCGGCCGGCGCGGCGTCCCCGAAGCTCACGGTCGCCCCGGCCGAGCTGAAGGCGGCCCTGCACTGCCACGGTGCCCTCGCCGGCACGAAGAAGCAGCCGATCATGCTGGTCACCGGCACCGGGGCCAGCGGCGAGGAGGCCTACGCGATCGGCAAGGGCGCCTTCGAGGCCTACGGGCATCCCGTGTGCGACGTCGACTTCCCGAACCACACGACGGCCGACATCCAGGACTCGGTCCAGTACCTCGTCTACGGGATCCGCGAGGAGGCGCGCCGGGCCGGTCGGCGCATCGCGGTGATCGGCATCTCGCAGGGCGGGCTGCTGCCGCGCGTCGCGCTGACCTACTGGCCGGACCTCCGCGGCAAGGTGACGGACGTGATCGCCGCCGCCGGGACCCAGCACGGCACCAAGGCCGGGTCGGGCTGCAGCGCGGCGAAGCCGTGCACCCCGGCCGGCTGGCAGCAGCGCGCCGGCTCCAAGTTTCTCAAGGCACTGAACGCGCAGGCCGACGAGACTCCCGGCCGCACCGCCTGGACGACCGTGCGGTCCGCCACCGACGAGGTCGTCCAGCCGCAGTTCGGGCCGCACCCGACGTCCTCGCTGAAGGGCGCGACGAACATCCGGATCCAGTCGGTGTGCCCGGGCCGCAAGGTCACCCACATCGGGACCGCGCTGGACTCGGTGACCTTCGCGGCCTTCAAGGACGCGCTGTCGCACGCCGGGCCCGCGAAGGTGTCGCGGCTGCCGAAGGACGTCTGCGCCCGCCCGTACGCCGACGGGCTGGACGAGGCGGGCACGACGGCGCTGATCACCGCCGCGGCATCGCTCACGAGCGGGCGGCAGGGATCGGAACCGCGCCCCACCGCCGAGCCGCGGGTCCGCGCGCTGTTCAAGCGCAAGGTGCACTGAACCGCGGCGGTCGCCCTCGCGCCGGCCGGGGCCGCTCAGGTCGGGCGGAATCCCGCCCGGGCCCGGGCGGCCTGGCGCACGAGGTGGTCGCGCTCGGCGACGTCGGTGGCCCGGCGGGCTGCGTCCGCGTAGGCCGCGCCGGCGGCCCGAAGGTCCCCGCCGAGCTCGTGCAGATGGCCGCGGACCGCATGCCAGCGGTGGCGATCACCGAGCACCTCGAACAGGCGGTCGGTCTCGCGCAGCCCGGCGGCGGCCCCGCGCACGTGGCCGACCGCGACCGCGCGGCCAAGCACGGCGGCCGGGTCCTGGCGAACCGGGTCGTCCTTCAGGGCCACCAGGTCGTCGTACCAGGCGAGGACCTGCGGCCAGTCGGTCTCCGCGGAGCTCGCAGCGTCGTCGTGCAGGGCGGCGATAGCAGCCTCGACCTGGTAGCGGCCCGGGCGCTCCAGGGCGAGCGCCGACTGCAGGACGCGCACCCCTTCGGTGATCTCACGGGAGTCCCACCGGCGTCTGTCCTGCCGGTCGAGGGTGACGATCCGCCCCTGCTCGTCGCGGCGCGCCGGCAGCCGGGCGTGGTTGAGGAGCATCAGGGCGAGCAGCCCGCGCGCCTCCGGCTCCTCGGTCGCGAGCGTCAGCTGGCGAACGAGCCGGATCGCTTCGGCGGCCAGATCGACCCGCCCTGCGTGCCCGGTCGTGTAGACGAGGTACAGGACGCGCAGCACGACCGCGAGGTCGCCGGGCTCGTCCAGGCGACGCCCGCGCAGGCTGCGCTTGGCGCGGCTGATCCGCTGCGCCATCGTCGCCTCCGGGACGTAGAAGGCGTCGGCGATCTCCCGGGTGGTCAAGCCGCCGACCGCGCGCAGCGTGAGCGCCACCTGGGAGGCCGGCGGAAGCTCGGGATGGCAGCAGCAGAAGAGCAGGACGAGGGTGTCGTCCCCGGTCCCGGTGGCGGGCGGCGCCTGCGCGGGCTGCTCCCGCAGCGCGTCCTCGCGCGTCCGGCGGGCGGCCTCGCTGCGTCGCGCGTCGACCAGCCGCCGGGTCGCGACCGCAGACAGCCACGCACGCGCGTCCTCCGGCGGGTGCTCGGGCCACGTGCGCAACGCCTCGATGAGCGCCTCCTGCAGCGCGTCCTCGGCGGCGTCGAAGTCCTCGCCGCGGCGCACCAGCCCGCCGAGCACGCGCGGGACGAGGGCGCGCAACACGCCCTCGTCCAGCCCTCGCGCCGCCTCGTCCCCCACGCGGGTCAGTCGTCCGCGGGGGCGCTGGTCATGACCTCCCGGACGTCGATCCACTCGTAGAGCGGCCCGCCGCCGGGGCCGGGCTCGGAGGAGATGAGCGCGGCGATCTCGAGTGCGCGCTCGCGGGAGTCCACGTCGACCATGTACCAGCCGGCGACGAGATCGCTGGTCTCCGGAAGCGGCCCGTCGGTGGTGACCGGCGCGGCGTCCGGCCCGGCGTAGCGCACCCAGGTGCGCGCCGGGGTGAGCGCCCGGACGTCGACGTACTCACCGCGCTCCTTGAGCTGCTCGCCGACGTGGCGCAGGAAGGCGAAGTGCGCCTCCACGTCCTCGGGGGCCCACTGGTCCATCGGAGGAAAGGGATGGTGCGGCTCCGGACCGCCGCGATAGTGCTTGAGCAGCAGGTACTTCGGCATGCTGGCCTCCTGGGGTCGTGAGCCGCGCTCGTCGCGGCTTCACCTGGTGAGCGGAGCCGGTCGGCGCTTCTCGACACATGCAACCAGGAACCAGGGCCCGAGTTCGCCCCGCACCGTCGGCCGGCAGGGCCGGGGATCGGCCAAGAACTGAATGACTCCAGAATTCCTGCGAGACTGATCAGATGCCGGTGACCGCTGACCTCGAGCTCGTGCTGCGCGGGGCCTCCCTGCGCGTCACCCGCCCGCGCGTCGCGGTCCTCGCCGCGGTGCACGGCCATCCACACGCCGACACGCAGTCGTTCCTCGCCGTAGCCCGCGAGGAACTCGGCGAGGTCTCCCAGCAGGCCGTCTACGACGTGCTCGGCGCGCTGACCGCGGCGGGCCTCGTGCGCCGGATCCACCTGCCGGGCTCCGTCGCACGCTACGAGTCGCGTGTCGGGGACAACCACCACCACCTCGTGTGCCGGTCGTGCGGCAAGATCGCCGACGTCGAGTGCGCCGTCGGCGCCGCGCCGTGCCTCACCGCGGCCGACCACCTGGGCTACGCGCTCGACGAGGCCGAAGTCGTCTACTGGGGCACGTGCCCCGGATGCACCGCAGCCGGCAGTTCTTGAATCCACCGTTCGATCCCTGGAAGGGGTTCCCCGTGTCCGACAAGCCTGACGCCGTAGTTGGAGAGATGAACGAGGAGACCGAGGCGGGCTGCCCGGTCGCGCACGACCGTGCTCCGCACCCGACCCAGGGGGGCGGGAACCGGGGGTGGTGGCCCGATCGGCTCAACCTGAAGATCCTCGCCAAGAACCCGGCCGTGGCCAACCCGCTCGGCGAGGAGTTCGACTACGCCGCGGCGTTCGCGAGCCTGGACCTCGCCGCCGTCAAGCAGGACATCGCGGACGTCCTGACGACCTCGCAGGACTGGTGGCCCGCCGACTTCGGCCACTACGGCCCGTTCATGATCCGCATGGCGTGGCACAGCGCCGGCACCTACCGGATCAGCGACGGCCGCGGCGGCGCCGGCGCCGGCCAGCAGCGCTTCGCGCCGCTCAACAGCTGGCCCGACAACGCGAACCTCGACAAGGCCCGGCGGCTGATCTGGCCCGTCAAGCAGAAGTACGGCCAGAGCCTCTCCTGGGCGGACCTGATCGTCCTGACCGGCAACGTCGCGCTCGAGTCGATGGGCCTTACGACGTTCGGCTTCGCGGGCGGGCGCGCCGACGTCTGGGAGCCGGACGAGGACGTCTACTGGGGCCCCGAGACCGAGTGGCTCGGCGACGAGGGTCGCTACACCGGCGACCGCGAACTCGAGGATCCCCTCGGCGCGGTGCAGATGGGCCTGATCTACGTCAACCCCGAGGGCCCGAACGGCCGCCCGGACCCGGCCGGCTCGGCGCGGGACATCCGCGAGACGTTCGCCCGCATGGCGATGAACGACGAGGAGACCGTCGCGCTGATCGCGGGCGGGCACACGTTCGGCAAGACGCACGGCGCGGCCGACCCGGACGAGCACGTGGGCCCCGAGCCCGAGGGCGCTCCGCTCGAGGCGCAGGGCCTCGGCTGGAAGAGCTCCTACGGCTCCGGGGGTGGCGCGGACGCGATCACCAGCGGCATCGAGGTCACGTGGACGTCGACGCCGACGCAGTGGTCGAACAGCTACTTCGACAACCTGTTCGGCCACGAGTGGGAGCTCGTCGCCAGCCCGGCGGGCGCACACCAGTGGCAGCCGAAGGACGGCGGCGGGGCCGGCACCGTCCCCGGGCCCGACGCGGGCTCGCCGATGCGGCCCCCGACGATGCTCACGACCGACGTCGCGCTCCGGGTCGATCCGGCCTACGAGAAGGTCTCGCGCCGCTTCCACGAGGACCCCGCGCAGTTCGCCGACGCGTTCGCCCGCGCCTGGTTCAAGCTGACGCACCGCGACATGGGCCCGATCGACCGGTACCTCGGCCCCGAGGTCCCGAGCGAGACGCTCATCTGGCAGGACCCGGTCCCTGCGGCCGACCACGACCTCGCCCCGGAGGACGTGGCCGTGCTGAAGGAGCAGCTCCTGGCCTCCGGGCTCACGGTCACCGAGCTGGTGAAGGCCGCGTGGGCGTCCGCGTCGACGTTCCGCGGCAGCGACAAGCGCGGCGGTGCCAACGGGGCGCGCGTGCGCCTCGAACCGCAGCGGAGCTGGGAGGTCAACGACCCGGACGAGCTCGGGAAGGTGCTGCAGGTGCTCGAGGGCGTCCAGGCGTCCTTCGGCAAGCCGGTCTCGCTCGCCGACCTGGTCGTGCTCGGCGGCACCGCGGCGGTGGAGCAGGCCGCGAAGGCCGGCGGCGTCGACGTGGAGGTCCCGTTCACCCCGGGCCGCGGGGACGCGTCGGCGGAGCAGACCGACGCCGACTCGTTCTCCGCGCTCGAGCCGACGGCCGACGGCTTCCGCAACTACCTCGGTGAGCGCCACCGCCTGACCGCGGAGTACCTGCTGGTCGACAGGGCGAACCTGCTCACGCTGAGCGCCCCCGAGATGACCGTCCTGGTCGGCGGCCTGCGGGTCCTGGGCGCGACGGCCGGGCAGTCCGCCGACGGGGTCCTGACCGACGCGCCGGGGACGCTCACGAACGACTTCTTCGTGAACCTGCTCGACGTAGACACGACGTGGTCGGCGACCGCCGGCGATGCGGGTCGCTTCGAGGCCCGCGACGCCTCGGGCGCGGTGCGGTGGACGGGCACGCGGGTCGACCTCGTGTTCGGCTCGAACTCCGAGCTGCGGGCACTGGCGGAGGTCTACGCCAGCGACGACGCGCGCGAGAAGTTCGTCCGCGACTTCGTGGCGGCGTGGGTGAAGGTCATGGACCTGGACCGCTTCGACCTCGCCTGATCCGCGGCCGGCGGCCGGCTCGCGCCCAGG
>JBBQZE010000127.1:0-8948 GCA_038207985.1 Solirubrobacterales bacterium
GAGGCCGTCACCGCCGCGGGCCCCGGCGACGGCGACGACGACCCCGAGCCGGTGCGCCTGGACGTCTCCGTCGACGCCTACGTCCCCGCGGACTACGTCCCGTACGAGCAGGCGAAGATCGACGTGCACCGCCGCATCGCGTCGGCGCGGGAGGTCGCGGACGTCGCCGCGCTCCGCGATGAGCTCGAGGACCGCTTCGGCCCGGTGCCGGAGCCGCTGGACGCCCTGCTGACCCTTCAGCAGGTGCGGATCAAGCTCGGCCAGGCGGGCGCCCGGGCCGTCTCGCTGAGCGCGGGTCGGCTCGCCGTGAGCCCCGTCGACCTGGAGGGCCCGAGGGCCGCCCGCCTGAAGGCCGAGGTGCCCGAGAGCACCTACGAGCCTGGGCGTTCGCTGTGGAGCGTGAAGGTCCCGGAGGCCCCCGGGGAGCGCTTCGGGGTGGTGGTCCGCGCGGCGGACGCCCTCCTGGCGGTGACGCGGGAAGCGGCGTGACGCCGCTACCCTGCGGCGCGTGCTGTTGAACTTCCCTCGCCGATCCACCCTCGTCCTGGGCGCTGCCTGCCTGGCGTCCGCCGTAGGCCTGACCGCCTGTGGAGGGGACTCGATCCCCGGCAACGCGGTCGCCAAGGTGGCCGACACGGCGATCACCAAGAAGGCCTACGAGCACTGGCTGACGGTCGCCGCCACCTCGCAGGCGCAGCAGAGCCAGGACCCGACCCAGGCGCCGACCGGCGCGAAGCCGAAGGTCTCCATCCCGGAGCCCCCGGACTTCAAGGCCTGCATCGCGGCCAAGGCCAAGGCGGCGCCCAAGCCGGCCAAGGGCCAGCCCAAGCAGACCGACAAGCAGTTCAAGGCCCAGTGCCAGTCGGAGTACACCGGCCTGCGCGACCAAGTCCTGCAGTTCCTGATCTCCTCGCAGTGGATCCAGGGCGAGGCCGCCGACCGCAACGTCAAGGTCACCGACGCCGAGGTCACCAAGCAGTTCAACACGACGAAGAAGCAGAGCTTCCCGAAGGAGGCCGACTTCAAGACCTTCCTGGCCTCGTCCGGCATGACCCAGGCCGATCTCCTCTTCCGGGTGAAACTCGACACGCTCTCGAACAAGCTGCGCGAGGCGATCGTCAAGGGCAAGGACAAGGTCTCCCAGGCCCAGATCAACGCGTACTACGCGAAGAACAAGGCCCGATTCGCCCAGCCCGAGCGCCGTGACCTGCGCATCGTGCTTACGAAGACGAAGGCCAAGGCCGACCAGGCCCGCGCGCAGATCGCCGGCGGCAAGTCGTTCTCCAAGGTCGCCAAGGCCTTCTCGATCGACCAGGCCTCCAAGGCCCAGGGCGGCGTCCTGACGGCGGTGGCCAAGGGCCAGCAGGAGAAGGCGCTCGACGCCGCCGTGTTCTCGGCCAAGAAGGGCCAGCTGCAGGGGCCGGTCAAGACGCAATTCGGCTACTACGTCTTCAAGGTGCAGAAGATCACGCCAGCCTCCCAGCAGTCCGTCAAGGAGGCCACGACGACGATCAAGCAGCTCCTGGCCAGCCAGAACCAGCAGAAGGCGCTCGACGCGTTCATCGCCGACTTCCGCAAGACGTGGAAGGACAAGACGCAGTGCAAGGACGGCTTCGTCACGCAGGACTGCAAGAACGCGCCGAAGCCGAAGACGGGCGCCACCGGCGCCACCGGGGCCTAGGGGCCTGGTGGCCGAGCGAGCCCGGTAGGCCGCCCCGTGAGCGGGGCGGCTGACGCGGGCGCCGCGGTCGCCCGGCTCGACGAGCTGACGCGCCACCTCCGGCTGGCGTGCCCGTGGGACCGGGAGCAGGACGCGCAGACGATCGTCCCGCACACCGTCGAGGAGGCCTACGAGCTGGCCGACGCGGCCAACTCGGGCGACGACGAGCGCCTGCTCGACGAGCTCGGCGACGTCCTCTTCCAGGTGCACTTCCTGTCGCTGCTGCTCGAAGAGCGCGGTGCCGGCTCGCTCGCGCAGGTCGCAGAGCACGTCCGCACGAAGCTCGTCCACCGCCACCCGCACGTCTTCACCGAGCTGGAGGTGGCCGACGCCGGCGAAGTGCTGGCCAACTGGGACGCGATCAAGCAGGGCGAGGCCGGTCGCGAGCCCGGCATCTTCGGGGAGGTCCCCGAGAACCTTCCCGGCCCCCTCTACGCGCGCAAGCTGCAGCGGCGCGCCGCGACGGCCGGCGTCGACCACGACGACCCGCCCTTCGCGGCGGCGGTGGAGGCGACGGGTCGCGTCCAGACCGCTGCGGGCGACCGCGACGCCGGCTTCGCCGCGGTCGGGGATGCCCTCTTCGCCGCCGTCGACGTCGCCCGCAAGCTGAAGGTCGACCCGGAGCTCGCCCTGCGGGCCGCAGCGGATAGGTTCCGGGCGTCGGTCGAGGACGCCGAGGCGCTCAGCGAGCAGGCCGGCGTGGCCTGGGACGACGCGAGCACCGAGCAGCGCCGCCAGTTCCACGCCGAAGCGAGGTCCCGACAGCCATGAGCACCATCGAGCACGTCCACGCCCGACAGATCCTCGACTCGCGGGGCAACCCGACCGTGGAGGTCGAGCTGCGGCTGACCTCCGGCGCCACCGGCCGCGCGGCCGTGCCGTCGGGCGCCTCGACGGGCGAGTTCGAGGCCACCGAGCTGCGCGACGGGGGCTCCGCGTGGGGCGGCAAGGGCGTCACCCGGGCGGTGGCGAACGTCAACGGCGAGATCGCGGGGGCGGTGACCGGCGCCGAGGCCGGCGACCAGGAGGGCCTCGACCGCGCGCTGATCGAGCTCGACGGCACCCCGAACAAGTCACGTCTCGGGGCCAACGCGATCCTCGGCGTCTCCCTGGCGACGGCGCAGGCCGCGGCGGCCGAGGCGGGCCTGCCGCTCTACCGCCACCTCGGTGGCGAGCAGGCCGTCGTGCTGCCCGTGCCGATGATGAACGTGCTCAACGGTGGGTCGCACGCCGACAACTCCGTGGACTTCCAGGAGTTCATGGTGGTCCCGGTGGGGGCGCCGAGCTTCTCCGAGGCCCTGCGGATGGGCACGGAGGTCTTTCACGCGCTCAAGAAGACCCTGCACGACGACGGACTGGGCGGCGGCGTCGGGGACGAGGGAGGCTTCGCGCCGAACCTCGGCTCCAACGAGGAGGCCCTGCGATACCTCGTGGCGGCGATCGAGGCCGCGGGCTACGCGCCGGGCGACGATGTCGCGATCGCGCTGGACCCCGCCACGAGCGAGTTCTTCGCCGACGGCGTCTACGACCTCGTCCACGAGGGCCGCAAGCTGCGCTCCGACGGGCTGGCCGCCTACTGGGCCGAGCTCGTCGGCAAGTACCCGATCCTGTCGATCGAGGACGGCATGGACGAGGAGGACTGGGCCGGCTGGGCGACGCTCACCGCAGCGCTCGGCGAGACCGTGCAGCTGGTCGGCGACGACCTGTTCGTCACCAACACGGAGCGGCTGCGCCGCGGCATCGACGCCGGGACGGCCAACTCGATCCTGGTGAAGGTCAACCAGATCGGGACGCTGACGGAGACGCTCGCGGCCGTCGCGATGGCGCGCGAGGCGGGCTACACCGCCGTCATGTCGCACCGCTCGGGGGAGACCGAGGACGTCACGATCGCCGACCTCGCGGTGGCCACGGGGTGCGGCCAGATCAAGACGGGCGCCCCGTCGCGCTCGGATCGCGTGGCGAAGTACAACCAGCTGCTGCGCATCGAGGAGCAGCTGGGCGACCGCGCCACGTACCCCGGCCGCTCCGTCTTCCGCTCGTAGTTCTGCCTGCAGCGGCAGGAGGGCGGGCGCGCGGGGCGAACACGCCCCCATGGCCGCTGCTCCCGCCCGCCGCACCGCGTCGCCCGCGCCTCGCGCGCGCACGGCGCCCCCGCGGCCGCGGGTGCTGCCCGGCGGCGCCCAGCGCATCCGCTGGGACCGGGTCGGGCGCACGGCGCTCCTGCTCGTGCTGGTCGGCATGGCGGCGCTATACGTCGGGCCGCTGGCGAGCTTCTGGTCGGCGCGCGGGGAGGCCTCGGCCAAGCGCGCCGAGGTCCAGCAGCTCCGGGAGCAGAACGTGGCGCTGCGGGCCAAGCGGGTCGCCCTGCGCAGCTCCGGAGCCATGGAGGCCGAGGCGCGGCGTCTCGGCATGGTGCGCCCCGGTGAGCGCCCGTTCGTCGTGGAGAACCTGCCCAAGGGCCCCTGAGCCGGGCGCCGGGCCGTGCGGGGCGGGCGCTAGCCTCGCCCGGATGGCGTCCTTCGAAGCCGTCGAGCAGCAGTGGCGCGAGGGTGCCCGCCGCGCCGCGGCGGTGTTGCCGGAGCAGCGGCCCGCCGTCGATCGCGTCGTCGACGAGCTGGCCGCCGAGCTCCGCCGCCGCCTCGGCTCCACCTTCACCGTGGCCGAGCTCGTCGAGCTCTACGACGCCGGGACGAGCTGGTGCCTCGACATCGCCTACGCGCTCGCGCCCGGGGCGCCGTGGGCCTGGGACGGGCGCACCACCGCGGACGCCGCGTTCGCACGCTACGTCCGCGACGCCCAGGACTTCGCCGGCGGCCGGCGCCTCGAAGCGGACGCCTGAGTCGCGGCAGCGGCCGCGACGGCCTGCTCCAGGCTCAGGCCTCGGTGGGGGCCTCGGCCGGCGCGTCGCCGGCGCGGCGGATGACGATCTGGTCCTCTTCGACGCTGACCACGACCGGGCGGTGGCCCGCCCAGTGCTCGGCGTAGATCGGGTCGTCGGCGACCGCGGGGTCGAGCCAAAGGCCGTAGCCGTCCTCGCCGTGGTCGAAGCTGCCCTCGAGCGGCGCGGCGGCACGACGCGTGCGGCCGCGGCCCCCGCGGCGCCCGCGGCGGCGCGGCTTGTCGTCCTCGGCGTCCTCCGGGTCCTCGCCGGCCTCGGCGCGGCGCGCGGCCTCGGCGGCCTTCTCCTCGGCCTCCTGGGCCTCGCGCGCCAGCCGCTCCTCCTCGGCCTTCTCGAGCTCGACGGCGATCAGCTCGTCGTCCTGCGCGCGCAGGTCGATCTCGTCGTCGAACGAGGCGGGCGCGCCGCCGCCGTTCTCGGCCGCGTCGGCCGGGGCGAGCTCGTTCTCCTTCTTGAACGCGTCGATCTGCTGGACCGTGACTTCGAGCTGATGCGCGATCCACGCATCCGTCCGGCCCTGCTGGACCCAGGTCCGGATCTGGTTGAGCTGAGGGCGCAGTGAGCGTCGGGCCATGTGGCCCGGACCCTAACGCAGACGGCTTCCGGACCCCGGTGCCGTTGCGTTGGCCGCCCCGTCTTGCAAGGGTGGGCACGGCGCCCGCTCGCGCGCCCCTCCCGGACCGAAGAGGCCGCATGCTCGTCCTGACCCGCAAGACGAATCAGTGCATCATGATCGGCGACGACATCGAGGTCTCGGTGCTGTCGATCGCCGGCGACAAGGTCCGTCTCGGCATCCGCGCGCCGCGGAGCGTCCCGGTCTTCCGGGACGAGGTGCACCGCGAGATCCTGCTCGAGCGGCAAGCCGCCGCGGAGGCCGCGCCGGCGACCACGCCGGCCGGCTCCTAGCGCATCACGTAGTAGAGCGTCTCGAACATCGCCACGGTCACCCCGGCCGCGGTCGCGACGAGCAGCAGGACCAGCAGGCCGAAGCGCAGCGAGCCCGCGCGGTGGACCTTCTCGCGGCGGCGCTGGTCGGCGCGGACGCTGACTTGGTGCTCGACGGCCTCACGATGCTGGCGTGACGCCCAGGTCTCCTCACGGAAGGCCTGCTCGAACTGCAGGAGGCTGTCACGCGCGCCCATGCGTGCCAGTTTACCTAACACGCGCTCCACAGCCCGGCTCCGGCGGCACGCGCGCGGGCCTGCACCGCAGCGAAACGCGGGGCGTAGCGGTCGTTGGGCGCGATCGTCAGCGTGCGGGCGAAGCCCCCGGCCAGCAACCGCTCGTTGACGAACGCGCCGTCGCGCTGGCGGTACACGTAGGCCAGCAGGCGCCCGTAGCGGTCGCGCGGCTCCACGCCCACGACGAGCCGGACGCGCTGGCCCTCGACGAGCCGCTCGTTCTCCGCGGAGGCGCGCTTGCCGAAGCACTGGACGGGGGTGCCGGGCTTCTTCGTCTCGGGGGTGTCCATGCCGATGTAGCGGACCGTGTCGAGGCCCTCGGCCGTGCGCACCTTGATCGTGTCGCCGTCGACCACGCGCTGTACCCGCACGGAGGTTCCCCCGCCGGCGGCTGGGGCGCCGGCGGGATCGCCGAGCAGGTCGAGCCGGTCGGCGAGCCCCGCGACGAGCGCGAGGGCCAGCAGGGACTGAAGCGCGGTCCGGGATCGCATCGGCCCGGCACGCTACGGCTGCGCCCGGGCGCCATGCAGTCGGCGTTGCAGTCGCGCGGCAGAACCGCGCGCCGTCCTACGCGATCGTGACCTCGGGCGAGAGGTAGACGTCCTGGATCGCGTTTAGCAACGCGACCCCCTCCTCCATCGGGCGCTGGAACGCCTTGCGGCCGGAGATGAGCCCCATGCCGCCCGCGCGCTTGTTGATGACCGCGGTGCGGACGGCCTCGGCGAGGTCGCTCTCCCCGGACGACGCCCCGCCCGAGTTGATGAGGCCGGAGCGCCCGAGGTAGCAGTTGGCCACCTGGTAGCGCGTCAGGTCGATCGGGTTGTCGGTGGTCAGCTCGGAGTACACGAGCTTCGAGGTCTTCCCGTAAGGCTCGGACTTCGCCAGCGCGTTGTAGCCGCCGTTGTTCTCCGGGAGCTTCTGCTTGATGATGTCGGCCTGGATCGTGACGCCGAGGTGGTTGGCCTGCCCGCTGAGGTCGGCCGACAGCGAGTAGTCGACGCCGTCGACCTTGAAGGCGTCGTTGCGCAGGTAGCACCACAGGACGGTGAACAGCCCCATCCGGTGCGCCTCCTCGAAGGCCTCCGCGATCTCGACGAGCTGGCGGCGCGACTCCGGGGAGCCGAAGTAGATCGTCGCGCCGACACCCGCGGCGCCGAGGTCCCACGCTCGCTGCACGGAGGAGAAGCGGATCTGGTCGTAGGAGTTCGGGTAGCTGAGGAACTCGTTGTGGTTCAGCTTCACGATGAACGGCAGCCGGTGGGCGTAGCGACGCGACACCGAGCCGAGCACGCCGACCGTCGAGGCCACCGCGTTGCACCCGCCCTCGATCGCCAGCTTGACCAGGTTCTCCGGGTCGAAGTAGATGGGGTTCGGCGCGAACGACGCGCCCGCGGAGTGCTCGATCCCCTGGTCGACCGGGAGGATCGAGACGTATCCCGTGCCGGCCAGGCGGCCCGAGCCGGCCAGCCAGTTGAGCTTGCCGAGCGTCTGCGGGTTGCGGTCGGTGTCGATCCACAGGCGCTCGATCATGTCCGGGCCCGGGAGGTGCAGGTGCTCGGTCGCGATGGTCCGGCACTCGTGGGTCAGCAGATCGGCATCGTCACCGAGGAGCTCCTCGAGGCGCGTGCTGGACATCTCGGCGGTGGTCATGCTCCGAGCCTACCCAGCGGCACGTCACGCGAGCCCGCGGTACCGTGCGCGCGCATGGAGCACGCCTTCACCCCGTCCGCGCGCGGGCCGTACTCCATCGGCATCGAAGAGGAGCTCATGATCGTCGACGGCGAGCGCTTCGAGCTCGTCAACGCGATCGAGGACCTGCTGCGCGCCGCCCCCGAGGGGACGATCAAGCCGGAGCTCATGGAGAGCGTCCTCGAGATCGCCACGAAGCCGTGCCGCGACGTGGCCGAGGCGGGCACCGAGCTGCGGGCGCTGCGCCACCACGCCCGGGCGGTCGCGGGGGAGAGCGGGCTGCGCGTCGGCTCGGCCGGCACGCACCCGTTCGCGATGTGGGAGGACCAGCGCATCGTGCAGCGCCCGCGCTATCGCGACCTCATCAACGCCCTGCGCTTCGTCGCGCGCCAGGAGCTCATCTTCGGGCTGCACGTCCACGTCGGCATCGACGACCCCGAGAAGGCGATCCACGTCGCCAACGGGATGCGGGTCCACGTCCCGATCCTGCTCGCGCTCTCGGCCAACTCGCCGTTCTGGCGCGGTGACCGCTCCGGGCTGATGAGCACCCGCACGCCGATCTTCCGGGCGTTCCCACGGGTCGGCATCCCGCCGGCCTACCGCGACTGGGCGCACTACCAGGAGGAGATCGACTTCATGTGCTCCTCCGGGGTGATGGAGGACTACACCTACCTCTGGTACGACGTCCGCCCGCACCCCCGCTTCGGCACCGTGGAGATCCGCGCCTGCGACGCGCAGACGCGCGTGGAGCACACGCTCGGGCTCACGGCGCTCATCCAGGCGATGGTCAAGGAGCTCTCCGAGCACCACGACGCCGGGATCCCGCTGACGGACTACCCCTTCCAGATGCTCGACGAGAACAAGTGGCTGGCGGCGCGACACGGCCTCGACGGCGAGCTGGTCGACCTCCCGGGCTCGCAGCGCGTCCAGTCCAAGGTCCTCGCGCGGCGGCTTCTCGAGCGCCTGCGCCCACACGCCGAGGAGCTCGGCAGCACCGACGCCCTCGCCGGCGTGCAGGACATCCTCGACCGCGGGACCGGCGCCCACCGCCAGATCGTGGTCTACGAGGCCAACCACGACCTCCACGAGGTCATGGGCGAGATCGTGGAGGCCACGGCCCCTTAGCGCGCCGACGCGCAGAGCGCCGGATAGAGCCCAGGGGGTGGGCTCCATCCGGCTTTCGACGGCTCAGACGGAGCCGGAGCGGCGCTTCGGGGCGCGCCGCGAGGTCCCGGAGTTCGTCGGGCGCCCCGAGGAGGCGCCGCGGAAGCTCGCGCCGGCCCCCGAGGAGCGGGAGCCGCCCGAGCGCTGGCCGCCGCCCTGGGGCCGCGGCGGCTTGACGGCCTGGTGGCCGGGCTGGCCGCGGTGCGCCTTGGAGCGCACGCCGAAGTCGTGCTCGAGGCCGAGGTCGTCGGCGATCGCCGCCACGTCGCGGATCTCGTCGGGGCGCGTGAACGTC
>JBBQZE010000128.1:0-8921 GCA_038207985.1 Solirubrobacterales bacterium
ACGCCGACGGAGCGGCGCACCGCCGGCCGGGGGGCGGCTGCGGCGGACGTCCGCGCCGGTGAGAACTTCCGCCACCGCGCTCGAACTGCGAGGAGCAGAAGCCCGCCCACGCCGGCGACCGCGAGGCACACCTCCATCGCCGTCATCGCGTGGTGCCCGCCCGTTGACGTGTGGCCCATGGGCGACATCGAGGCCATGGGAGGCATCGCCTCCGGCATCGCGTGGTGCGCCGTCACGCTCAGCGCTACCACGGCGCACAGCGCCGACAGCGTGCGCTGGCGACGGCGGAACGCGCGTCTGAGGGCGATGGCGGTCATGAGCGTCTCTCGGGTGACGTGGCGTGGCGTCGAGCGGATCACCTCGTCATGTGCACGCATGTTAGTGTGTCTGCATGGGCACGCACGGGGAGCTGCTGCACATCGACGAGCCGGCTGCCTTCCAGCTACGCGCGGCGCGCCTCGCCCCGCCCAGCGCGGAGCGTGTCGCCGGAGCGCTGAAGGGCCTGTCGGACCCGACGCGCTTGAACCTGGCGCTGTCGCTCCGAGGCGACCGGGAGCTCTGCGTCTGCGACCTTTCGTGGATCGCAGAGCGTGCGCAGAACCTCGTCTCCCATCACATGCGCGTGCTGAAGACGGAAGGCCTGGTGACGGCTCGTAGGGAGGGCAAGATGACGATGTACGCGCTGACACCTGCAGGCCGCATGCTCGTCGACACCGCCGTCGCGCTCAGCCCGGAGGTCGTCCGATGAGCGCGGTGCTCGATGTCGTCTGGATGGGCCTCAAGGACGCGTTCCTGATGGCCTACGAGGTGTGGTGGGCCCTCGTCTTCGGCTTCGCGATCTCCGCGATCGTGCAGGCCTGGGTGCCGCGCGAGCGCATCGAAGCCGCCTTTGGCGAAGCGCCGACGCCGACGCCGGCGTGATGGGGCTGGGGGCGGGAGCGCTCGCCTCGATCCCGAGCCCGTCGTCGAGCGGCTTCCATCTCGGCCCGCTGTTCGTGCACGCCTACGGGCTGGCGTACGTCGTCGCGGTCGCGGCGGCGATCGCCATCACGGTCCCCCGATGGCGCGCCCTGGGCGGAACACGCGCGCTCGTCGAGGAGGCCGCGCTGTGGGGCGTCCCCGCCGGCTTGATCGGCGGGCGCCTCTACAACCTCGCGACGAGCTGGAACGAGGTCCCCCCGCACTGGTGGGGACCGTTCGCGATCTGGAAGGGCGGCCTCGGGATCTGGGGCGGCATCGCCGGCGGCGCGCTCGGCGGCATCCTGCTCCTGCGGCGCCGCGGCGCGAACGTCCCGGCGTTCCTGGACGCAGCCGCGCCCGGGATCCTCGTCGCCCAGGCGATCGGCCGGGTCGGCAACTACTTCAACCAGGAGCTCTTCGGCGGCCCCACCTCGCTGCCGTGGGGCCTGGAGATCGACGCGGCGCACCGCCCGTCCGCGTACGCGCAGAGCGCGACCTTCCATCCCACGTTCCTGTACGAGCTGCTCTGGAACGTCGCGCTCGCCGCCTTCCTGATCTGGCTCGGGCGCCACCGGGCGATCCGGGCGCCTGGGATCTTCGCGCTCTACGTCGCCGGATACTCGCTGGCCCGCATCGGCGAGGAGCTGCTGCGCACGGACCCGGCCCACCACATCCTCGGCCTGCGGCTGAACTTCTTCGTCGCGACCATCCTGACCGTCGCCGGTCTTGGCTGGTTCGCCTGGAGCCAGCGCGAGGGACGAGGCGCTCAGGCGAGTACAGGCAGTGCGACGTCAGGCGCGCCGCCCGGTTAGGTGGTGCGGGCCGGGGCGGCGCCGAGCCGCCGGTCCCGCGAAAGGATGCCCGATGCGGCGCCGAGCACCAGCAGGGCATTCACCGGGTGCAGCGCCCCGAGCTCCGGGTGCGCGAACTGCCCGAGGGCGGCCTGGATCGTCGTGAGCACGAACAACGCGGCGGCGAGGCCGATGTCCACCCGGTTGCGGGTGGCCGGGATCGCCACGGACGCGACGAGGATCACGAAGCTGAGCAGGTGGAGGATGTTGCCCACCGTCTTGTGCGCGGTGTAGTCGCTGCTCGCGCGGAAGACACCGCGGCCCGCGAGGTAGAACTGCACGACGACGCCGAGCACGAACAGCGCCGCCATGGCCAGGCGGATCCGGCGCCCGCCTGCGTCCGTCGTCGGTCCGCCCGTGTGCGCGCTCTCGGTCACCATCCGCCGGATCCTAGACGAGGGCCGCGGGCGCGCACGGCGGGCTCAGCGCTTCACGATGAAGGTCTCCTTCATCTCCTCGTGCAGCGTGCAGATGATGTAGTAAGTCCCCGGTACGGTGAGCTTGCGCTTGTACACGTAGCCCGACGCCGCGGCCTCGGAGTGGAAGCGCGTCGCGCGCTTCGGCCCGCTCTTCAGCTTGACGTCGTGGCTGTCGCCGCCGTCCGCCGGCCAACGCCAGCGGATCGTCGTGCCGACCTTCACGGTGGCCTTGCGCGGGGAGAAGAAGTTGTCCCCGATCGTCACGGTCTTGGTGGTGCTCGTCGCCGCCCCGGACGCCGGCGCGAAGGCGACGGCGGACCCGAGGACGGCGATGGTGGTCAGGAGGCGTTTCATCGCTTCGGCTTGACTCCCTTGTAGTCGGCGTAGTGCTCGAGCGGCACGATCCCCGCGCGGGCCGGGTGCGGGGTCTTGAGCCAGTTGGCCTCGTGCGTGGGGTCGCCGACGGTGTATCCGATGGCCTCGTTCTGCGCCGCGCTGCTGAACGCGTTGGCGCCGGTGAACGGGCAGGCCGGCATCGTCGAGGCGTCCGCCGGGATGGTGACGCGCACGCCGGTGTTCCCGCTGACGCAGTTGTCCGAGCCGTTGCCGTCGTAGAACAGGTCTCGGCCGTTGAAGTCGCCGCCGAGCCCGAACTGGTTGCCCGTGATCTCGTTGCCGATCAGGTCCTTCGCGTCGGCCTGCTTGAGCAGGATCTGCTGGACGGCGCCGACGCCGATCAGGTAGTTGCCCGAGATGCGGTTGTTGACGACCTTCGTCCGGCGCGAACCGAACAGCAGGATGCCGGTGCCGACCGGGTAGGCGACCTCGCCCGTCGCGCTCGGGCGAAGCTTGAACGGCGCCCCGGCGAAGTAGTCGAAGTTGTTCCAGAAGATGTCGTTGTCGATGATCACGTTGTCCTCCGGCGGGGCGTACTTCTCGGAGTCCAGCGCGTTCGGCACGATGCCCAGGCCGTTGTTGAACCACTTGCTCTTCGTGATCGTCACGTAGCGCATGTTGGTGCCCGAGAAGCCGAGGACGTTGCCGTAGGACGTCACGCCGGTCACCTTGGAGCGGATCGGCTTGGTCTGCGGCGGGGTCTGCCCGATGTAGAAGCCGGAGTCGTCGTTCCAGGCGGCCTCGGAGTTCGAGATCGTGCCGCCCTTGGAGTTGAAGGCGTAGACGCCGTAGGCACCCGTGTCCATCGCGCGCACCCGGTCGATCGTGTAGCCGGTCACGTTGACCATGAAGAATCCGTTGGCCCGGTAGTGCTGGGCGGTGAAGCCGCGGATGGAGACCGCGTTGGCGCCGTTGACGAGGATCCCGTTCTGGGCACCGATGTTCGTGGTGGGGATCCCCCTGCCCTCGAGCACGACCTTCGACGGGCTCTTGGTGTTGCCGACGAACTTGAGGTAGCGCTTGGACGCGCCCTTGACCTGCACGCCCTCCTTGTAGGTGCCGTTGGCGACCTTGATGGTGTCGCCCGCTTTCGCGGCTTTCACGGCGGCGCGGATCGTCTTGTACTTGTAGGACTTCGCCTTGCCCACTTTCAGGGTGTGGAACGGCCCCTTCGGCTTGGCCGTCGAGCCCTTCGGCGTGCTCGGCGGCGGGTAGTCGACGGCCTGCGCGGCGGGCGCCGCGGCGAGCACGGCGGCGGCTGCGGCGAGCCCGATGGTGGTCTTCGTGCGGGTCATCGTGATCTCCTTGAGTCCTACGGGTCCACCAAGAGCCAGCCGGCCATGCCGGCGTCCTGGTGGCTGAAGACGTGGCAGTGGTAGAGCCACCGCCCCGGGTTGTCCTCGGTCCATTGCGCGGTGATCGACTCGTGCGGCCCGAAGGACGCGTTGTCGATCTGCGCCCCCGCCGGCGAGCGCCAGCGGTGTCCGTGGACGTGGAAGTTGTGAAACGCGCCGTCGGCGCCGAGCACGTGGAAGGCGACGCTCTGGCCGACCTTCGCCCGGATGGTGGGCGTGTTGCCGGCGTAGGCGCGGCCGTTGAAGCACTGCCACTGCTTGTCCAACCCGGTGACGTTGGGCGCCAGCGCGTGCTGGAAGAGCACGGTCTCGACGTCCGGCTTGGGAGCGCCCTTGGGCCTGATGATCAGCGCGCCGAAGAGCCCGCGCTGCAGGTTCAGCGTGTGGTTCGGCCCGTGGTCGTGGTAGGGCCAGACGCCGACGGAGTCCTCGAGCGCCTCCCACGTGTAGGTGAACTCCTCGCCGGGGGCGATGTAACCGCCCGCGCGCGTCAGGTCGCCCATGTACGTGCCGTCGTAGTCCGGCGTGTACCGGACGCCGTGGGGATGCATGGTGATCGCCTGCCCGAGCTGCTCGGCGCCGTTGCGCACGTGGACGCGCAGCGTGTCGCCGACCTCCGCCTCCAGCAGGGGCCCGGGCATCGCGGCCGGGCCCTTCGGGGCGGCGAAGCCCGTGGTCCACTCGCGGTAGGTGAGGGCCGTGAAGCGCGCCGCGCCGCGGACGGGCATGTCCATCCAGCCGTCGCGGCGGATCGGCGTGATGTTCCATTTGGTGGTGTTCGCCTCGATCCAGTACTCGCGCACCACGCCGCCGGGCTGGGGTGACGGGGTGCCGAACTTGAGCGCGTCGACGCGGTCCTTCGCCGCGGCGGCTAGCGTCCTCGGGCGCCGCACCCGGGTCGCGGCGAGGTCGGCCGCGCGGACGTCGGCGCGCGTCGCCGTCTCCAGCGGCTGCAGCGAGCAGAACAACGCTCCAGCTCCCGCCGCGGAGGCGGAGAGGAAGTTGCGGCGATCCATCGCCGCGAAGCTAACACGCCCGCGCGAGGACCACGACCAGTTGGGGCGCGGTGTCAGCGTTGGTGCGTGCCCGTGACGGCGTCGAGCAGGGCGAGGACCAGCGCGGCGAGCACGAAGCCCGCGATGACCACGAGGCCGTGGCGGAACGCGGTGGCGAAGTCGCCGTGGGCGTCGGCGAGCGTCCCGTAGAAGAAGCTCCCCGTCAGCGCGATCCCTGCCGCTGAGCCGATGCGCTGGCCCGTCTGCAGCACACCACCCGCGCTCCCGGCGCGCGCGACGGGGACCTGCGAGAGCGTGAGCGTCACGTTCGGGGAGATCACCAGGCCGCCGCCGAGGCCCGCGAGCAGCAGCGGCAGCGCGGTGTAGAGGCCGACGTCTGGCCCCGGCTCGGCGCGGACGGCGGACCAGACGCCGACCAATCCGAGCAGCACCATGCCTAGGCCGAGCGCGATGAGCTTGCGCCCGTAGCGCATCACCGCGCGGGCGCCCGCCGACGCCATCACGGCGCTGCCGAGGGCGAACGGTGTCGCGGTCAGCCCCGCCTTCCACGCCGGGTAGTGGAGCCCGAGTTGCAGGTACTGGGTGAGGATGAAGAAGATGCCGGTGAAGCCCGCGAAGTACAGAAGGCCGACGCCGGCACCCAGGGAGTAGGAGCGCAGCTTGAAGAGGTCCAGGCTGACGACGGGTTCGCGGTTGCGTCCGTAGCGGCGCTCGTGCATCACCCAGAGCACCAGCAGCGCGGCGGCGACGACGAACAGCAGCGGGCGCAGCGGGCTGTGCCAGGAGCGCTGCTCGATGAACGGGACCAGGATGCAGACGACGGCCGCGCCGAGCAGGACCACGCCCAGCGGGTCCAGTGAGGTCCGCGTCTCCTCCGTCTGCGGTTCGGGTGCGGGCAGGTAACGGCGGGCGAGCACGAGCGCGGCGATCCCCACCGGGACGTTGACGAAGAACACGTAGCGCCACCCGTCGGCGGTCCCGAACAGCGCGATGATCGCGCCGCCGAGCAGCGGCCCGATCGCGGTCGAGATGCCCACCGTGGTCCCGAAGAAGCCGAACGCCTTGCCGCGCTCGTCCCCGCGGAACAGCGTCTGGATGAAGCCGCTGATCTGCGGCGAGATCAACCCGCCGGCGAAGCCCTGCAACAGCCGGGCGCCTATGAGCACGGTCGGCGTCGGCGCGATCCCGCAGCCCACGCTGGCCAGGACGAACAGCGCGATGCCGAGCATGAGCACCGACCGCCGTCCGCGGGCGTCCCCCAGCCGGCCCGACGGCACCAGCAGCAGGCCGAGCGCGAGCGCGTAGCCCGACACGATCCACTGCAGCTCGTTCTGCATGGCGCCGAGCCCCTGCTCGATGCTCGGCAGCGCGACGTTGACGATCGAGACGTCGAGGAGGGTCATGAACCCGGCGACGAGGCAGACCCCGAGCGCCTTCCAGCGGTCCGGGTCGGGGACCCAGTCCTCGTCCCCGGTGCCGCCCGCGGGCCGCGGCGTGCGGGGAGTCGGCGGGGACGCGGGGACGCTCACCGTCGCTCCTTGCCCACGCGGTGTCGCTCGCCAACGGTGCCGGGCGCACTTGCGCGCGCCCGCCGAGGTCGCCCCAAGCGGAACGACACCCTCCCCCGAGGGGCTCTAGACTGCCCCGAGCACGCGCCCGTAGCTCAGCTGGATAGAGCGTCGGTCTACGGAACCGAAGGTCAGAGGTTCGAATCCTCTCGGGCGCGCCTACGTCCCGTGATGCTGGCCACGAGCTCAGCGATAGCGGGAGCCTGGTCCTCCTGCAGGAAGTGCTTGCCTGGCAGACGGTGGATCCTGTCGACGCCTGCGGCGCGGCGGGCGGCCTCACCGAGGGTGTCGACGTTCAGCGCCGGATCTCTCGCGCCCCAGACGACCTGCACCGGGTAGCGGTCGCTGGCGAGGACGGAGCGGTAGAGGTCGCGCTTGACGGCCGTGCGCTCGAAGCCGCGCATGATCTTCAAGAACGCCCGACCGCCGTCCCCGCGCTTGAGCAGGTCGACGTACGCGTCGAGCTCGGCGTTGGTGACCGCGGAGCGATCGGCGACCCCCTGCAGGCCCATGAGCAGCCGAAATGCGGGCTTGGAGAGCGCCCGCAGGGAGAGCTCGCCGATCCCGCGTCGCGCGAACGGCTCCATCGACCACGGCCGCTTGAACGTGTCGACGTCGACGATCGTGTTGAGGACGGTCAAGGACTGCACGCGGTCGGGCACGGCGGCGGCCAGCTCGAATCCGACCGGACCGCCGATGTCGTGGACGACGAGATGAAAGCGCTCCAGCTCGAGCGCGTCGACGGCGGTCGTGCAGTAGGCGCCGAGCCCGGTCCACGTGTAGTCGAAGTGCTCCGGGCGATCGGCGAGCCCCAGGCCGGGCAGGTCGAACGCCACGCCGCGCAAATCGCGGGCGGCAAGCTCGTCGAGGACCTTTCGGTACAGGAAGGACGACGTCGGGACGCCGTGCATGCAGAGGACCGCTTCGCCGTCTCCGGCCTCCCTGACGAAGCCGGTCATTCCGGCGGCGGTGAACGCGCGGCCCGCCGCGCGATGAGCCGCGACGACGTCAGCGCTCGTCATCGACCGACCCTAACGGCGGGCCGGCGCAGGTCCAGACCCGAGCAGGTGGCCGAGGAGGCGATCGAGCTGCGCGCGGAGCGTCGGATTGCCGTCCGCGAGCCCTTCGGCGCGGGCGCCGACCACCCAGGCCAGTGCGCGGAAGGCGATCGGACGGCTCAGCGCGGCGACGTGTCGGGTGACCGCTTCCGCGCCGTAGGCCGCCAGCGCGGCGCTGCTCGCCGCGGCGTCGAGGCGGCAGGCCGTCGCCGGATCCCAGAGCGTGGTGGTCGGGGCCAGCAGATGCGCGAGATCCCACGCGGCCGGGCCGACGCGCGCGGCCTCCCAGTCGAGCAGCCGCACCCGGCCGTCGGGCGCGACGAGCAGGTTCCCGGCGTTGAGATCGGTGTGGACGAGCACCGGCGCGCCGGCATCGAACGGCGCCGGAAGTGCGGCGGCGAGCCGCTCGAGCGCCGCGAGCTGGTCGCCGGGCGCCCCGGCGGCCCGGGCCCGGCCGAGCAGGTTGGTGCCGTCCTCGCGCAGCGCGGCGACGGGGTCGAGCGCCGGCAGCGCCGCCGGCGGCGGGGTCGCATGGACCCGGCGCAGCGCGGGCATCAGCGCCGCCAGGTCGCGGCGGGGGTCGAACGCTCTGCCGACCACGAGCTCCTCGACGAGCACCGGGCCGTCCGGCGTCAGCTCCAGGGCGACAGGTCGCGGCGCGACCCCGGTTGCCTCCAGTGCGCGCAGGGTCGCGTACTCGCGGGCCAGCTGATCGGCGGGCGCGAGTCCCCACTGGGATGCGAGGCACCGGCGCAGCACGAGCTCGTCGCCGCCCACGAGGACCGCTTCGTGTGCGTGATAGGCCCCACGGGGAAGCGGGCGGCGGGGGCGGTCGGGGTCGAGGGCGGGGTGCGTCACCGGGTTCTACACCGCGCCCCCCGCGGCTGCGCCAGACTCCCGGGCGTGCCGCGGGTCGCGATCATCGTCCCCGTCCTGAACGAGGCCCGGGCGCTCCCCGGCCTGCTCGACGCGCTCGCCGCGCTCGCGGGCGAGTGGGAGCTGATCGTCTGCGACGGCGGCTCGAGTGACGGCAGCGCCGAGGTCGCGACGATGCACCCCGCGTGCCCGCGGGTCGTGCACGCTCCGCGCGGCCGGGCGAACCAGATGAACGCCGGCGCGCAGGCCGCCGCCGCGCCGGTCCTGCTGTTCCTCCACGCCGACACGCGCCTTGCCCCCGACGCTCACCGGCGTCTCGCAGACGCGCTTGCGGACCCGGGCATCCTCGGCGGGAACTTCCGGATCGCGTTCGACGGCGGCGACCGGTTCTCCCGCGTGCTCGCTCGCTGGTACCGGCTCCA
>JBBQZE010000129.1:0-8815 GCA_038207985.1 Solirubrobacterales bacterium
ACGGCGCTCTACGGCGGCGACCCGAACTGGGGCCGCATCGCGCAGGCCATCGGGATGGCGCTGCCCGGCAGCGCGCCGCTGACGTTCGACATCTCGATCGAGGGCATGCAGGTCGCCATCGCCGGCCAGGCGCTCGAGCACGACCTCGACGAGCTGGCCGGTCGCGTCGCCCGCGACGAGGTCGAGTACTGGATCGGCCTGCCCGGCGCCGGTGCCGAGACCGAGGTCTTCTTCTCCGACCTCGGCCACGAGTACATCACCATCAACGCGGACTACACGACATGACCCCACGCCCGTCCCGCGATCCTGTCCCGACTGCGTCGGTAGGCACGCTCCTCGAGGCGCTGCCCTACATCCGCGAGTTCCACGGCAAGACGATCGTGGTGAAGTACGGCGGCGCGGCCATGGTCGACCCGGCGCTGCGCGAGGACTTCGCCCGCGACGTCGTCCTCATGAAGTACGTCGGCCTCAACCCCGTCGTGGTGCACGGGGGCGGGCCGGAGATCACCGGCTACATGGAGCGGCTCGGGCTCCCGGTGAAGTTCGTCGGTGGCCTCAGGGTGTCCGACGCGCAGACCGTCGAGGTGGCCAAGATGGTCCTCGTCGGCAAGGTGAACAAGGACATCGTGCAGCGCTTGGGCCGTCACGGGCAGGCCGCGGTCGGCCTCAGCGGCGACGACGGAAACCTCTTCCGCGTCTCGCGACAGAGCGCGCCGAGCGGGGAGGACATCGGCTTCGTCGGCAAGATCGACCGCGTCGACGTCGACGTGCTCAACCACATCGCCCAGGACTACATCCCGGTGATCGCCTCGGTCGGCGCCGACCGCGAGGGCAACTCCTACAACGTCAACGCCGACGAGGCCGCCGCCGCGGTCGCCCGTGCGATGGGCGCCGACAAGGTGATGTTCCTCACCGACGTCGAGGGCTGGATGCGCGACCCGGCGGACCCGTCCTCGGTGATCTCCGAAGCACCGACCGACGAGGTCGAGGCGGCGCTCGAGCACATCGTCGGCGGCATGCGCCCGAAGCTGCAGGCCTGCGTCGACGCCATCCACGGAGGGGTGACGTTCGCGCACATCGTCGACGGCCGCGTGCCGCACTCGCTCCTGCTGGAGCTGTTCACCGACGCCGGGATCGGGACGAAGGTCCGGGCCGCCTCGTGAGCGTCGTCGACGACGACCTCACCGCGAACTACGCCCGCTTCCCGGTCGACTTCGCCCGGGGGGAGGGCGTCCGGCTGTGGGACGCCGACGGCACCGAGTACCTCGACTTCTTGTGCGGCATCAGCGTCTCGAGCGTCGGCCACTGCCACCCGGCGGTCGTCGCGGCGATCCAGGAGCAGGCCGCCCGGCTGATCCACGTCGGCAACCTCTTCTACACGGAGCCGATGACCGCGCTCGCGGCGCGCTTGGCCGGCCACAGCCTGGGCGAGGGCTCGCGCGTCTTCTTCACGAACTCGGGCGCCGAGGCCGTGGAAGCCGCGCTGAAGTGTGCCCGCAAGGCCAAGCAGGGCGGCGACGTGGTCTCGCTGCAGCGCGCGTTCCACGGCCGCACCTACGGCGCGCTCAGCGCGACGCCGCAGGAGTCCAAGCAGGCGCCGTTCGCGCCGCTGGTCCCGGGCTTCAGCGCCTGCGAGCCGACCGCCGCGGCGATCCGCGCGAGCGTGGACGACCGCACCGCCGCGCTGATCCTGGAGCCGGTGCAGGGCGAGGGTGGCGTGTACCCCTTGGACGACGAGGTGCTCCTCGCCGCGCGGGAGGCCTGCGACGAGCACGGGGCCTGCCTCATCTTCGACGAGGTCCAGTGCGGGCTCGGGCGGACGGGGACGCTGTGGGCGTTCGAGCAGACGCCGGTGGTGCCGGACCTGCTGACGACGGCCAAGGCCCTCGGGGGCGGGCTGCCTGCCGGCGCGCTGGTCGCCGGCGCCGCGTACGCCGACGTGTTCGCCCCGGGCGACCACGGCTCGACGTTCCCCGGCGGCGCGGTGGTCGCCGCCGCGGCCCACGCCGTGCTCGACGTCGTGGGCGACGCGGTCCTGCTGGCTCGCGTGCGCGAGCTCGGGGAGCGCGTCCAGGCCGAGCTCGAGACCTGGCCGGAGGTCACGGCGGTGCGCGGCCGGGGACTGATGCTCGGCTTCGACCTCGTCGCGGGCGCGGCTCCTGATGTCGCGCGGCGCGCGCTCCTCGACCACCACCTGGTGGTCAACGCGACCGGGCCGGCCACCCTGCGCCTGCTCCCGCCGCTGGTCATCGGCGACGATGACCTCGTCGAGGGGCTGCGGCGCCTGCACGCGACGATCGAGGAGGCCTGAGTAGCCTCCGGCCCGATGCCCGAGACCGAGCGCACCCCGCACACCCGCACCGCGAGCTACCTGGCCGAGAAGGGCGAGGTCTCCCGCGTCCTGCTGCTCTATTCGGGCGGCCTGGACACGAGCGTGATGCTCAAGTGGATCCAGGACGAGTACGACGCCGAGGTCGTGGCGCTCACGGTCAACCTGGGCCAGCCCGGCGAGGACTACGACGTGGTCAGGGGCAAGGCGCTGCAGCTCGGCGCGGTCGCCGCCGAGGTCGTCGACGCGCGCGACGAGTTCGCCCACGAGTTCATCGTCCCCGCGATCAAGGCCAACGCGATCTACGGCCTCGCGTACCCGCTGTTCACCGCGCTCGGACGCCCGCTGATCGCGAAGCTCGCCGTCGAGTACGCGCTCAAGCACGGCTGCGACACGATCGCCCACGGCTGCACGGGCAAGGGCAACGACCAGGTCCGCATCGAGGCGACGGTCGCGACCCTCGCGCCGACGCTCAAGGTCATCGCGCCCGTCCGTGGCTGGCAGATGGGCCGCGAGGAGGAGATCGCCTACGCGCGCGAGCACGGCATCCCGATCAAGGGCGGCGCCGAGCAGACGCCGTACTCGATCGACGACAACCTCTGGGGGCGCTCGTCGGAGGGCAAGTGGATCGAGGACCTCACCCACGCGCCGGACGACGACGTCTTCCAGCTCGTCGTCCGCCCCGAGCTGGCGCCGGACGAGGCCGAGACCGTGTCGATCACCTTCACCGAAGGCGTTCCCACCGCGCTGGACGGCGAGGAGCTCGGGCTGGTCGAGCTCATCACGCGCTGCCAGGACCTCGGCATCAAGCACGGCGTCGGGATCGTCGACCACATCGAGGATCGCATCGTCGGGCTGAAGGTGCGCGACATCTACGAGGTGCCGGCCGCGACGCTCATCCTGCAGGCGCACGCCGAGCTCGAGCGCCTGGTCTGCACGATCCACCAGAACCAGTTCAAGGGTGAGCTCGACCGCAAGTGGGCCTACCTCGTCTACGCCGGGCTGTGGTGGGAGCCGCTGCGCACCGACCTCGACGCTTACATGGACGAGGTCTCCAAGCAGGTCACGGGGACCATCGGCATCAAGCTCTTCAAGGGCCACGCGCGCGTCGTCACCCGCGAGTCGCCCAACGCGGTCTACGACATGCAGCTCGCGACCTTCGAGACGTCCGGCGGGCTCTTCAGCCAGCAGGCGTCGCCCGGGTTCATCGAGCTGTGGAGCCTGCAGTCGCGCCTCGCGCACCGCCTCCGGGCGGGCGAGGGAGAGCCGGCGGAGCCGGTCGTCGGCGACTGAGGTGGCCGTCCGCCCCATCGCCTAGCGTCCGGGGACGTGATGGCGTCGTCCGATCCCCCCGAGGACCCCGAACCCGGCGCCGTCGTCGATCCCGAGGTGCTCGCGGAGCGGCGCGCGCGCCGCGAGGACCCCTCCGCCCAGGCCGAGGTCGAGCGGTTGCGTGCCGCGCAGAGCCTGGCCGAGCGCAGGAACGCCGAGCTCGAGGCCGAGGTCGTCCTGCTCACGGGCGAGGTCGACCGGCGGGTGGCGGAGCACGCCGCCGTGACCTCGCAGGTCGCGCGCCTGCGCGCGGCGCTCACGACGCTGCGTGCGCGCGCGGGGACCGAGCAGGCGCACCAGGCGGCGACCACCGCCGTGCTCGAGGAGCTCCGCGTGGGGCAGCTGCAGGTCGAGCACGAGCTCGAGCAGCTGCGCGCGGAGCGCGATCGTGTCCTGCTGCGCCTGGAGGAGGAGCGCGCGCGGCGCGACGCCGCCGAGCTCCTCGTCGCCGAGGAGCGCGCCCGCTTCGCCGTCGAGCGCTCCGCGGCCGAGTTCGCCGCCCGCGCCGAGCGCGAGGAGCTCGCGGCCCAGCTCGCCGCGGCCCAGCAGGCGGTGGCGGCGCTGGAGGCCGGGGTCGCGGACGCGGGCCGCGCGGTGTCCGAGCGTCGGGCGGGGGACGAGGATCGCGCCCGCGCGGAGGGGGCCTCGCGTGAGCAGCGCGACCAGGCGGTCGAACGGCTGGTCGGCGACCTCGTCGGAACGGTCGAAGGCCTCCGGGCCGGCTTCCTGGCCGAGCTCGAGCGCCTCGAGGCCGAGCGCGCCGCGCTCGAGCTGGCGGGCTCCGGCGCCGACGCCGCCGGCCAGGCGGCGCGCCTGCGCGACGAGGTCGCGCGGCTGCGCTCGGTCGCCGGGCCTATCCCCTCCCTGTACGACCGGCCGGCCGGCGGCGCCGAGGTGCCCTCCGCGGACCACCCGGCCCTCGCCGGCACCCCGCATGGACGTCCGGATGCCCCGCCGCCCGCGGTCGTCGGGGACCTCGACCGCGCCGCTGCGCGCCTGCGGGCGGCCCACGACGGGGCGGAGGCCGACGCTTCCTCGAGGCGCCCATCGGCGGCCCTCGCGGCCCTGTTCGCCTCGACGATGCCGCCCGAGGGGGCCGAGGCGGAGGAGCTCGCGCCCGACGCCCCGACCGTCGTCGAGACCCCAGCGCGCGCCGAGGGGGCCGATGTGGCTCCCCCACAGCCAGATCGGCCCGCTCGCGAGCCGGATGGTCCGCCCGCTCGCGTCGACGCTCCGCCCGCGCGCTCCGGAGCGTCGGGGTCCCCGCCACCGCTCGGCGTCATCCACGCCACCGCGCCCACCACCGCGACGACGGCGCCCTGGCTGCGCGAGGCGCTGGCCGATCTGGCCGCCGCGGACGACGCCGCGGCCGAGCGGATGCTGCTCGCCGCGCTCGCGGTGCAGGCGGAGCGGGCGAGCGACGACGTCGCCTACGAGCTGGAGCTGCCGGTCAGCGGCCGCCACCACGTCGAGGTGCTCGTGGGGCGCTCCGTCACCGTTCGTCCGCTCTCGCCCGGCGACCGGCCGCGCTCGGAGTTCCGCCTCGCGGGGGCCTCCGCCGACCTCGCGCCGCTCGTCGCGGGCGCAGCGCCGGCGCGCCTCGGCGGCGTCCGGGTCCGCGGCCGGCGGCGGCGACTGAAGCGTCTGCTGAAAGCCCTGCAGCCGGTCGTGGGGCTGCCCGAGCTGCGGTCCGCCGGGGCGCACCCCGAGCCGGCCGACCTGCTCGAGCTGCTCTGCGCGCACGTCCCGCGCAGTGCGACCGCTGAGGCCGAGCTGCGGATCGCCTACCTCGTCGCCGACCGCACGCGGCCGCCGGTTCGCGTCGTGGTGCAGGCGCGGAAGGGCTCGGTGGCGGTCGACCGCCACGCGGGCCGGGAGGGGGCGGTGGACGCGACGGTGTCCGTCGAGCCGCGGCAGCTCCTCGGTGTCCTGGCAGGGACCGAGCCGGCCCTCGTGGAGGGCGACCAGGCCGCCGTGGCAACGCTGCACGGGTGGTTCCGGGCCGCCCAAGAGCTCTCTGCCTGAGGCCTCCGGCCGTGCCCGCAACGTGCGGCACAAGCCGCCTCCGGGCGGCTGGTCCCGTCCGCCGCGCCACCTAGGATCCACCGGGTCGTGACCGCCCCCTCCTGCGCCCACCTCCACGTCCATTCGGAGTACTCGCTGCTCGACGGGGCGGCCAAGATCGACGCCCTCGCCAAGCGCGCAGCGGCCTTCGGCCAGCCCGCGCTGGGGCTCACGGACCACGGCGTGATGAACGGCGCCGTCGAGCACTTCCTGGCTTGCAAGAAGCACGGGATCAAGCCCATCGCGGGATGCGAGGTCTACCTCGTCGACGACCACGCCAACCGCGCGCCGGGCCGCGTCGAGCGCAACCACCTCACGCTGCTCGCCGCCTCCGACGCGGGCTTCCGCAACCTGGTGAAGCTGTCGAGCGCCGGCTTCCTCGAGGGCCTGCACCGCGGCAAGCCGAGCCTCGACATGGCACAGCTCGCGCAGCACTCAGAGGGCCTCATCGCGCTCACCGGCTGCCTGGCATCGCGCTTCTGCCAGCGGCTCATCGACGACCGCCCGGACGAGGCGCGGGCGCACGCCGACGACCTCATGGAGGTCTTCGGCCGCGACGACGTGTATTTCGAGGTGCAGAAGAACGGCATCGCCGAGCAGGAGAAGGCGAACGCGGGCATCGTGCGGATCGCCCGGGAGGTCGGGCGGCCGCTGGTCGGCACGGGCGACGTGCACTACCTGCGCCGCGAGGACTACCACCACCACGCGGCGCTGCTGTGCGTGCAGACGAAGTCGACCCTGGCCGCGCCGAGCATGTCGTTCGACACGAACGAGTTCTTCCTGAAGTCCAACGACGAGATGGCGTCGGACTTCGCGGAGTGGCCCGACGCGCTGGCCTCGACCGTGGAGATCGCCGAGCGCTGCGAGCTCGACATCGAGCTCGACAAGCAGCTCATCCCGCGCTTTTTGGCCGAGGGGGAGGACGAGGCGGCCCACCTGCGCGAGCGCGTCCTCTCCGGGCTGCGGGCGCGCTTCGGCGACCCGGTCCCGGCCGCCGCGCTGGAGCGGATGGAGATGGAGCTCGGCGTCATCGACGGCATGGGCTTCAACGCCTACTTCCTGATCGTCTGGGACTTCGTGAAATGGGCCAAGGACAACGGCATCGCCGTCGGCCCGGGCCGCGGCTCGGCGGCCGGCTCCCTCGTTGCCTACGCGCTGACCATCACCGACCTCGACCCGCTGCACCACGACCTGCTCTTCGAACGCTTCCTCAACCCCGAGCGCGTGTCGATGCCCGACATCGACATCGACTTCTCGGTGAAGGGCCGCGAGCGCGTCATGCAGTACGTCGTGGACAAGTACGGCCGCGAGTCGGTCGCGCAGATCATCACCTTCGGCAAGATGCTGCCGCGGGCGGCCACGAAGGACGCGGCGCGCGTGCTCGGCCACGACTACGGCGTCGGCGACCGCCTCGCCAAGCTGATCCCGGACCCGGAGCAGGGACGCTCGCCGACCTTCGCCGACTGCCTGAAGGAGGGCGCGGACCTCCGCAAGGAGTACGACGCCGACCCGATCGCCAAGCAGGTCATCGACGTCGCGCAGGGCCTCGAGGGGATCGTGCGCAACAACTCGATCCACGCGGCTGCGGTCGTGATCGCCGGGATGCCGCTGACCGACGTCGTCCCGCTGCAGCTCGCCGACGCACGCTCGCTCGACGCGAACGGCAACAAGGTCTACAAGATGGTCACGCAGTACTCGATGAAGCCGGTGGAGCAGCTCGGGCTGCTCAAGATGGACTTCCTCGGTCTGCGGAACCTCGACGTCATCGAGGCGGCGCTGGACATCATCGAGCGCTCCTCGGGCGCGCGCCCCGACATGGATGTGCTGCCGATGGACGACGCGGCGACCTACGAGATGCTGGCGCGGGGGGACTCCGTCGGGGTCTTCCAGTTCGAGTCGGAGGGCATGCAGAGCGCGCTGCGCCAGGTCAAGCCGACCGTCTTCGACGACCTCGTGGCGCTGGTCGCGCTCTACCGCCCCGGGGCCATGGACCAGATCCCGGCCTACGCGCGAGGCAAGCGCAACCCGGACAACGTCGAGGTCCGCGACGACCGCCTGGCCCACATCATCGGCGGCACCTACGGCGTGATCCTGTACCAGGAGCAGGCCATGCAGATCTCGAAGGAGCTCGCGGGCTTCTCGGGGGCCAAGGCGGACGACCTCCGCAAGGCGATCGGCAAGAAGAACCGCGCGGCGATGGCCGAGCTCGAGCCCGAGTTCCGTGCGGGCTGTGAGCGGTCGGGCACCGCTCGCGACACCGTCGACTGGCTGTGGGAGACCAACCAGAAGTCGGCCGACTACTCCTTCAACAAGTCTCACGCGGCCTGCTACGCGCTCATCGCCTACCGGACGGCCTGGTTGAAGGCCAACCACTGCGCGGAGTACATGGCGGCGCTGATCTCCTCGGTGATGGACACCAAGGACAAGGTTCCGTTCTTCGCCTCCAAGTGCGAGGAGATGGGGATCGGGGTGCTGCCGCCCGACGTGAACCTCTCCGACCACGAGTTCGTGGTCGTCGACGGCGACATCCGCTTCGGGCTCGACGCCGTGAAGGGCTGCGGCTACACCGCCGTGGAGGCGATCAAGGAGGCCCGCGACGAGGGCGGTCCCTTCTCGTCGCTGTGGGACTTCTGCGCCAGGGTGGACCCGCGCTGCGTGAACAAGAAGGCCATCGAGGCGCTCGTGAAGTGCGGTGCGTTCTCCTCCACCGGCGACTCCCGCAAGGGGATGCTCTCCGTCCTCGAGCAGGCCCAGGCGGCGGGCCAGAAGACCCAGCAGGACGCGCAGATCGGCCAGGGCTCGATCTTCGACGTCTTCGACGACCCGGCCGCCGGCTCGGGGGCCGGCTCGGCCGCGGACGCGTTCGCGCCGGCCTACCCGTCGATCCCGGCCGAGGAGTTCGAGCAGGGCGAGCTGCTGGCGATCGAGAAGGAGGCCATCGGCCTGTTCCTCTCCGCCCACCCGCTCAAGGAGGTCCGCGAGGCGCTCTACGCCAAGGTCGACTGCCGACTGGCGAAGCTCGCCGAGCGCAAGAGCGGTGACTGGGTGACCGCGGGCGGGATCATCACGCAGGCCAAGAAGATCCGCACG
>JBBQZE010000130.1:0-8745 GCA_038207985.1 Solirubrobacterales bacterium
CGGCAGCTCGACGCGCCACGACGCGCGTGGCACGCCGGGAAGCTGGAGGTAGGGGTGGAAGCCGAAGGCCAGCGGGACCGGCACCAAGCCGGTGGCGCGCACGCGCAGGGTGATGCGCAGCGTCGCGCCTTCGAGCACCACCTCGAGGCGCAGTTGGTGGGGGAACGGGAAGGACGCCAGCAGGTCGGGATGGGCGCCGAAGTCGAGCTCGGCCGCGAGCCACGCGGCGTCCTCGGTCGCGCGTGGCGCCTCCGGCGTCCAGTACGGCGAGGCCGCCAGCAGGCCGTGGATCGGCAGCCCGTGCTCGTCGCGGCGTACCCGGGGCGAGTCCTCCGGCAGCTCGACGTGGCCGTCGCCGCGCCCGTAGTCGTTCCCGCCGAGCCGGTTCGCCCACGGGTGCAGCAGCGGGATGCCGAACGTCTTGCCGTCCGCCACGTAGGCGCCCAGTCCCCCCCGCTGGCCGAGGAGCTCGTCGCCGCGGTGGCGCAGCGACGCGACGACCATGCCCGCCGACGGGACGACTGTCGCCTCGAGCGGCGGGCCCTCGCTGCACAACACGACCGCGTCGTGTGAGTCGAGGCGGACCGGGGACGCGGTGTGGCTCACGGCTGCTCGGCGAAGCGGGCGCGAAGGTCCTTCTTCGAGAACTTGCCGACCGACGTCTTCGGGACCTCGTCGATGAGCTCGACGCGTTCGGGGATCCAGAACTTCGCGACGCGCCCGTCGAGGTGGGCGCGGACGTCGTCGCCGTCGAGCGCGGCGCCGTCGACGGGCACCACACAGGCCAGCGGGCGCTCGCCCCACTTCGCGTCGGGCACCCCGATGACCGCGGCCTCGGCGACGAGCGGGTGGGCCATGATCTCGTTCTCGAGCTCCACGGAGGAGATCCACTCCCCGCCCGACTTGATCACGTCCTTGGTGCGGTCGACGATGCGGATGTAGCCCTCGCTGTCGATCGTCGCGACGTCGCCCGTGGCCAGCCACCCGTCCGCGCTGACGGGGCTGCGCTCGTCGTCGTAGTAGCCCGAGGCGACCCAGGGGCCCTGCACCTGCAGCTCGCCCTGGGCGCTGCCGTCCCAGGGCAGCGCGTCCACGGTGCCGGACTCGACGATGCGCACGTCGACGAGCGGGGAGATGAGCCCGACGCTCGCGCGCAGGCCGGCGAGCTCGTCCTCGGAGCGGTCCTCCAAGGTCGACTTCACCGTGGCGACGGAGCCGATGGGGCTGGTCTCGGTCATCCCCCAGGCCTGGAGGATCGGGTGTCCCGTCTGCTCGCGGTAGGCCTCCGACAGCGCGCGCGGCACCGCCGAGCCGCCGCACAGGATCCGCGTGAGGGCGGAGAGGTCGCGGCCCTCGAGCTCTCCGAGCACGCCCATCCAGATCGTCGGGACGCCGGCGGCGAGCGAGACACGCTCCTCCTCCATAAGCGTCGCGATCGCCCGGGGGGACAGGTCGGGCCCGGGCATCACGAGGCCCGCTCCCGCCATGACGGCCGCGTGGGCGAGCCCCCACGCGTTGGCGTGGAACTGCGGAACGACGGGGAGCACGACGTCGCGCTCGGACAGCCCGAAGGTGTCGGTGAGCATCGTCGCCATCGCGTGGAGGGTCATCGAGCGGTGCGAGTAGACGACGCCCTTCGGGTTGCCGGTGGTCCCGCTCGTGTAGCACATGGCCGCGGCCTGGTTCTCGTCCTCGACGCGCCACTCCTGCAGCGGCTCGGCGGCCGCGAGCAGCTCCTCGTAGTCACGGACGCGCGGGTCGTCCGGGAGCTCGGCGTCGGCGCCGTCGTCCATCACGACGACCGTCCGGACGGTCGGCATCTCGTCCACCAGCGGCCAGAGCAGGGGCAGCAGGGAGCGGTCGACGAAGACGACCTCGTCCTCGGCGTGGTTGGCGACGAAGACGACCTGCTCGGGGAAGAGGCGGATGTTCAGCGTGTGCAGCACCCGGCCCGAGCACGGCGCGGCGAAGTACAGCTCGAGATGCCGGGCGGAGTTCCAGGCGAACGTCCCGACGCGGCCGTCGGCGGAGATCCCGAGGTCGTCGAGGACGCCGGCGAGCCGCCGGGTGCGCAGCGCCCAGTCGCCGTAGGTGGTGCGTTCCCGCGCGCCCGTGGCGGTCACGGTGACGATCACGCGATCGGCCCAGAACCGCTCGGCGCGCCCGAAGACGTGGGCCAGGGACAGCGGGACGTCCTGCATGAGGCCCTGCACGGCGGGCTCCTTCGGTGGTCGCTCGGAGGGGATTGCGGATCCTCCCACGGCAGGACCGGTCGAAGCGAAGGCCCGGTAGGTTCGCCCGCGATGAGCCTCCCCGATTTCGAGACCCTGCGGCTCACCCGCGACGGCGCGGTGCTGACGATCGAGCTGCACCGCCCCGACGCGCTCAACGCGCTCACGATCCAGTCGGCGGTGGACCTCCGCGGCGCCCTCGAGGTCGCCGCGGAACCCCGCGTGCGCGCCGTCGTCCTCACGGGCGCGGGGCGGGCGTTCAGCTCCGGCGCTGACCTCAAGGACCAGGGCGGGCCGAAGCTCCCGGGCGGGATGCCCGACTTCGAGCGCGCGCTCAAGGAGCACTTCAACGCGCCGGTGCGCGCGCTGCGCGCGCTGCCCAAGCCGGTCGTCGCGGCGGTCAACGGCCCCGCCGTGGGCATCGCGGTCTCCTACGCCCTGGCCTGCGACCTCGTGCTCGCGGCGCGCTCGGCGTACTTCCTGCTGTCGTTCACGAACATCGGCCTGGTCCCCGACGGCGGCGCGTCCTGCCTGATCCCGGCGCGGGTCGGCAGCGGGCGCTTCGCCGAGCTCGCGCTCCTGGCCGACCGCGTGGGCGCCGAGCAGGCGCTGGCCTGGGGCCTGGTCGACCGCGTCGAGGAGGACGCCGGCCTCGCGGACGCGGCGGCCGCGCTCGCCGCCCGGCTCGCGGCCGGTGCCGTCGGGGCGCAGGCCGAGGTCAAGCGGATGGTCGACGCGGGACCGCTGGCGGGCCTCGACGCGGCCCTCGACCTGGAGGCGGAGCTGCAGGGCACGCGCGGCGGCGCACCGGAGTTCGTCGAGGGCGTCACGGCGTTCCTCGAGCGGCGCCCGCCGCGCTTCGCGGCGGGCTGACCCCGATCCGGGGCGACGCCTCCTCCTACCCTCGTCGGGATGGTCACCCCCTCCGGCCAGGCGCTGCAGCGCGTCTGCCCGCACTGCTCGACCATCGCGGTCACGGCGTCGCGCTCGTGCCCCTTCTGCCGGCGCTCATACCACCGGCGCCTGCTGCCGTGGATCGCGGCGCTCGCGCTCCTGCAGACCGTGGTGATGGTCGTCGCGCTGGCCGTCCTGCTGACCCGCGTCGGGAACGATCTGCAGGACGAGCTCGACCGCCAGGTCTCGACGGTCCAGCGCGACCTCGACCGGCAGGTCGGCGGCCTCGACATCCGCGTGCGCCGCGAGCTGCGCCGGGAGCTCGACGCCCGCCTGCCTGCGTCGACGCCCTGAGCGCTACGCTCCCCGAGGATCGTGCTAGGTGGGGGAGTAGCGGCGCCCTGTCGCTCGCAGTTCCGCTCTAGCGAGGCCGAATCCCCGGTTCAAGGGGTGCGGTCGCTGGGTCAGTGCGCTGCAGGCGGTGCTGATGGCCCGGGTCCCGCGCGACGTCGGCCCGTGAACCAGGTCAGGTCCGGAAGGAAGCAGCCTTAAGCGGCTTCCGGCGTGCGCAGCGGGAGTGCCCGGACCGGAGCCGTCGCTCAGCGAGAGCGGCCCGGTGGACGCGCTTCGAGGCTGGGTGCACGATCCACTCCCTTCGAAGGTCCACATCCCCGCCGGCCCGCGGGGGTGTGGCGGATCGTGACGCCGGGGGTGGCACGACCCACCCACACGTCCCCGCTTCAGGCGGGGGCGGGCGCCCCCACGGCGACCGGCTCAGCCGCCCGCGCCCGTCCGATGCCGGGCACGAAGAGCGCCGCGACCGCCCCCGCGGCGAGCACCGCCGCGCCGATCGGCAGCGCCGCGGTGAGCCCGTCGGTGAACGCCTGCGGGCTGGCGTAGGAGCCGCCGGCGCTGAAGGCGCTGGCGAGCACCGCGACGCCCATGACGCCACCGAGCTCGCGGATCGCGTTCGTGGCGCCGGAGGCCTGGCCGACCTCCTCCGGGCGGACTGAGCGCAGGACAGCGTTGGCGCTGGGCGCGAACACGAGCGCCATGCCGGTCCCGCCCATCACGAACGGCGCGATGAGCGAGCCGTAGGCGACGTCGACCGTGGTGATCGACGCGAGCCAGGCGATGGCGCCCGCCTGCAGCGCCAGGCCGGCGGCCATCAACGGCCGCGAGCCGATCCGGTCGCTGAGGATGCCGGCGATCGGAGCCACGAGCATCGGCATCCCGGTCCACGGGAGGGTCCGGGCGCCCGCCTCGAACGCGCCGTAGCCCTGCGCGGACTGGAAGAACTGGCTCAGCAGGAAGATCGAGCCGAACACGCCGAAGAACATCGCGAACGACACGCCGCTGGTCGCAGCGAACCCGCGGGAGCGGAAGAAGCGCATCGGCAGCATCGGCTCCGCGGCCCGCAGCTCCCAGACGACGAAGCCCGCGAGCAGCACGACGCCGGCGGCGATCGACGCGGTCACGGCGGCGCTGGTCCAGCCGAGATCCTGGGCGCGCACGATCCCGAAGACGACTCCGAGCAGGCCCGAGGCGACGAGGACGAGGCCCGGCAGGTCGAGCGCCTTGGACGGGCCGCGCGACTCGCTGAGGTAGCGGGTGGCGAGCGGCACGACGGCCAGGCCGATCGGCACGTTGAGCCAGAAGATCCACTGCCAGGAGATGCCTTCCACGACGGCGCCGCCGACGAACGGGCCCATCGCCACGCCGAGCCCGCTGACGCCGGCCCAGACGCCGAGCGCGAGCCCGCGCCGTTCCGCGGGGAACGCCTCGGAGAGCAGCGTGAGCGTGAGCGGGGTCACCATCGCCGCCCCCAGGCCCTGCAATGCGCGGGCGGCGACGAGCGAGTCGATGCTCGGCGCGAGCGCCGCGAGGGCGCTGGCCGTGGTGAACAGCCCGAGCCCGAGCACGAACGAGCGCTTGCGACCGAAGCGGTCGCCGAGTGCGGCCCCGAGGATGAGGAACACCGCAAAGGTCAGCGTGTACGCGTTGACCGTCCATTCCAGCGACGCCAGCGAGCCGCCGAAGTCGCGGCGGATCGACGGCAGCGCGACGCCGACGACGAGGTTGTCGAGCGAGGTCATGAAGAGGGCGATCGAGACGAGCGCCAGGGTCCAGCCGGCGCGGGGGCGCCCGGGGGTCTTGGGTGGCACGGTGGTGGCTCCTGTTGTGTGTGAGTAGTTACTCATAGCGAGGTGAAAAAAGAGGGTCAGCAGCCGGCCGCGCCATCGGCGGGCGGCTCCGGCTTGTCGGTGAGGGTGTGCGCCCACGGGGCGTCGAGGTCCTCGAGGCCGAGGGCGGCCACGACGTTGAGCAGCATCCCGTAGGCGAAGAAGCGCTGGACCTCCGGGCCGTCGGCGCCCGAGAGCGTGGTGACCATCTCGACCAGGCGCTGCCACCCGCTGCGCATGGCGTCGCGCATCTCCGGGTGCTGCGGGCTCGCCGCGTGGGCGTGGAGCTGGAGCAGAAGCAGCTCGGGCTCGGCGACGAGCAACTCGGCGTAGGTGTGGCCCATGGCCGCGAGCACCTCCTCACCGTCGCGCGCGGCGTGCGAGCCGGCCTCCACGAACGCTGCGTGGATCCGGGCCATGCAGCGCTCGGCGACCGCCACCGCGAGGTCGACCTTGGTCGGGTAGAGGCGGAACAGGTAGGCGTGGGAGATGCCGGCCGCCTCGGCCACCGCGCTCGTGGGCGTGCCGTTGATGCCGCGCTCGGCGAAGGTGTGCATCGCCGCCGCGACGACCGCTTCGCGGCGGTCTTCGGCGTTGGAGAGGGTGCGGACCACGGTTAGTGAGTATGCACTCACTCACAACCCTTTGTCAATAGCACCCAGCTCGGATTGGACGCACGGCGGGTGAAGGCGGCCGGGGGCGGTGGCACCCGGCGGTCGCGGTCCCGGGGGTCGAGGATGTAGTCGGCGGCGACCATCGGCGTGGCGGGCTGGAGGTAGGCGCCGTGCGCCGGCGGCCGGCTCCCGCCCGCCGCCACGAAGGACTGCGGGCGACGGTCGAGCCACAGGGCGAGCAGGGGGATGGGGCGCCGGTTCGGCACGGCGACGGGGACGCAGGCCGCGGGAAGCCGATCGCCGCCGACCAGTCGCGAGAGGTCGCCCTGGATGCCCGACTGGATGCGCAGCGCGTCGCGGAGGGCCCCGATCCGCCCGGCCTGCCCCGGCGTGAAGGCCACCAGCACGAGGGCGGCGACCACGGCGAACGCCTGCCAGGGCCGGCGCCGGGAGTCGCCGGCGGGCAGCGCGAGCCACCCGAGCAGCCCGGCTCCGGCGAAGAGCGCCAGCACGGTCGCGGGCAGGAGCAGGTAGCGGCCGATGATCGGCAGCCCGGCGGCGGCCAGCACGCAGAAGGCGACGAGGGACACGACGCCCGCGACCGCGCCGAGCCGCGCGCCGCGCCCCGCGTCCGGTCCCGCTCCACCGGGCCGCAGCCACAGCAGCGACAGCACGCCGCCGCCGGCGGCGGCGAGGAGCACCGGCTCGCGCAGGATCTCGCCGATGCGCCTGGGCACCGTCCCCGGGACGTTCCCCAGCCCCGTGACGCGGCCGAGCGCCGCGGCGTTGTCCCGCGTGCCCGTGAGCGAGTGGAGCGGGTCGCCGGTCAGCGCGAGGTCGTACAGCGCCCACCCCAGCGGGCCGATCGCCGCGTAGGGCAGCAGCCGCCAGTCGCGCGTCCACACGAGGTAGGCGGCGGCGAACAGCCACGCCTCCGGGCGGATCAGGCCCGCGGCGCCGAGCAGGAACAGCACCTGCCGGCCCGCCTTCGGCCGGTTGGTCTCCACCAGCAGCGCACCCAGGACCAGCACGAGGTAGGGGACGTCGACGTAGGCGCGGGCGCCGAAGTCGAGGACGGGGCGGCGGGTGAGCAGGAGCGCGGCGGCCAGGACGCCGGCGGCCGGGTGGAACCACGCCGCGCCGAGGCGGTAGACGACCCATCCGAGCAGCGCGAGCGCGACGAAGGCCAGCGCGAGCACCACCGACGTGGCGACCTGGCCGTGGACCCCGTCCGTGCGCGTGTCGGTCACGGGGGAGGCGAGGAAGGCCAGCACGGTCGCCAGCGGGTGCGCCGTGGGGGCGAGCGGCACGCCGTCGTCGGGCAGCCGCCCGTGCGCCAGGTCGCGCCCCCAGACGAGCGTGTAGAGCGTGTCGTAGTTGACGAGGCCGTGGCCGACGACGGCCCACAGCAGCGCCGCCAGGGCCCCGATCCCCGCGGCGAAGCGGGCGCGTGCCATGCGACCGGCAGGCTACGCGACGGGTGGGCGGCCGCGGCTGCGGGGCGGCCCGGGAGCTCCGGGCGACGTGTGCGAGACTGGCCCCAGCCGCATGTCGAACGCCCCCTCGCTGTACCGCCGCCATCGCCCGCGCACGTTCGACGACGTGGTCGGCCAAGAGCACGTCGTGCGCACGCTGCGCAACGCCGTGGAGCAGGGCAAGCTCCACCACGCCTACCTCTTCGTGGGCTCCCGTGGCACGGGCAAGACCTCGATGGCGAAGATCCTCGCGGCGTGCCTGAACTGCTCCGGGGTCCCTGAGGACCCGCGGCCGCCCGGCCCGACGACCACACCGTGCGGCCGCTGCGACTCCTGCCGCTCGATCCAGAGCGCGACGTCGCTCGACGTCATCGAGATGGACGCGGCCTCGAACAACTCCGTCGACGACATCCGCGACCTCCGCGAGTCCGTCGCCTTCGCGCCCGTCAGCGGCCGCTACAAGGTCTACATCCTCGACGAGGCGCACATGCTGACCACGCAGGCGTGGAACGCGTTCCTCAAGACCCTCGAGGAGCCGCCGCCCTCCACCGTCTTCGTGCTGGCCACGACCGAGGCGTCGAAGGTGCTGCCCACCGTGGTCGACCGCTGCCACCGCTTCGACTTCGCGCGCCCGACCGTCGAGCAGCTCGCCCGAGTCGTCCAGCGCGTCGCCGACCAGGAGGCCATCGCGATCCCGCCCGACGCGGTCGCCCTCCTCGCGCGGCACGCCACGGGCTCGTTCCGCGACGCGCTCGGCACCCTCGAGCAGCTCGTCACTTACTCCGGCGACCACATCGCCGTCGACGACGTCCTGGCGGTGCTCGGCGTCGCCGACGCCGACCTGCTGTTCGGCGCGCTCGACGCGGTCGCCTCCCACGACGCCGCCTCGGCGCTGCGCGCGGCGGCCGAGCTCGTCGACACCGGGCGCGACGTCACACAGTTCGTCCGCGACCTCGAGGGCCACGCCCGCGAGCTGCTGATCACGCAGACGCTCGGCGGCGTCCCGCCCGAGCTCTCGGTGACCTCCGACCGCGACGCCCGGCTCGGCGAACAGGCGCAGCGCGTCCCCGCCGCCGACGTCGTCCGCCTCATCGACCTCCTCGCGGCCGCCCTGCGCGCCACGAAGGACGGTGCGGACGCCCGGACCCACCTCGAGCTCGCGCTGGTGAAGGCCGCAACGCCCGAGGTCGACGCCTCGACCCACGCGCTGCTCGCCCGTCTCGAACGCCTCGAGCGCGCGCTCGCCGCGGCTGCCGCCGTCGCCCCGCCACCCGAGCCGCCGCGCTCCGTCTCGGCGCCGGTCCCCGCGACTCCTGCCCCGCCCGTCCCGGCGCCGGCGGCCCCCGCC
>JBBQZE010000131.1:0-8705 GCA_038207985.1 Solirubrobacterales bacterium
CGGGGCGGCCCAGCTCGCCGCGCATCAGCGTCAGGTCGCCGGGTGCGCTCCCTCCCCTCCCCCGCCCGCCTCGGCTGCGCCGCCCTGCTTGCCGCGACCGCCGCGCTGGTCACCGCCGGCCCCGCCGCCGCCGCCAACCCGTGGATCAAGTCCAAGCCGCTGGTGATCGCCCACCAGGGCGGCGAGGACGAGTTCCCCTCGAACACGATGTACGCGTTCCGCAAGTCGCTCGCGGCGGGCGCGCAGATGCTCGAGCTCGACGTCGGCGTGACCAAGGACGACCAGGTCGTCGTGATGCACGACACGACGGTCGACCGGGTCACGAACGGCAAGGGCACGATCGCGTCCAAGACGCTGGCGCAGATGCGCAGGCTCGACGCGGCCTACTGGTTCGCGACGCCGAAGACACCGGACGGCAACGCCTACGACCACGCCCGCGCGAAGCCGGCCTACCGCTTCCGCGGCGTGGCCACGCACAGGCGCAAGCCGCCGAAGGGCTTCAAGGCCTCGGATTTCCGCGTCACGACGCTCAGGGAGGTCCTGAAGGCGTTCCCGAAGACGCGCATCAACATCGAGATCAAGGGCCGGACGAAGGCCGAGGCCGACGCGGAGTACCTCAAGAACGCCGAGGTCCTCGCCGCGCTGCTGAAGGGCTCGCCGCGGCGCGACCTGATCGTCGTCTCCTTCAAGCAGCCGGCGGTCGACCGCTTCCACGCGCTCGCCCCGAGCATCCCGTTGGCCCCGGGCGTCGCCGGCGACGCCGACTACCTCCTCGGCGGCAAGGCGCCAGGCGCGGGGACCGTCGCCTTCCAGGTGCCGATCACCTACGTGTTCGGCGGCTCCCTGCTGACCGTCACGACGCCGGACTACGTCGCAAGGGCCCACAAGGACGGCTTCGCGTGGCAGGTCTGGTTCGGCGACGGTGACGTCGACGGCCCGCTGAACTGGCGCAAGCTCGCCTCGTACTGCGCCGACGGGATCATGACCGCCCGCCCCCGGGCCCTGGTGAAGGACCTCAAGACGCACCCGCCGACGGCGACCTGCCCGGCCTGACGTCGTCCCCCCTGGGGGGCGAACTCCGGGGGGTTGAGCACTACGTGACCACATGGGTCACCTCTTGCTCAACCCCCTCGAGGCGGCGCTCGTCGCGCGGGCCGAGGCGCAGTGGGGGCTGCTCCGCCGGGAGGACCAGCTCGCGCTCGGGCTCGGCGCCGCGGCGATCCGCCACCGTCGCCGCAGCGGGCGCCTGCGTCCGGTGCACCCCGGCGTCGACGCGCTCGGGCACCGCGCGCTGCCGCGCAAGGCCGAGTTCCTCGCCGCGGTGTGGTGGTGCGGCGGCGATGCGGCGCTCTGCGGACCGAGCGCTTGCGCGTTCTACGGCTGGGAGGAGGAAGACTGGGAGCACCCGGGACCGGTGCACGTCGTCACGACGCAGGCGACGCGGTCGCGGCCGGGGATCGTCGTTCACCGCACCCGCCGCCTGCCGCCCGCCGACGTGCTCACCTTCGAGCGGCTGCTTCGCGTGACCGATCCCGCGCGGACGCTGGTCGACCGCGCGGACGACCTTCCCTACCCCCGGCTGCGCCTGCTGGCCGACCGGCTGCGCGCGCTCCCGTGCGGGCGGCTCGAGGAGGTCCACGCCGGCCTGCCGGGTCGCGCGGGCTGGGCGCGGACCGAGCTGCTGCTCCACTCGGAGGACGCAATGGCGCGCTCGGAGCTCGAGCGACGGCTCACGGGCTACCTGCGGCACCACGGCCTCCCGCAGCCCGACGCCCGCAACGCAGAGGTCGCCGGCTGCCAGGTCGACGCGGTGTGGAGCGCCCCGCGGCTCGCGCTGGAGCTCGACTCCCGAGCGCATCACCAGCGCCGCGCGGAGATGCTCGACGACCGGCGCCGCGACCGGCGCTACCGCCTCGAGGGCTGGACGCCGATCCGCGTGATGTGGGAGGAGCTGGAGCCGGGCGACGCCTCGGTGGCTGGGGAGCTGCGGCGGGCGCTCGGGCCGCCGGCCGCGTGAACGTCAGGCGCTGCCGTCGCCCACCAGCAGCCCTCGCGCCCGCAAGAGCCCCCGCAGCCGAGCCGACCGCAGGAACGACCCCATTGCCCGCCGCATCACGGCCACCTGCGCCCGGCCCTCGGCGGAGAGGCCGGGGACGCTGCGCAGCACCACGTAGCTCACCGGGAACGCCTCGGCGTACCGCAGGCTCGTGACCGACCCGTCGCTCGGCGCCACGCCGTTCAAGGGGACGACGCAGACGCCGGCCAGCCGCGCGCGGACCCGGCTCCACGTCGTGATCGCCGCGATCGACTGGTCGCCGCGGGCAGCCGCCGCAACGCCGCCGTCCGGGGCCCCCACGGCGCCCCTCGCGTAGTTCAGGCTTCGGAAGTTGACGATTCGGGTCCCGAGGTGCGGCTCGCCGCCGCCGCTCGCGCCGGCCGGGTAGCGGACACGGATCGCGTCGCTCTTCGCGCCGGCGACAAGCTGCGACCAGCGCGTCGTCGTTCCCCGCGCGATCGAGCGGGCCTGCGCCTGGGTGAGCCCGGCGCAGGCGGGGTGGCCGGCCGCGAGCACTAGGACGTCGGCCTCCCGGTAGAGCTCGGCGAGCACCGTGAAGCTGCCGCGCTCGCGGGTCGTGAGGGGACGGTCGACCACGACGCCCCGCGTCGCAGCGCCCTGGCGCGAGTACTTGTCCTTCGTGATGCGCCCGAGGAGGTCCGAGGCGCCTCCGCCGCCGACCGCCGCCGGGATCCACGGGCCGACGAAGGTGCGCGGGCCGGTCGTGTAGCGGTACACGCGGTTGACCGGATCCGGCAGCGCGAAGGGGATGAACGACGTGTCGGCATAGACCCGCGACGGCGACGACTGGACGAGCTGGAAGCTCGTGCGGATCGTCTTCGCCGCGGCGCCCGAAGGAACGGCGAGCGCCGCGACGGCCACGACCAGGGAGGCGCTGGGACAGCGCATCGCCCGACCCGACCAGGCGCCCGCTCGCCTGTCAAGCGGTGCGCCAGAACGCGGTCCGCTAACGGGCTTCGGCCTCGCTCGTGATCCCCGCCGATCTCAGCCGACGCCGACGCCGACGCCGACGCCGGTTCCCGTGCCGGCGCCCTGCGTCCGCGTGCCCGTCCAGGCGCGGACGCCCGAGTCGCAGCTCTTGGACTTGAAGGTGAACGGGGTTCCGGGCACCGGTGTCACCTTGCTGCGCAATCGGTAGCTCCCCTTGACCGTGGTCGCGGTCGTGAACTTGCCGCTCCAGACGAGTCGGCCGATGTACTTCTTCGCTCGGGAGACGTCCACGTAGGCGGGCCCGTCGTACTTGAAAGCCCCTCCGGAGATCTTGATCGACGCCGCCTTGACCGCCATGTTGGCCGAGTTGCAGCGGAAGTTGCTCGGGGCGTAGATGTAACGCCGCGGCGCCTGCCCGGCCGGGAGGATCGACGATCCCTTCACGGTGAACGCCGCGCCCCCTTCGCCGGGACTGGTCCACATGCCGGCGGTCGGCGTCGCGGCGAGCGCCGTGGTCCCAGCAGTCAAGCCGAGGACAGCTGCTCCGGCGATGAAGTCAATAGGTCGGCGGACACGCATGGGACCCCCTAGCTAGCTTGCGTCGAGCGTCTCACACGACAGCCACCCGGGGCAACCCGAGCGACGGACCGATGCGCCGGGGGGCACCGGCCACCGCGCGCGTCACGGCGCTTCTAGCGGGTCTCGGCCTCGCTGGGCGGCGTCTCGGGCTCCCAGTCCACCGCGCCGCCGAGGCCGGCGGACTTGATGACCTTCAGGGAGAGCATCGCGCACTTCATGCGCGTGGCGGAGATGTCGATGCCGAGCAGGTCGAGCACGAAGGACTTGTCCAGCGCGACGAGCTCGTCGACCGTCTTGCCCACGAGCTCCTCGGAGGCCATGGACGCCGAGGCCTGCGAGATCGCGCAGCCGTGGCCGTCGAAGCGCACGTCGGTGACGACCTTGTGCTCGTCGACCTTGAGCATCACCTTCAGCTCGTCCCCACAGAGCGGGTTGGTGTCCTCGAACTCGAGGTCGGCCTCGGGGAGCGGGCCCCAGTTCCGGGGCCGCTTGTAGTGGGAGAGGATCTCCTCCCGGTACATGTCATCCATCAGGCGAAGACCTCCTGGACCTTGCGGATGCCGGCGACGAGCGCGTCGACCTCCTCGCGGGAGCTGTGGACCGCGAAGGACGCGCGCGTCGTGGCCTGGTGGCCGAGGGCCTGCATGAGGACCTGCGCGCAGTGGTGGCCCGCGCGGACGCAGACACCGCGCGCGCCGATGATCTCGGCGACGTCGTGCGGGTGCACGCCGTCGACGGTGAAGGAGACCAGCGCGCCGCGGGCCGCGGCGTCGGGCGGGCCGTCGATCGACACGCCGTCCATCGCCGTCAGGCACTCGAGCGCGTACGCCGTGACGTCGCACTCGTGCTCGCGCACGGCGTCCATGCCGATGCCCGACAGGAAGTCGACGGCGGCCCCCAGCCCGATGACCTCGGCGATGGCGCTCGTGCCGGCCTCGAAGCGGGTCGGGACCTCCGCCCAGCGCGGCCCCGACTTGGTAACCGAAGCGATCATGTGCCCGCCGCCGATCAGCGGGGGTAGTGCCTCCAGCGCCTCACGGCGGCCGTGCAGCACGCCGACGCCCGTCGGGCCGTAGGCCTTGTGGCCGGTCCACACGTAGAAGTCGCAGCCCAGCGCCACGACGTCGACCGGCATCTGCGGCACGGCCTGGGTCCCGTCGACGACGGTGAGCGCCCCGGCCGCCCGCGCCTGCGCGGCGATCGCGGCGATCGGGTTGATGGTGCCGAGCACGTTGGAGACGTGGGTGACCGCGACGGCCTTGACGCCGCCGGCGGCAAGGTGCGCCTCGAGCTCGTCGAGCCGCAGTGCGCCGTCTTCGTCGATCCCGACCCAGAGCAGCTCGGCGCCGGTCATCTGCCACGGCACGAGATTCGAGTGGTGCTCCATCTCCGTGAGCACGACCTTGTCGCCCGGCCCCGCCACGCCGCGCGCGACGAGGTTCAGCGCCTCGGTGGCGTTGTGGGCGAAGACGGTGTCGCGGGCCTCGGCGCCGACGAAGCGCGCGATGCGGTGGCGCGCGCCCTCGAAGAGGTCGGTCGCCTCGGCCGCGACGGCGTAGACGCCGCGGTGCACCGACGCCCGGTGGTGGCGGTAGTAGTCGTCCATCGCCGCCAGCACCGTGAGCGGCGTCTGGGAGGTCGCCGCCGCGTCGAGGTACACGATCCCGTCGCGGTCGAGCGTCGGGAACTCGGCGCGGAGATCGGCGGCGGTGGCGATGGCCATGCTTACGCGGTGGCTCCCGCTGCGACCTCGTCCTTGATCCAGCCGTAGCCCTCGGACTCCAGCTGGGTGACGAGCTCGGGCCCGCCCTCCTTGACGATGCGGCCCTCGAACAGGATCGAGACGCGCTCGGGCTCCACCAGGTGCAGGATCCGCTGGTAGTGGGTGATGATCAGGACGCCCATGTCGGAGCCCTTGGCGACCGTGTTGACGCCGTTGGCCACGACGTTCAGCGCGTCGATGTCCAGCCCGGAGTCCGTTTCGTCGAGGATCGCCATCGACGGCTTCTGCAGCGCGAGCTGGAGCGTCTCGAGGCGCTTCTTCTCCCCGCCGGAGAACCCGTCGTTGAGGTAGCGCGAGACGAAGGCGCGCGGCACGTCGGTGAGCTCCATGGCGGCCTCGACGGTCTGCCGGAACTCCTTGAGGGACACCTCCGGCTCGCCGCGGGCCTCGCGGTGCGCGTTCATCACCATGCGGAGGTACTTCGTGATCGTGACGCCCGGGATGGCCACGGGGTACTGGAAGGCCATGAACAGGCCCATCCGGGACCGCTCGTCGGTGTCGGCCCGGGTGACGTCCTCGCCGCCGAACAGGATCTGACCCTCGGTGACCTCGAGCGACGGGTGGCCCATGATCGCGTTGGCCAGCGTCGACTTGCCCGAGCCGTTCGGGCCCATCAGCGCGTGGATCTCGCCCTGGCGGACCGTGAGGTCGACCCCCTTGAGGATCTCCTTGTCGTCGGCCTGCACGTGCAGGTTGCGGATCTCGAGGTCAGGCATGGGTGAGGGGCTTTCGGGTCGTCTGGTCGTCCGGGGTGCTACGGGTGGTCGTCGCGTCGCGATCGCCGAAGGCGACGAGCTCCGCCAAGGTGGTCTGCGCGAGCTTCTCCATGACCCCGCCCTGCACGCGCAGCCACAGGAGCTTGGTCGCGCAGCCGTGGCCGGAGTCCGCCTCGTGCGAGCAGAGGATCCGGCTCGTGCCGGCCCCGCCTTGCGTGTCGTCCACGAAGCAGTTCATGGGCGCCACCGTGCCCTCGAGGGCGACGATGACGTCGTCCATCGTGATCTCGGCGGCGGGGCGCGAGAGGCGGTAGCCACCGTGGGCGCCGCGGGTGCTCTCCACGAGCTCCGCCTTGCGCAGGAGGGCGACGATGCGCTCGAGGTAGGCGAGCGGCAGGGCCTCGGCCGAGGCGATCGCCTTGAGCGACACCGCGGCACCGGAGCCCGCGGTCGCCTGGCGGCCGAGCTCCACCATGAGCCGTACGCCGTACTCGGCCTTGGTCGTGAAGATCATCGACCTCAATCCTACCAACGCGGTCGGAGATGACGGAGGGCATCCGCGCACCCCCCACGGTGGCCCTCAGGCCGCCTGGAAGCGCTCCCGCGCGGCCTCTTCGAAGCCGGGCCACGACGCGGGCGGACCGGGCGGGCGCCGGGTGAAGGGCGCCCCGCCCGGCGGCAGCGACGCCAGCGCGTCGCCCAGGCCGCGCAGCTGCCAGCCCGTGGTCTTGCGCGCGGTCTCCACCACGACGTGCCGGCGCGCTCCGGCCATCAGGTTCTCCCCCATCACCTCGAGGTCCTCGGCCAACGGCTGCAGCAGGACGACCTCCGCGCCGGCCGCGCGCACGCGCTTGGCCTCGTGGCCGAGGCGGCGCCCCGCGGCGGCCCGCAGGACCCGGCCGGGGAGCGCGCCGGCGTTGTCGCGCGAGCTCGTGGGGTTCAGGCAGACCACCAGGTCGAAGTCCTCGCGGGCCAGGAGGTCGAGGTTCGAGACGGACCAGAGCCCACCGTCGACGTAGGTGCGCCCGCCGATCCGGGGCGGGACGTAGAAACCGGGGATCGCGCACGACGCCGCCACCGCCTCCGGCAGCTTCGCCTCCGGCGCATCGGCTGCACCGAAGACGACGCGCTTGCCCGAGGCGTAGTCGCAGGCGACGACGCGCAGCCCCGGGTGCGGCGCCCAGTCCTCGGAGCAGGCCGCTCGCACGACGTCCTGGATCGGCTGCGTGGAGATGAAGCCGCGGGGGATCCAGCCCGCCAGCAGCGCCGCCGGCGGCAGGCGCCGGGGCTCGCGCAACGCCCCGAGCGCCAGGCGCCACGACCCCGGGCCGGGACGGGGCAACGCGCGCTCGAGGCTGTAGCCGCCCCCCGCGGACTGCGGGACGGCCGAGGCGCGGTCGCCCGCCGCGTCCAGCCGCCCGTCGAAGCTCTCGCCCGCGGAGTGGGCGACCATGTACCAAGGCGGAACGCCGCAGGCGACGAGGGTGCCGATGACCGATCCGGCGCTGGTGCCGACGATCACCTCGGCGCTGCCGGGATCCCATCCCGTCTCGTCCGCGATGGCCGCGAGGGCGCCTTGGAGCCACGCCGCGCCGAGGACGCCGCCGGCACCGAGGACCAGGCCGACCCGCGGACGCGTCTGCATGGCGCCCAACCTACTCGGCGGTTGCCGCTCAGACCCCAGAGGCAGCGGGCGTCCGCGCCGCCGGCACGTGCATCCGCAGGGAGATGAGGTGCGCGCAGAAGGCTCGGACCACGGCGGGGTCGAACTGGGACCCGCTGCAGCGCGCGAGCTCCAGCAGCACGTCCCCGTCCGGCCTCGCGGTGCTGTAGGGACGCGGCGTCGTCATCGCGTCGTAGGCGTCGCAGACGGCCACGATCCGCGAGGCGAGCGGGATCTCCTCGCCCGCGAGCCCGTCGGGATAGCCCTGCCCGTCCCAGCGCTCGTGGCTGCCGCGCACGACCTCCGCGACCCCGAGCAGCGCGGGCGCGGCGCCGATGATGCGCTCGCCCATGATCGTGTGGCGGCGCATGAACTCCCACTCGGCGGCGTTCAGGGGCCCGGGCTTTTCGAGGATCGCGTCGGGGATCGCCACCTTGCCGACGTCGTGGAGGACCGCGGCGCGCCCGACCAGCTCGCGCGCGCGGTCGTCGAGCCCGAGCTGCGCCGCGACGCCGACGGCGAGCAGCGCGACGTCGCGGACGTGCTCGCCGAGCTCCCCGTCACGCTCGACCAGCGCGGTCACCAGCACGTCTGAGATCTGCCTGCTCGCCGAGGCGCGGCCGCCGTGCTTGTGGGCGTACATCCGCTGGTCGGCCGCGCGGAGCGCCTCTTCGGCGTCGGCCACGTCGTACGGGACGACGACGGCACCGAACGAGGCGCCGATCGCGAAGCCGCTGCCCGCGTCGCTGAGCGCGGTCGCTCCCGCCGAGCAGATGTCCTCGACCGTGCGGCCGGCGAGCGGCGCGAGGACGCAGAACTCGTCACCCCCCATCCGGTAGGCGCAGGCCCCCTCCCCCGCCTGCTCGGCGAGCCGCTGCCCGAGCCGCGCGAGCAGCGCGTCGCCGGCCGGGTGCCCGAAGGAGTCGTTGTAGTGCTTGAAGCCGTCGAGGTCGAAGA
>JBBQZE010000132.1:0-8598 GCA_038207985.1 Solirubrobacterales bacterium
GAGAAGGTCGTGCTGAACATGGGGCTGGGCGAGGCCAAGACGGACTCCAAGGTCCTCGACCACGCGACCGAGCAGCTCGCGGCGATCGCCGGCCAGAAGCCGAACATCCGCATCGCCCGCAAGTCGATCGCGCAGTTCAAGGTGCGCGAGGGCATGCCGGTGGGCGCGGCGGTCACGCTGCGCAACGAGCGTGCCTACGAGTTCATCGACCGCCTCGTGTCCGTGGCGATCCCGCGCATCCGCGACTTCCGGGGCCTCAAGCCCACCTCGTTCGACGGCCGCGGCAACTTCGCCATGGGCGTCCGCGAGCAGACGATGTTCCCCGAGGTCGACTACGACGCGATCGACGCGGTCCGCGGGCTGGACATCATCATCACGACGACCGCCAAGACCGACCCCGAGGCCTACGCGCTGCTCGAGGCGTTCGGCTTCCCGTTCTCCAAGGACGGCAACCCCTTCATCACCAAGACGGAGGCCTGACATGGCCAAGACCTCACAACGCGTCAAGCAGGCGCGCCCGGCGAAGTACTCCACCCGCGAGTACACGCGCTGTCGCAAGTGCGGCCGCGCGCGTTCGGTGTACCGCAAGTTCGGCATCTGCCGCATCTGCCTGCGCACCCTGGCCCACGAGGGCTACATCCCCGGCATGACGAAGTCGAGCTGGTAGCCCCATGACCATGACCGACCCCATCGCGGACTTCCTGACGCGCATCCGCAACGGCATACGCGCCGCCCACGAAACCGTCGAGATCCCCTCGTCGAAGCTCAAGCGCGAGCTCGCCCGCATCCTCAAGGAGCAGGGCTACATCCAGGCCTACGAGCTGCGCGCGCCTGACGCCGATCACCCCGGCGAGCGCGTCGTCGTGACGCTGAAGTACACGGACGACCGTCGCTCGGCGATCCAGGGCCTGCGCCGCGTCTCGCGCCCGGGCCAGCGGACCTACCGCGGCCACGGCAACCTGCCCAAGGTCCAGGGCGGCATGGGCACCATCATCATGTCCACCTCCCACGGCGTCATGACGGGCCACCAGGCCCGCCAGACCGGCGTGGGCGGCGAAGTCGTCGCGGAGGTCTGGTAGCCATGAGCCGCATCGGCCGCAAGCCGATCGACGTCCCCTCGGGCGTCGACATCGAGATCCGCCCCGAGCTCGTGAAGGTCAAGGGCCCGAAGGGCGAGCTCTCCGAGCGCATCCACCGTGACATGACCGTGTCGATCGACGCGAATCTCGTAACGGTGACGCGCCCGACCGACCGCGGCGAGCACCGTGCCCTGCACGGGCTCACGCGCTCGCTCGTGGCGAACATGGTCGAGGGCGTCACGACGGGCTACGTCAAGGCGCTCGAGATCCAGGGCGTCGGCTACCGCGCGAACCTCAAGGGCAAGACCCTCGAGCTCGCGCTGGGCTACTCGCACCCGGTGCACATCGAGACGCCGGACGGCATCGAGTTCGAGGTCCCGGTGCCCACGCGCGTCGTGGTCAAGGGCATCGACAAGCAGCTCGTCGGCGAGACGGCAGCAATCATCCGCAAGCAGCGTCCGCCGGAGCCCTACAAGGGCAAGGGCATCCGCTACGAGGGCGAAGTCATCGCCCGGAAGGTCGGGAAGCGCGCATGACAGCGCGTCATGGCTCCACCGGCCACATCACCTACTTCGATCGCAAGAGGTCGCGATGACCATCACCACCAAGCCGGCGCAGCGCCTGCGGCGCCGCCGCCGTGTCCGCGCGAAGATCACGGGGTCCGAGGTTCGTCCTCGCATCTCGATCTTCCGCTCGAACCGCGGCATCTCCGCCCAGCTGGTCGACGACTTGGCCGGCCGCACGGTGGCCTCCGTCACGTGGACGGAGTCCGAGTTGCGCGGCCTCAAGCCGATGGAGCAGGCCGCCCGCGGCGGCGCGCTCCTGGCCGAGCGCGCCAAGGCCGCCGGCGTCGAGGTCGCAGTCTTCGACCGTGGCGGCTACCGCTACCACGGCCGTGTCAAGGCGTTCGCCGACGGCGTCCGCGAGGGAGGGCTCACCGTATGACGATCGACCGCAGCGTCCCGCAGCAGGGACTCGACCTGCAGGAGCGGGTCGTCGAGATCAACCGCGTGGCGAAGGTCGTCAAGGGCGGCCGTCGCTTCTCCTTCACCGCGCTGGTCGTGGTCGGGGACGAGCGTGACGTCGTCGGCGTCGGCTACGGCAAGGCCAACGAGGTCCCGCTCGCCATCCAGAAGGGCGTCGAGCAGGCCAAGAAGAACCTCTTCCGCGTGCCCAAGCACGGCTCCACGATCACCCACCAGTCGCTCGGCGTCTTCGGGGCCGGCCGCGTCTTCCTGAAGCCGGCCTCGCCCGGCACCGGCGTCATCGCCGGCGGCGGCGTGCGCGCGGTGCTCGAGCTCGCCGGGATCCACGACATCCTGAGCAAGTCGCTCGGCTCGCAGAACCCGATCAACCTGGTCAAGGCCACCCTCACCGCCTTGCAGCAGCTCCGCAAGCCGGAGGAGGTCGCCGAGCTGCGCGGCCTCTCGATCAACGCCGTGCTCGGCCTCGCCGAGAAGAGCGAGGGCGTCGACCCCGGCGCCGAGGTCATCCACGCGGACGAGGACACCGAGACCGCCGATACCCATCCGCCTTCGGCGGAGGGCACAGGGGAGGCCGCCTCGCTGGCCGCCACGGCCCCCGGGAGCGTCGACTGATGGCGATCAAAGCGACCCAGATCAAGTCCAAGAACGGCTCGGACAAGGCCCAGCTGGCCACGCTCGAGTCGCTCGGCCTGCGCCGCATCGGCCACACCGTCGAGGTCAAGGACACCCCGCAGACCCGAGGCATGCTGCACCGCGTGCGGCACCTCATCACCGTTTCCGAGGACTAGTCACATGGCCCCTGAGGACAAACAGGACACCACCGGCGAGGCCATCGGCCTCCACACCCTGAAGCCCGCTCCGGGCAGCCGCAAGGACCGCAAGCGCGTCGGTCGCGGCCACGGCTCGGGCATGGGCAAGACGTCGGGCCGCGGCCACAAGGGCGCGGGCTCGCGCACCGGCGCCAAGGACCGCTCGCGGTTCGAGGGCGGCCAGATGCCGATCCACATGCGGATGCGCAAGCTGCGCGGCCCGCACATGAAGAAGTCGATGCCGTTCGAGATGTTCCGCACGCACACGCAGCCCGTGAACGTCGGCGATCTCGATGACCGCTTCGAGTCGGGCGCCACGGTGGACGTCGCCGCGATGGTCGCCAAGGGCCTCGGCACCCGCAAGGACATCCGGATCAAGGTGCTCAACAAGGGCGAGGTCAGCAAGCCGCTGACCGTGCACGCGCACGCGTTCTCGGCGTCCGCCCGCGCTGCCATCGAGGCGGCAGGCGGCTCGGCCACCGTGCTGGAGTCCTAGGCTCCTCACACCATGTTGTCCACGATCCTCAGCGCGTTCACCGTCGCGGACATCCGCAAGAAGCTCGCCTTCACGGCGATGGTTCTCGCGCTGTACCGCATCGGGTCGTACATCCCGGTGCCCGGGATCGACGTCCAGGCCGTCAAGGACTCGAACTCGTTCTCCGGCAACTCCATCCTGGGGTTGCTGAACCAGTTCTCCGGTGGCGGGCTGAGCCGGATCGCGCTCTTCGCGCTCGGGATCATGCCGTACATCACGGCGTCGATCATCTTGCAGCTGCTGACGGTCGTGGTCCCCTCGCTGGAGAAGCTCTCCAAGGAGGGCGAGGTCGGCCAGGCGCGCATCACGCAGTACACGCGCTACCTCACCGTCGGCCTGGCCTTCGCGCAGGCCATCGGCTACGTCTTCCTGTTCCGCTCCAACGAGGCCAGCGGGACGCCGATCATCCCGGTCTTCGACGTGCCGCACGTCTTCCTGATCGTCCTCTCGCTGACCGCCGGCACGATCCTGCTCATGTGGATGGGCGAGCTGATCACGCAGCGCGGCATCGGCAACGGCATCTCGCTGATGATCTTCGCCTCGATCGCCTCTCGGCTGCCCGAAGGCATCCAGAAGTGGGCGACGAACTCGGACCAGATCTTCAAGGTGATGATGCCCTTCATCGCCCTGGGCGTCGTCGCGTCGATCGTTTTCATCCAGGAGGGCCAGCGGCGGATCCCGGTGCAGTACGCCAAGCGCGTCATCGGGCGCCGCATGAGCTCCGGCGGGCAGACCTACCTGCCGCTGCGGGTCAACATGGCCGGCGTGATCCCGGTCATCTTCGCGGCGTCGATCATGGCCTTCCCGCCGACGGTCGGCCAGCTCATCAACACGCCGGGCGCGCGTTCGGTGGCGACGTTCTTCGCCCCTGGCAACGCCCCGTACATCATCGGCGAGTCGCTGATGATCATCGTCTTCACCTACTTCTACACCGCGGTCACCTTCAACCCGGTCGACCAGGCGGAGAACCTCAAGAAGTACGGCGGGTTCATCCCGGGCGTGCGGCCGGGCCGCCCGACCGCGGAGTTCCTCGACCGCATCCTCGCCCGGCTGACGTTCCCCGGCGCGCTCTACCTCGCCGCCGTCGCCGCGCTGCCGACGGTCCTCATCGCCCAGACCAGCGCGAACTTCACCTTCGGCGGCACCTCGCTGCTGATCGTCGTGGGCGTCGCGCTGGACACGGTCAAGCAGCTCGAGGCGCAGGTCATGATGAGGAACTACGAGGGCTTCCTGAAGTGACGTCGTCCGGAGATTCGAGCTTGCGAGGATCGAAGGCCGAAACCCGTTTCACCGAACTGAACCTGATCCTCCTCGGCCCCCCGGGCGCCGGGAAGGGCACGCAGGCCGACCGCCTCCGCGAGGACTTCCCGCTCGCCTACGTGGCCACCGGCGAAATGCTTCGCCAGGCGCGCTCCCAGGGCACCGAGCTCGGCCGCCGCGCGCAGGACTTCATGGACCGCGGCGACCTCGTGCCCGACGACGTCGTGATCGGCATCGCCCTTGAGCGCCTCTCGGCCGACGACGCCCGCGACGGCTTCCTGCTCGACGGCTTCCCTCGGACGGTGCCGCAGGCCGACGCCCTGGCCGAGGAGATGGCCAAGCTCGGCCGCCGCATCACCGCGGTGCTCCTCGTCGAGGTCCCCGACGAGGAGATCGTCAAGCGCATCTCCGGCCGGCGCGTCTCGAAGGCGGGGCGCACCTACCACGTCGACTTCGACCCGCCCAAGCACGAGGGCCGCTGCGACATCGACGGCTCCCCGCTGGTCCAGCGCGAGGACGACAAGCCCGAGGTGGTGCTGGCCCGCCTGGAGAAGTACCACGAGGCCACGTGGCCGCTCATCGACTACTACGAGAAGCAGGGCCTGCTGCGCCGCTTCGACGGGTCGCTGGCGCCGGTCGAGGTTCACGACAAGATCCGTGCGACGCTCGCCACGCTGCGCCTCGAAGACGAGCTGTAGCCGCCGATGATCGTCAAGAAGTCCGTGGCCGAGATCGACAAGATGGCGGCCGCAGGCGCGGTCCACACGCGCGCCATGAAGCTCGTCGAGAGCAAGGTCCGCGAGGGCGTCACGACCAAGGAGCTCGATGAGGCCGTCGAGAAGCTGATCCGCGCCGCCGGCGGCGAGCCCGCCTTCAAGGGCTACCGCGGCTTCACCGGCTCGATCTGCGCCTCCCCGAACTCCATGGTGGTCCACGGGATCCCGGGCCCCTACCGCCTCACCCGGGGGGACATCATCTCCGTCGACATCGGGGTCGTCCTCGACGGGTGGGTCGCCGACGGCGCCGTCACCTTCGCGGTCGGGCCGGTCACCCCGGTCGCGCGCAAGCTCCTCGAGGTCACCGAGCAGTCGCTCTTCGACGCGGTGGAGCAGTGCCGCCCCGGCAATCGCCTGGGCGACGTCTCCCACGCCGTGCAGCAACGGGTCGAGGGGGCGGGGTTGAGCGTCGTGCGCTCCCTCGTCGGCCACGGCATCGGCCGCGACATGCACGAGGACCCGCAGATCCCGAACTACGGCGCGCCCGGCAAGGGTCCGCTGCTGGAGCCGGGCATGGTCTTGGCCGTCGAGCCCATGGTCAACGCGGGGCGCCACATGGTCCGCATGGGCGACGACGGCTGGTCGATCTACTCCCAGGACGGATCGCTGGCGGCCCACTTCGAGTTCACCGTCGCGGTGACCGAGGAGGGCCCGCGCATCCTCACCCCGTGGCACGAGGTCCTGGCCTCCGGGACGACCGCGGCGGGCCGGGCTTCGTGAGCGGGGTGCGTGCTATCGTGACCGGTCCGCGTGCCGTGAGGCCTCGTCTTCGTGCGCGCGACTCCGACACTGGTAGCGGTGGTCAGCAGCGGCCACCAGAGCCACGTCGTCCGGACCACAGCTCGAAAGGGACCATGAAAGTCAGACCGTCGGTCAAGCCGATGTGCGAGAAGTGCAAGATCATCCGCCGCCATGGCGCGGTGCTCGTGATCTGCTCGAACCCGCGGCACAAGCAGCGACAGGGGTAACTGGATGGCACGCATCGCCGGGATCAACATCCCACTCAACAAGCGCGTCGAGATCGGCCTGACGTACATCTACGGGATCGGCCGGCAGACGTCCAACGAGCTGCTGGAGACCGCCTCGGTCTCCCCGGACACCTACGTCCGCGACCTGACCGACCAGGAGGTCGGCAAGCTCCGCGAGCTGATCGAGGACCTGACGGTCGAGGGAGACCTCCGGCGCGAGCGCTCGCAGAACATCAAGCGTCTGATCGAGATCCAGTGCTACCGCGGCCGGCGCCACCAGCGCGGCCTCCCGGTCCACGGCCAGAACACCAAGAACAACGCCCGTACGCGCAAGGGTCCCAAGCGCATGGCGACCGCCGGCAAGAAGAAGGCAGGGAAGAAGTAGACGATGCCCGCTCCCAAGCGCCCCTCCCGCGGCCGCCGCAAGCCGAAGAAGAACATCCCGGTCGGCCAGGCCCACATCAAGACCTCGTTCAACAACACGATCGTCTCCCTCACCGACCGCAGCGGCAACGTGATCGCGTGGGAGTCGGCCGGCGGTGCCGGCTTCAAGGGCTCCCGCAAGTCGACGCCCTTCGCCGCGCAGGTCACCGCTGACGCCGCGGCCCGCAAGGGCCTCGAGCAGGGGTTGCAGAAGGTCGAGGTCTACGTGAAGGGCCCCGGCTCGGGTCGCGAGACCGCGATCCGCTCCCTCCAGGCCGCGGGCCTCGAGGTCACCGGCGTCAAGGACGTCACCCCGCAGGCCCACAACGGCTGCCGCCCTCGCAAGCGGCGCCGCGTCTAAGGAACAAGAGATGGCCCGAGACACTTCCCCCCAGTGCAAGCAGTGCCGCCGTGAGGGCGTCAAGCTCTTCCTCAAGGGTGAGCGCTGCCTGACCGACAAGTGCGGCGTCGAGCGCCGCGCGTACCCGCCGGGCGACCACGGTCGTGGCCGCCAGAAGCAGAGCGAGTACCGCGTGCAGCTGCGCGAGAAGCAGAAGGCGCGCCGGTACTACGGCGTCCTCGAGAAGCAGTTCCGCCTGTACTACGACAAGGCGTCGCGCACCGACGGCATCACCGGCGAGAACCTTCTGACCCTGCTGGAGCGCCGCTTCGACAACGTGCTCGTCCGCCTCGGCTTCGCCGCCTCGCGCCGTCAGGCGCGCCAGCTCATCCGCCACGGCCACTGGACCATCAACGGCCGCCGCGTGGACATCCCGAGCTACCAGGTGCGCGAGGACGACGTCATCGCCGTCAAGGCGGAGACCGCCGCCGAGCAGGTCATCCGCGACGCGACGGAGCTCACCGCCGCCATCCCGGCGTGGCTCCAGGCCGACCACGACGCGCTGACCGCCAAGGTCCTGCGCAAGCCCGAGCGCCGGGAGATCACCGCGCCGGTGCAGGAGCAGCTCATCGTCGAGCTGTACTCCAAGTAGGGAGCAGCACCCGCCCGACCCCGCCCCGCCCACTCGAAGAGCAGCGCGGCGGCGGGCAACGCCCCAGAACCCCCGCGCCTGCCCTCCCCGCCGCGGGCCACCACGAAGAACTGAGAACCCCACATGCTCGACTTCCAGATCCCCCGGATCACCAGCGAATCCGTCGAGGACAACCGCGGCACGTTCACCATCGAGCCCCTGGACCGCGGCTTCGGCTACACCGTCGGCAACTCGCTGCGGCGCGTGCTCCTCTCCTCGCTGCAGGGGGCGGCGGTCACCAGCGTGCGCATCGAGGGCGTCGCCCACGAGTTTTCCACGATCAAGGGCGTCACCGAGGACGTCACGGACATCGTCCTGAACCTCAAGGACATCGTCTGCAGGATGCACTCGGATGCCACCGAGGTCGAGGCGCCGCTCGTCGTCACCGGTCCCGGCGACGTCAAGGCCAAGGACATCGATCTGCCGGCCGGCGTGGAGATCCTCAACCCCGAGGCCCACATCGCCACACTGGAGGCCAAGAGCAAGCTGGAGCTGTACCTCACGATCGGCCGCGGCCGCGGGTACCGCCCCGCCGAGGACAACAAGGCCTCCGACCAGCCGATCGGCGTCATCCCGATCGACTCGATCTTCTCGCCGGTCCGCCGCGTCGCCTACGACGTGCATCAGGCGCGCGTCGGGCAGCGCACGGACTTCGACAAGCTCACGCTGGACGTCGAGACCGACTCGTCGGTCGATCCTCAGGCCGCGCTGCGCGAGGCGGCCGAGATCCT
>JBBQZE010000133.1:0-8578 GCA_038207985.1 Solirubrobacterales bacterium
TGGCGCGCGATGACCAGCAGCTGGATCTCGTTCGCCCCCTCGTAGATCTGCAGGACCTTGGCGTCGCGCATCATCCGCTCCGCCGGGAACTCCTTGAGGTAGCCGTTGCCGCCGAGCACCTGCACCGCCTCGGTGGTCGCCTCCATCGCCACGTCGGAGGCCATCAGCTTCGCCGCCGCCGAGAGCTTCGTCGTCCGCGGATCGCCCTCGTCGACGAAGGTCGCGGCCTGGTAGGCCAGCGCCCGCGCCCCCGCCACCTTCGCCTCCAGGCGCGCGAGCTTGAACTGCACGCCCTCGCGCTCGATCAGCGGCTTGCCGAAGGTCTCACGGCGGCGGGCGTAGTCCAGCGCGAGGTCGACCGCGCCCTGCCCGAGCCCGACGGCCTGCGACGCGACCGTCGGCCGCGACGCGTCGAAGGTCTGCATCGCGATGCGGAAGCCGTCGCCCTCGCCGCCGAGGAGGTTCGCGGCGGGGACCTCGACGTCGGTGAACGTCGGCGCCCCGAGGCGCCAGCCGGGCATGCCCATCGTGGGCAGCAGCTCGACCTCCAGCCCGTCGGCGTCCCCCGGGACCACGAAGGCGCTGACCCCCTTCGGACCCTCGTCCCCCGTCCTGGCGAACACGACGTACAGGTCCGACAGCCCCGCGTTGCCGATGAAGCGCTTGGTGCCGTTGAGCACCCAGGTGTCCCCGTGGCGCTCGGCGGTGGTCTGCAGCGCGGCGGGGTCCGAGCCCACCCCCGGCTCGGTGATCGCGTAGGAGCCCAGCTGCTCCCCGCTGGCGAGGCCGGGGAGGAACCGCTGCTTCTGCTCCTCGCTGCCCGCCAGCACGATGGGCAGCGTCGTGAGCTTCACGTACGCCGCCATCAGCGACGCCGTCGCGCTGACCCGCGCCAGCTCCTCGATGAACGCGCAGTAGGCGACGGAGGTCGCGTCGCGCCCGCCGTACGCGCTCGGCACCGCCAGCGCCAGCAGCCCCTCGGCCGCCATCGCGTCGTGGACGTCGCGGGGGTAGTCGGAGCGCTCGTCGACGTCGAGCATCGCGGGCCGGACCACCTCCTGGGCGAAGGTGCGGATGGTCTCGCGCAGCTCGCGCTGCTCGTCGGTCAGACGCCACATGTGCCTCAGCTCCTCGATCGCTGCTTCAGGGGACGCGCGGCGAGCGCGGCGAGCGAGCCGCCGGTCCGCAGGGCGCCGATGGGAAGGCCGAGCGCCCGCGTCAACGGCTCGCGCCGCGCGGCGAAGCCCTCGCGTGGCCGGCCCGCGGCGATCGGCCCGCGGCGATCGAGCCACCCGCCGATGCGCGCGAACGACTCCTCCGGCGCCTCCAGGATGAACGCGTGCCCGGTCCCCGGGACGACGCAGAGCTCGGCGTCCGGGATCCGCGCCACGAGCAAGCGCGCGTTCTCGAGCGGGGCGAAGGTGTCCTGCTCGCCGTGCATCACGAGCGTCGGCGCCTGGATGCGCCCGAGCCGCGAGACGGTGTCGTGGTAGACGGTCGCCCACCAATGGGCGTTCGCCCCCCACGGCGTCGGGCCGTGCGCCGCGAAGAAGGCGAGCAGCTCGCGCACGCGCTCCGGGTGCTCGTTCCGGAAGGCTTCTGAGAACAGCAAGGGCCCCAGCCACGGCCGCCCGCGGTCACGTCCCGTCCGCACGATGCCCGCCCCGGCGGCCGCCAGCTCCTTCACCGCCGGGCGCACCGCCCGGGGCCCCCCGGGGGTCGTGCCGGCGAGGATCAGGCCGCGGACCTTCTCGGGGAAGCGCAGCGCGAGCTCCTGGGCGATCATGCCGCCCATCGAGATGCCGAACACGTGGGCGCTCGGCACCTCCAGCGCGTCGAGCAGCCGTGCGGCGTCGGCGGCGAGCTCGGCCATCGAGGTGGTCCGCAACGGCGCCCCGGAGCGGCCCGAACCGCGGTTGTCGTAGGTGATGCAGTCGAAGCGCTCGCCCCACAAGGGCAGCACCGGCTCGTAGACCGCCGAGGAGATCGTGAAGCCGGTGATGCACAGCAGCGGCTCGCCGGACCCGGTGCGCTCGTAGTGCAGCCGCGGGCGCTGCAGCGCGTAGGGCACTCCTAGTGCCCCTAGACCGTCTGGAAGACGTAGGTGCCCGGGGCGTCCTCCAGCGGCACGTGGTCGCCCGTGTCGCCGAGCGCCGCCGGCGCGTCTCGCTCGTCGCCCGAGCGCTCGCCCAGCCAGGCCGTCCAGTCGTCCCACCAGCTTCCGCGGCGCGTGACCGCCGCCTCGAGCCACGCCTCGGCGTCCTCGGGGTTCTGCTCGCCGACCTGGAAGGAGGCCTTCTCGTTGCCGGGGGGGTTGACCATCGCGGCGATGTGGCCGCTAGTACTGAGAACAAATCGGAGCTCGCCGCCGAGCAGCTGCGTCGTGCGGTAGCAGTTCTGCCAGGGCGAGATGTGGTCGGCGATGCCGGCGACGACGTAGGAGTCGACCGTGATCGACCCGAGGTCCACGCCGGTGCCGAGGACCTCGAGCTCGCCGGGCTGAATCAGCGTGTTGTCCAGCGACATCTCGATGAAGTCGCGGTGCAGCCCCGCCGGCATGTTCGTCGTGTCCGCGTTCCAGAACAGGATGTCGAAGGCCGGCGGCCGCTTGCCCAGCAGGTAGTTGTTGACCCAGTAGTTCCACACCAGGTCGGTCGGGCGCAGCCAGGCGAAGACGCCGGCCAGCGCGCGCCCCGACAGGTAGCCCTTGCGGGCCGACTCGGCGACCGCGAGCGCGGCCGCGCGCCGGTCGGCGAACGACGAGACGGTTCCCGAGCGCGCGTTGTCCAGGACGCACACGCCGAGCGTGAGCCCGGCGATGCGCTCCTGCTCGCCGCGCGCGGCCAGCACGGAGACGGCGCACGACAGCACGATGCCGCCCGCGCAGAGCCCGATCGCGTGCGACTGGTCGCAACCCGTGATCGCCTCGGCGGCGTCGAGCGCCTCGAGCACCGCCGTCACGTAGGTGTCCAGCTTCCAGTCGGACTGGTCGGGCCCGGGGTTGCGCCAGGAGATCGCGAACACCTGCTGCCCGGCGCGCAGCGCGTGCTCGATCATCGAGCGCCCCGGGGCGAGATCGGTGACGTAGTACTTGTTGATCATCGGCGGGACGACGACGAGCGGGACCTCGCGGACCTGCTCGGTGTGCGGCGCGTACTGGATGAGCTCGAAGACCGGTGTGCGCAGCACGACGGAGCCCTGGGTCGCCGCGAGGTCCTCGCCGACGGTGAACTTCGAGGTGTCGACCATCGTCGGCACGCGCGGGGGGCGGGCCATGTCGCTGACGAAGCTGCGGGCGCCCTTCACCAGGTTCTGGCCGCCCGAGTCGACGAGGTCCTTGATCACGGTCGGGTTCGTGAGCGGGAAGTTCGTCGGCGCGAGTGCGTCCAGCAGGTTCTCGGCCACGAAGCGCAGGCGCTGCTCCTCGGCCCAGGGCAGGTCCGCGTCACCGAGCAGGGCGTCGACGCACCTGCCCGTCGCCAGGTAGGACTGCCCCAGCCGCTTGAAGGCGGGGTTCTCCTGCCAGGCGGGGTCCTTGAAGCGTCGGTCGCCCTTGCTCGGCGCGACCTCGGACCGGCCCGCTGCGATCCGGGCCAGCTCGACGCCGTAGCGCCCGGTGCGCCGGACCACGGTGCGTGGCTTGCCTGCGAGCTTGGCGGTGGCGCGGAGGCCGGCGACCCCCGGCAGCCACTTCGGGCCGCCGCCGCTTGCGGCGTCGGTGAGCATCGCGTCGAGCGTGGGGCTGGGCTCTCGACGCGCGGTCTTCTCGCTGCTCTGCACTGCCATGCCGGACCCATCCTCTGCGTCGTGTGTCCACCGGGTCCTACCACCTCCGACACGGCGTCAAACGAGACCGCTGCCCGTCGAACGCGGACGCTCAGGGCTTCCTGCGGGCCCAGGGGGCGAGCAGCGCAGCGGTCACCGCGAAGGCTTCGACGGCGAACGCGATGACCGCGCCGCCGGTGAGCACGGCGTAGATCAGCAGCACGACGCCCGCTACGGCCACGGCGACGGCGGTCGGGGAGCGGACCCGCGGGACCCGCCGCATCAGGCGCTCGCCGCAGCCCGCAGCACGGCGGCGAAGCGCTCGGCCGCGCCGTCGGCGAAGGGGAGGTAGAGGCACGGTTCGGTGAGCTCGAGCTCGAGCACGACGGGCTCGCCGTCCGCCCCCGTGAGCAAGTCGACCCGGGCGTAGACCAGGGGCCCGAGGCGTTCTTGGAGCCAGGCCACCACGCGGTCGGAGAGCGCCCGTTCGGCCGCGGTCGGCTCGCAGGCCGCGATCTCCGGATCCTCCGCGGCGCCCAGCGTCGCGACCTCACCGGGCCGCAGGATCGCGCTCTTGCGGATCGCGTGGGAGAACGTCCCGCCGAAACAGAGCAGCGCGGTCTCCCCGCGCGTGTCGACGGAGTCGAGGAACGGCTGGAGCATCGCGGTTCGCCCCGACGCGTGGATCTGCGCCAGCAGCGCGGCGACCGCGTCGCGGTCCTTCGCCGGGCGGAAGCGGCCCGTGTCGCGGGAGCCCGCGGAGACCGAGGGCTTCAGTACGAGCTCGGCGGGCAGGTCGGCCGGGAGCGGGTCGCCCGGCTCCAGGAACGTGGTGGTCACCACCGGGAGGCCCGCGGCGCCGACCTCGGCGAGGTAGCGCTTGTCGGTGTTCCAGGCGAGGACCTCCACGGGGTTGACCACCCGGCCGGCGCCCTCGGCCCAGGCCAAGAACGCGTCCCGCCGCAGGGGGTAGTCCCACGGCGCGCGCACGACCACGAGGTCGAACGTGCCCCAGTCCACGGCCGGGTCGTCCCACACCGCCCAGGTGGCGTCGAGCGCCGCGGCGAGCTCGTCCTCGAGGTAGCCCGTCGGGAGCTCGGCGCACGTCACCAGGGCGATCACGCCGCGGCAGTGTACGGGCGGTTGCAGGCGCCGTAACGCACATAGGGCGGGCAGGACTCCGGCCGCGCCCCGGCGAACACCCCGGCCAGATGCGTGAGCCCCGCGCCCAGCGCACCCTCGTCAAGTCGCCGCCCGAGCTGTGGGCGGAGCTCTCCGATCCCGACGCCCTCACCCGGCACCTCGAGGGCCTCGGCGAGCTCCGCATCACGCGCTTGGACCACGAGACCACCGTTGCCTGGGAGGGCGACCGCGTACGCGGCACGGTGGAGCTCGAGGCCTCTGGGTGGGGGACGAAGGTCACGCTCACGGCTGCCACCGAGCAGCCGGTCCTTGCCCTGGGTGAGGAGGAGCCTCCGCCGGCGGCAGCGTCCGCGCCGGTGGCGGCTCCCCCACCCGAGACCGCCGTCACCGGCGAGCCCCAGGCGGCTCCGCGCCGCCTCGGCCTGCTGGCGCTGCTGCGCCGCCGGCCGCGCGTCACGGCCGCGCCGGTGCTCGCGCCTCCGGAGCGCGCCCTCGCAGATACGGACCCCGGGCCGCCCGCGCCCGTCGTGCCGCTGCCCGTCCGCCCGCCGGCCCAGCCCCAGCCGGACCTGCCGCCCGCTGCGGCGGCGCTCGCCTCCGCCGACGTCGAACGGATCCTGTCCGGCGCACTCGACGCACTCGGGTCGGCGTCGAAGCGCCCCTACAGCCGCTAGGAGGCTGCCGCGGGACAGCCCCGCGGGACAGGCTCCCGGCTCGGTCAGAGTCGGCGCAGCGCGGCTTCGGCGGCGCTGTTACCCGGCACGCCGTGCACGGCGCCGCCCGGGAAGCTCGCGGCGCTGCCGATGAGCAGCCCGTCGACCGGCGTCCGGTAGGGGGAGAGCCCCGGCACCGGGCGGAAGAGCACCTGGGGCAGCCGGTAGCTGCCGCCGCCGACGTCGCCGTGGCGGAGGTTGGCGTTGCGCTCCTGCAGGAGCGCCGGGCCGGCCACGTAGCGGGCCACGATCCGCTCCTTGAACCCCGGGGCGAAGCGCTCGACCTGCGCCTCGACGCGGGCGACGTGCGCGTCCTCCGCCGCAACCCAGTCGACGCCGGTCGGCGGACCGTGGGTGTACGCCCACGCGGTGTGCATGCCCGCCGGCGCCCGCGTCGGGTCGGCGATGCTCTGCTGCCCGAGCAGCAGGAACGGCTTGTCCGGCAGCCCGTGGCGCGACTCGGCGACGGCGGCGGCGAGCTCCGCCGCACTGCCCGCCACGTGGACGGTGCCCGCCTGCCGCGCCCCCTCGTTCTCCCAGGGGATCGGCCCGTCGAGCGCCCAGTCGACCTTCAGGGTGGCCGGGCCGTAGGTGAAGCGGCTGAGCGCGCGGCGGTAGCGCGGGGTGAAGTGCTCTCCGGCCATCGCGACCAGCGCGACCGGCATCACGTCCGCGACCACGACCCGGGCGTCGATCCGCTCGCCGGAGGCCAGGCGCACCCCGGTGACCCCTCCGCGGAGCGCGTCGACGCTCGTCACGCGCGCGCCCGTGCGCACCTCCCCGCCGAGCTCGGCCAGGTGGGCGACGAGCGCGTCGGTCAGCCGCCCGGCGCCGCCCCGCGGGCTCGGCCAGCCGACGGCGTGGCCCAAGAGGTTCAGGTAGAACGCCGCGATCGCGCTGCCCGCGCGGCTGGGCGGCGTGTCGCCGTGGCCGGCCGCCGCCGCCAGCCAGGCGCGTGCGGTGTCGCCCTCGAAGAGCCGGCGCCCCAGGCGGTCAGCCGACGTGGGCACCAGGGCGACGAACGCCGCGGCGTGCACCGGCCCGGCCTGCGCCAGCAGCTTCAGGGGCCCGACGACGGGCGGGAAGCCGGAGAGCATCGTCGTCCGCACGCCGTCGAAGGCGTCCAGGAACGGCCGCGTGAAGGCCGCGTAGCGCTCCCCGTCCCCCGGGTGCAGGGAGTCGAGGTCCGCGGCGGTCCGGGCCAGGTCGCGGTAGAGCACGGCCGCCCGGCCCCCGTCGACGGGGTGCGCGACGCAAGCCTCCGGGTGCACCCACTCCAGCCCGAGCCGCTCCAGGGGCATGCTCGCGAAGACCGGCGACGCCGCCCCCGCGGGGTAGACCGAGGAGTAGGTGTCATGGAGGAAGCCGGGGAGCGTGAGCTCCTCGGTTCGGACCGCGCCACCCGGTGCGTCGGCGGCCTCGAGCACCGTGACGTCGAGACCGGCACCGGCGAGGCGGATCGCCGCCGCGAGGCCGTTCGGGCCGGCGCCGATGACGACGGCTCGCGTCACGGCAGGAACGCCAGGACGCGTTCGGCCACGAGCGCGGGCTGCTCGTCGACGATGAAGTGCCCCGTGCCGTGCACCCACTCGATCTGCACGTCGTCGGCGTGGCGCCGGAAGTCCTCGACCTGGAACGGCCGGATCACGGCGTCGGCCGTCCCGTGGAGGACGAGGAGCGGCATCGTGAGGCGTCGTCCGTCGTAGCGCCCACGCACGATCTCGGGCACCTCCTTGACGATGAGCGTCCGGTACATCTGCGCGCCCGCCTCGGCCCGGGCGGGCTCGAGGTAGGCGTCGCGGAACGGCCCCATCTCCCGCGGCGGCACCCCGTCGAGGACCCGCTGCATCACGCGAGAGCGGTGGATCGCCGGCCCCACCACCGGGAGGCCGACCACCTGGTAGGTCAGCCGCCACGCGTTCTTGGCGGCCGCCAGGCGGTCGCTCGGCGCCCAGACCGGCGCGATGTTGCACAGCACCATCCGCGAGATCCGCTCGGGCTCGCGCAGGGCCATGAGCTGCCCCGTCCAGGCGCCCCAGTCGTGACCCACGAAGGCGGTCTGCTCGATTCCCATCGCGTCGAGCAGCGCCAGCACGTCGGACGCGAGCTGCTCCTTGTCGTAGCCTTCCGCGGGCGCGTCGCTCCAGCCCGCGCCGCGCTGGTCGGGGGCGATGACGTGGTAGCCGGCGTCGGCCAGCGCCGGGATGACGCCGCGCCAGCACCACCAGTGCTGCGGCCAGCCGTGCAAGAGGAGCACCGGCGGGCCGTCCTCGGGGCCGGCGAGGGCGACGTGCATGCGCAGGCCGGTGGCCACCTCATGGAACTCGTGACGAACACCCGGGCAGGGCGGGAAGGGCCGGCTCATCCCACTGAGTCTGTCAGCGCTTGATCGAGACCTTCACCGTTCGCGTGGTCGTGCCTCCGGGCGCTCGCACGACGACCCGCACCTTCACCGACGCCTTACGCCCTCGCAGCCGCCGCGCCGCCGTCGTGGTCAGGGTCACCCGGACGCTGCCGGAGCGCCCCGTCGGGATCGTCTTGGGACCGGACACCTTGAGGCGGTAGCTCGACCCCCCGATGCGCACCGTCACCTTCGACGGCAGCGTCACCGCGCACGACGATCCCCCCGCCGGGCAGCGCAGCGTCACAACGAGCGCCCGACGCTTGGCGTCGACCTTGACCGCCTTGGCGGAGATCGAGAACGTCGCGCGAGCGGACACCACGGGCTTGGGGGTCGGCGGCACGACAGGCGGCGGTGACCCCTTGCGCCCGACCACGGGGACAGGGGCGAACGACTCGCCGCCCGCCTCCTCGTTACCCAGCTTGCCCATGCCGTTGTCACCCCAGCAGTACCGCTGGCCGCCCGCGACGGCGCACGTGTGTCGGTAGCCCGTGCCCAGCGCGGTGATGCCGCTCAAGTTCACCACGTCGGTCGGCACCTTGTTGGTGGACACGCG
>JBBQZE010000134.1:0-8559 GCA_038207985.1 Solirubrobacterales bacterium
GTTCGCGATGTGCGCGCTGACCCTCGCCGCCGTGCGCGCGCGCGTGATCCCGCTGCGCCTCGGGGTTGCCGTGGCGATCATCGGCGCCGTCGGGCCCTTCGTGGGGTCCTACGTGTTCGTGCGCGAGGAGCGCCGGCGCACGCTCACCCCAGCGGCCTAGCGGGGATCGGTGCGCAGGTGGACGGAAGGATGGGATGAAGCGTGCACGACAGGGTGTCGGCGCTTGCCCCGACGATGCATCGGTTAGGACGTATTAGGGCGTCCACTCAGCCCCAAACCCCGCGCTAGAGTCCGGATTACCACATGGCAGTCGACACCACAGTCCAGGTGACCCTCCCGGCGATGGGAGAGTCCGTGACCGAAGGAACGGTTCTGGAGTGGCGCAAGCAGGAAGGCGATCGCATCGAGGCCGACGAGATCCTCGTCGAGGTCTCCACCGACAAGGTCGACGCCGAGGTCCCCTCGCCCATCTCGGGCACCGTCGTGAAGCTCCACGCCGCCGAGGGCGACACCGTCGAGGTCGGCGCCGTGCTGGCCGAGATCGCGACCGGCGACGAGATCGACCCGGGCGCCAGCGACTCGGCGGCCACACCGGACCTTGCGCAAGCGCCCGAGGCCGACGGCACCGGCGAGGTCGTCGACATCGTCACGCCCGCCGGCGGCGAGTCGGTCACCGAGGGCACGATCCTCGAGTGGGCCGTCAAGGTCGGCGACGCCGTCGCGGACGGCCAGACCGTCGTGGAGCTCTCGACCGACAAGGTCGACATGGAGCTCGCCGCCCCCACCGCCGGCACGATCACCGAGATCCTCTTCGCAGAGGGCGACACCGTCACCGTCGGCCAGGTCATCGCCCGCATGACCACGTCGGCGGGCGCCGGCGCCGCGCCGTCGGGAGGGGCGGCCAACGGCAACGGGGGCGCCCCGGCACCCACGGCCGCCGGCGACGCCAACGGCAGCGCTCCCGTGCCGGCCGACGGCAGCGCGCAGCCCGCCGCCGCAACGATCCCGGACGACGCCAAGGCCTCCCCGGTCGCGACGCGCGCCGCCGCGCACGAGGGCGTCGACCTCGCGACCGTCACCGGCACGGGCCCGGGTGGGCGCATCACCAAGGACGACGTCCTCGCCCGCAAGGCGGGCACCAGCCCCGCGCGCTCCGGCAACGGCGCGGCCGCCGACGGGGCGCAGACCAAGCCCGAGGGGGCGCAGCTCATCAAGGGCGCCGCGGCGATGCTCGCCCGCTACATGGACGAGTCGCGGTCGATCCCGACAGCGACGTCGTTCCGCACCCTCACCGTCACCGCGATGGACACCCGGCGCAAGCAGCTCAAGGAGGGTGGGCAGAAGGTCTCCTTCACCCACCTGATCGCCTACGCGATCGCCCTGTCCGTCCAGCAGGACATGCCGACGATGGCCAAGCACTTCGTCGAGGTGGACGGCAAGCCCCACGTCATCGACGACGACGCGGTCCACCTCGGCATCGCCGTCGACGTGACGACGAAGAAGGGCCGCACCCTCATGGTGCCGGTCATCAAGGACGCGGGCCGCAAGTCCTTCGCGGACTTCAAGGCCGCCTTCGACGACCTCATCGCCAAGGCCCGCGAGAACGGGCTGACCGCCGACGACCTGCAGGGCGCGAACGTCTCGCTGACCAACCCCGGCGGCATCGGCACGGTCGCCTCGGTCCCGCGCCTCATGGCGGGCCAGGGGACGATCATCGCGACGGGCTCGATCGCGTACCCGGTAGGCCTCGGCGCCATCGGGGACATGATCGGCGCCGAGAAGGTCATGACCATGACCTCGACCTACGACCACCGCATCATCCAGGGCGCGGAGTCGGGTCAGTTCCTGAAGGTCGTCGAGTCCTACCTCCAGGGCGAGAACGGTTTCTACGAGGGCGTCTTCACCTCGCTCGGCGTCGCGCTCGGCCCCGCGCCGCAGCCCCCCGCGCCGGCCGCGGCCGCCGCCGCGCTGCGCGAGTCGTCCACCCCGGTCGCCGCCCCGGGGAGCATGCCGAGCGAGGAGCTCCTGCAGGCCGTGCAGGCCGCGGTCTCGCTGCTCAAGGCGCACCGCACCCACGGGCACCTCGCCGCGAAGCTCGACCCGCTCGGCTCCGAGCCCGAGGGCGATCCGGCGCTCGATCCCGAGCCGCTCAGCCTGACGCCGGAGCTCATGGCGCAGATCCCCGCGAAGATCCTGCGGATGCACGTCCCGGGCGCCACCCTGGCCGACGCCCTGCCTCACCTGCGCGAGACCTACTGCGGCACGATCGCCTACGAGATCGAGCACATCTCCTCGCACCGCCAGCGCACCTGGCTGCGCGAGCGGATCGAGGGCGGCATGTACCGCACGGGCCTGACCAACGACGAGCAGCGCGCGCTGCTCAAACGCCTGGTCGAGGTCGACGCGTTCGAGCGCTTCATGCACAAGGCCTACCTCGGCCAGAAGCAGTTCTCGATCGAGGGCCTGGACATGACCGTCCCGATGCTCGACGAGATGATCCAGCTCTCCGCCGCGCACGGCGCCCGCGAGGTCGTCGTCGGCATGGCCCACCGCGGCCGGCTGAACGTGCTCGCGCACAACCTCGGCCGCCCCTACGAGACGATCTTCGCCGAGTTCGAGGGCGCCTCCACGCTCGAGGCGATCACGACGATCCCGCAGGGCGGGACCGGCGACGTCAAGTACCACCACGGCGCCCAGGGCTCCTACCAGCTGCCCGACGGCGAGTCGATCCTCGTCAACCTCGAGTCGAACCCGTCCCACCTCGAGTTCGTCCACCCCGTCGTGCTCGGTGCCGCCCGCGCGGCGCAGACCACCCGCCAGGGCCCGCACGCCCACCGCGACCAGGCCGCCGCGGTGCCGATCGTCCTCCACGGCGACGCCGCGTTCCCCGGCCAGGGCGTCGTAGCCGAGTCGCTGAACCTCCAGGCGCTCGACGGCTATCAGGTCGGCGGCGCGCTGCACCTCATCACGAACAACCAGGTCGGCTTCACCACCGACCCGGAGGACTCGCGCTCGACGCGGTGGGCCTCGGACCTCGCCAAGGGATTCGACGTACCGATCATCCACGTCAACGCCGACGACGTCGCCGCTTGCATCTCGGCCGTGCGACTCGCGTTCGCCTATCGCCAGGAGTTCGGCCACGACGTGCTCATCGACCTGATCGGCTACCGCCGCTTCGGCCACAACGAGGCCGACGAGCCGGCGTACACGCAGCCCGAGATGTACGCCACGATCAAGGCCAAGCGGCGGGTCACCGACCTGTTCGCCGAGCGCCTGGTCGAGGCCGGTGTCATCACCCAGGAGGACGTCGAGACGCAGAAGCAAGCGATCTGGGACGAGCTCACGCGCCTGCACTCGGAGCTCAAGACGCAGCTCAAGGACGCCGCCGAACGCGGCGACGCCACCGAGCAGACCGGCGAGTACACCCTGGACCGCTCCCCGTCACCCGAGGTCAAGACGGCCGTCCCCCGCGAGCGCCTCCTGTCGCTCAACGAGGAGCTGCTGCACACCCCCGACGGCTTCACGGTGCACCCGAAGCTCGCCAAGCAGCTGGAGCGGCGGCGCACCGCGGTCACCGACGCCGGCGGCATCGACTGGGCGCACGCCGAGGCGCTGGCGTTCGCCTCGCTGCTCACCGAGGGCGTGCCGATCCGGCTCACGGGCCAGGACGCCGAGCGCGGCACCTTCTCCCAGCGCCACCTCGTCTTCCACGACGCGAAGACGGGACAGACCGTCTCGCCGGTGCAGAACCTCCCCGACGCCCTGGCGCCGATCGAGCTGCACAACTCGCCGCTGAGCGAGATCGCCTGCCTCGGCTTCGAGTACGGCTACTCGCAGGAGGCGCCGGAGACCTTCGTGCTCTGGGAGGCGCAGTTCGGCGACTTCGCCAACGGCGCCCAGGTCATCATCGACCAGTTCATCGTCTCCGGCCTGGCGAAGTGGGGCCAGAGCTCACGGCTGACGCTGCTGCTCCCGCACGGCTACGAGGGCTCGGGGCCCGAGCACTCCTCGGCGCGCCTGGAGCGCTTCCTGACGCTCGCGGCGGAGGGGAACATCCGCGTCGCGAACCTCACGACGCCCGCGCAGTACTTCCACCTCCTGCGTCGCCAGGCCCGCGTCGCCAAGCAGCGGCCGCTGGTCATCATGGCCCCGAAGTCGCTGCTGCGACTGCCGCAGGCCACGAACCGCATCGAGCACCTCTCCGAGACGCAGTTCTTCCCCGTGCTGGGCGAGCCGCGCGTCCCCTCGGAGCAGGTCGAGCGCCTCGTGCTCTGCACCGGCAAGATCTACTACGACCTCGTCGGGCACCCCGCGCGGCAGGACAACCCGCGGGTGGCCATCGGCCGCGTCGAGCTGCTCTACCCCTTCCCCGAGGGACAGATCAAGGAGCTCATCGCGACGTACCCGAACCTCAAGCAGGTCATCTGGGCCCAGGAGGAGCCGCGCAACATGGGCGCCCGCGCGCACATGAGCCCGCGGCTGCAGCAGATCCTCCCCGCCGGCCTGCAGTTCGGCTACGTCGGCCGCCCGGAACGCGCCAGCCCGGGCGAGGGCTACCCCGCCGCCCACAACGTCGAGCAGAACCGCATCATCCGCACCGCGCTCGACCTGTCGGTGCCCGTGTCGCTCTTCCCCCTCAAGACGCCCGGCGAGCGCTAGGCACCGCCCGCAGCGCCGGGGCGGGCGCGGAGGTGGTGCACGCAGACGCGGTCGTCCTGGGTCGTCGTGCGCTCCCAGAGCTCCTCGGCGCCGGCCAGGAAGGGGGCGGCGGTGTCGCGGCCGGGGTCGGCCAGCAGCACCTCGCGCGTGAGCCGCGGCAGCAGCGCGAGCAGCGGCGCGACGTTGCGCTCCTCGTAGAGGACGTCGGCCAGCAGGACGAGGTCCCAGGGCGCGCGGTCGACCAAGGCCTGCGGCGCCCGCCAGTCGCAGACCAGGGCCTCGAGCTCGACCCCGTTGCGCGCGGCGTTGTCCCGCGCCGCGACCACCGCCTCGGGCGCCCAATCGGTCACGGTCGCACGCGCTCCGCCCGTCGCCGCCGCCAGGCCCGGGAGGCCCAGGCCGCAGCCGAGCTCGAGCACCCGCTTGCCGCGCAGCGGGCGGCGGGCGACGACGCGCGCCAGGGCGATCGCGCTCGGCCAGAGCTCGGCCCAGTACGGCAGGTACTCGTCGCGCGCATCGAAGGCCTCTTCGTCCAGCAGCGCCTCGGAGTCGCGCGGGCGCGCGACCAGCACGTCGCGACCGTCGCCGAGTGCGACGACCTCGACGATCGGGTCTCGCCCCGCTCCCGTGCCCGCCATCGGGGTTCAGCTCCCCGCTTGGAGCGCCTCGCGGACGGCCGCCGCGCCCGGGGCGATGCCGGGCTCGAGACGGTCGAGCAGCTCGCGCCAACCCGGCTGCAATGCGATCGCCTGCCGCACGCGCTGGAGCGCGAGCGGAAGGTCCCCGGTTTCGCCCGCGGCGAGGCCGGCCCAGAAGAGCAGCTCGTGGTTGTCGGGCGCCAGGGCGCTCGCCCGCTCGTACCGGTCGCCCGCCTGGACGTGGTCGCCGGCGCCGGCAAGATCGTCGCCCTCGGAGGCGAGGTCGTAGGCGTCGCGGAGGTCGAGAAGCCGGTCGAGCTCGGCGAGCGGCTCGGGGTCGTCGTCGACGCGGAGGTCGACCGCGGTGCGCCACGGCTCGCCCTCGCCCGGCGTCACGAGGATCGCGCAGGACTGCTTGCCCCGGATGTCGCCGCCCTGCGCCTCGGCGGCGTGCAGGGCGGCGGCGAGGCGACGCGCCAGCGGGCCGCTCGCGCGGTCGTAGGCCTGGGCCATCGCGGGCCACACCTGCGCGGAGCTCATCATGTTCGCCTGGGCGCAGAACCCGGGCCCTTGTTCGTGGCCCGCGTAGGCGATGCACTGGTCGCCCGTGTGGACCGCGACGCGCCCGCGGGCGTCGACCACCGCGACCTGGCGCAGGTCGGCGAGCGGGTCGGCCGCGACGAGCTCGGCGAGCGCCTCCTGCGGCGCGCGGCCGGTCTCGAGGAGGTCGAGGACGCGCGGGCCATAGGCCGGCTCGACGATGGACTGGGTCGCCACGGCGCCGACGCCAGGGCGGACCCACGGCACGAGCGGCCCGACGGCGAACCAGTGCGACTGCACGGCGACGCCGACCGCGCCGGTCTCCGGGTCGCACGCGACGATTGAGTACGTGCCGCGGCGGACCATCCCCGCAGGGTATCCCCCGGCGACCGGGCCGCCGCGTACCGTGGGCGTGTGCCCGCCCCGACGGAGAGCCTCGCGCGCCGCCTGGCGATCGTCGAGAGTATCCGCGCCATCCCCGAGGGCTGGGTGCGCACCTACGGCGACCTCTCGCCCGAGGCGCCGCGCCTCGCCGGCGCCGTCCTCGCGCACGCCGACGAGCCGGGGCTCCCGTGGCACCGCGTCGTGCGCGCGGACGGCTCGCTCGCCAAGGGCGCGCGCCAGCGGGCGCTGCTCGACGCGGAGGGCGTGCCGTTCGACACCCGCGGCCGCGTCGAGCTGCGGGTGGCACGGCTGCCGTCCGCGGGCACATGACGGCCGTGTGGACCCAGGCCGACGTGACCCTCGCCCCCCGCGCCCGGGGCATCCACCTCGTCACGCGCGAGGTCGTCGACGCGGTTCACCGGCTCGACGAGGTGGCGGTGGGGCTGCTCCACGTGCACTGCGCGCACACCTCGGCGTCGCTGACGCTCACGGAGAACGCCTCGCCGGAGGTGGGCCGCGACCTGGAGCGCTGGCTCGACGCGGCGGTGTCGGAGCAGGCGCGCTGGGAGCACGACCTCGAGGGGCCGGACGACATGCCCGCTCACGTCAAGGCGTCGCTCATGGGGCCTTCCCTCCTGCTGCCCGTGCGCGACGGCGCCCTTGCGCTCGGGACGTGGCAGGGCATCTGCCTGTGCGAGCACCGCGACCGCGGCGGCCCGCGGCGCCTCACGCTGACGCTGCAGGGCGAACGGCGGTCGGACCGCTAGCAACACCTTTGTAGCTTGTTGGGCGATGTCGACCTCCGCCGAGCGCTCCTCGCCCGACCGTACCCTCGTGATCCTCAGCCTCGGGACGGTGGCGTTCGCCCTGGGGCAGACGCTGATCATCCCGGCGATCCCCGACATCCGCGAGAGCTTTGGCGCCTCGTCCAGCGCGGTGGCGTGGCTCGTGACCGCCTACTTCCTGACGGCCTCGATCTCGACACCGATCGCGGGGCGCCTGGGCGACATGTTCGGCAAGCGCAAGCTGCTGGCGATCTCGCTCGGGCTGCTTTCCCTGGGCTGCCTGCTGTCCGCCGTCGGCAACTCGCTCGAGGTCATCGTCGCCGGCCGGGCGCTGCAGGGCCTCGGCGGCGGGGTCTTCCCGCTCTCCTTCGGGATCATCCGCGACGAGTTCCCGTCCGACCGGGTCCCGGCGTCCGTCGGCCTGCTCGGCGCGACCGCGGGTGTCGGCGGCGGCATCGGGCTGCCGCTCGGCGGGCTCATCGCCGATCACGCCTCCTTCCACTGGATCTTCTGGCTCAGCTCCGCGCTGAGCATCGCCGCGGTGGTCACGACGCTGCTGCTCGTGCCGGAATCGCCACTGCGGTCGCCCGGCCGGGTCGACATCCGCGGCGCGCTGGTGCTCTCGGTCGGCCTCGTCCTGCCGCTGCTCGCCGTCTCCCAGGCGACGACTTGGGGCTGGGGATCGCCGAAGGTGCTCGGCCTCGTCGCGCTCGGCCTGATGATCCTCGCGGCGTTCGTCCGCCTCGAGCGACGGACTCCCGAGCCACTGGTGAACATGGCCACGCTCGCCCGTCGGACCGTGCTGACGACGGACGTCGCCACCTTCCTCGTCGGCTTTGGCCTGTTCGGCTCGTTCGTGCTGATCCCGCAGCTCGCGCAGCTGCCGAAGGACACGGGCTACGGCGTCGGCTTCGACGCGCTGCAGGCCGGCCTGCTGCTGGCGCCCGCCGCGCTGCTGAACCTGTTCCTGTCGCCCTTGTCGGGCCGCATGGGCGGACGCCACGGCGCGCGGGTCCCCGCTCGCGATCGGCTGCGTGACCGCCGCCGTCGCGCTCGGGATGCTCGCCGCCGCGCACGGCTCCCCGCTCATCACGCTGCTCTGGTCGGCGCTGCTCGGGGTCGGCATCGGCTTCGCGTTCTCCGCGATGCCCAACCTCATCATCGAGGCGGTCGACCAGCACGAGACGGGCGAGGCCACGGGCGTGAACACCATCGCCCGCAACGTGGGGGCGTCGCTCGGCTCTGCCGTCGGCGGCTCGATCCTCGCCTCCGACGTGCTGAGCTCCGGGTTCCCCACCGACCCCGCCTTCACGACCGCGCTGGCGATCTCCGCGGCCGGCTCGGTGATCGCCGCGATCGCAGCGCTGAGCATCCCGGCGCGCCGCGCCGTCCCGGCGCCGGTGGCCGCCCATGGCTGACGTGCGCACCCGCCGCGGCTCGGCCGAGGTGGAGGCCGCGATCCTCGACGCGACCCTTGCCCTCGTCGGCGAGCGCGGCTACGCCGGGTTCTCCGTCGACGCGGTCGCCGAGCGGGCCGGCGCCGCCCGGTCGGT
>JBBQZE010000135.1:0-8473 GCA_038207985.1 Solirubrobacterales bacterium
GAGTAGTCCAGCCGGCTGACCCCGATGGCCATGAGGGCCCCGAGGACGAAGTAGATCGCCTGTCGCTTGGCGTAGAAGTCGAGCGGGACGCCAGGCTCGCGGACCGTGTGGAGGTTCGCCAGCGAGCAGGCACAGATGCCGACCACCGCGAGCGCGAGCACCGGGTCGAACGGCAGCGCGAGCGCGGTGCGCCCCGCGCGCGCTCCACCGTGGGCGCGGGCCGTCTGCGAGGGGGGCGGGGAGATCGCCGTGCTCATCGCGCGAAGCTGCTCCCGGCGGTGAACGGCCCCGGCTTGCCGGTGTACCACTGCGAGAAGAGCTGGCGGGCGGCGGGCGCCGCGGCGGCCGCGCCGAAGCCGCCGCCCTCCACGGTCACCACGACCAGCAGCGGCTTGCGGTTCTGCGCCGACGGCGGCACGTAGGCCGCGTACCAGGACTGGTCCTCCTTCGGCGGGTTGAAGGAGGCGGTGCCGGTCTTGCCGTAGATCGGCCAACGGCCCTGGTCCCAGCCCTTGAAGACGTCGAACGAGGTGCCGCCGGACTCGCTGGTGGCCTGGTGGAGCCCGTCGCGGATGGCCGTCAGGCCCGCTGCAGGGAGCTTCACCGAACGCGACGGCGGGACGGGCAGCGGCGAGACGAGACGGCCCCGGTCGTCCTGGATCTCCCGGCCGAAGTGCGGCGTGGGGATCTTCCCGCCCGTGGCGATCGCGGAGTAGGCCAGCGCCACCTGCAGCGGCGTCGCCTGCAGGTCGCCCTGCCCGATGGCCAGGTTCACGTCGTCGCCCGCGGTGAAGGGCGGGTCGGTCAGGTCGGAGATCCCGCAGGCCGCGCCCGCGGCCTTCGGCGTGCCCGACAGCGAGCGTGTGCCCGCGCGGCACTTGCGCTCGGCCTTGGCCAGCACCTTGTTGGAGGCCGCGCGCTGCTCGGCGCTGGGCACGACGCCCTTGGTCTCCGCGCCGGTGTCGATGCCGGTCAGCCGCCCGAAGCCGAGCTTGTGGGACCAGTCCTGCAGCGCCCGGCCGCCGCGTTCGAAGATGTCCTTGCCCAGCAGGTAGAAGTAGATGTCGGAGGACACCTTGAGCGCCTTGCGCAGGTTCACCGCGCCGTTGGGCTCCGCCTTCGCGTTCTGCCGGTAGCCGTTCGGGTCCTTGGGGAAGAGGTTGATCCGGCCGGGGTCGTTGATCTGCTGCTCCGGCGTGATCAAGCCCTTGCTCAGCCCCGCGAGCGCCGTGACGATCTTGAACGTCGAGCCGGTCGGGTACTGCGAGGAGACCGCGCGGTTGGTCAGCGGCGCGCGCGAGGACGGCGCGAAGAGCTCCTCGAAGCGCTTCTCGGTGAGCGGCCGGGAGAAGATGTTCGGGTCGAAGCTCGGCGCCGAGCCCATGGCCTTCACCTCCCCCGTGTAGGGGTCCATGGCGACGAACGCGCCTGGCTTGCCGCCGCCGGCGCGCGCGAGCGCCTGCTGCCCGACGCGCTGCAGGTCGAGGTCGATCGAGGTGGCCAGCGTGCGCCCGACGCGGCCGCGGCGCGCCAGGGTCTGCCCGACCTGACGGCCCCCGGCGTCGACGTAGAAGCGCTCGACGCCGTCCTGTCCGCGCAGGTAGCGGTCGTAGGTGCGTTCGAGGCCACCTTGGCCGACCACGCTGCCCTGCCGCAGGCCGCGGTAGCGCTTGCGACCGACCTGCTTCTTCGTGATCTGCCCGATCGTCCCGAACACCTGGGCGGCGAGCGGCCCGTGCGGGTACTCGCGCACGAACACGGTGCGGGCCTCGAGGCCGAGGAACTCCTTGCGGTGCTCCTCGACGTACTGGCGCACCGCGGGCTTGACGTCGGTCTTCAGCTTCACCGGCGCGAACGGCGTGCGGTACAGGCCGACGACGACGAGCTCCTGCACCGCGGCGACGGTGAGCCCCGTCACCTTGCGCAGCTTCACGAACCGCTCGCGCAGGGAGGCCGGGACCGCGGGGATCGGGACGGGCCGGCCCTGGGCCCCCTTCGGCTTGCGCTTGCGCGCGGCCGCGGCGTCCCCCCACTTGGCGGCCAGCACGAGCTCCTCGTCGGGCACCTCCTGCGGGTCGAGCTGCAGGACGATCGCCTGGCGGTTGTCGACGAGCGTGTTGCCGGCGGCGTCGACGATGTCGCCCCGCGGCGCCTGGACGGGCTGCTGGCGGACGCGGTTCTGCGTCGCCTGGGCGACGTACTGGTCGCCCGAGAGCCCCTGCAGGAACCAGAGGCGGAAGAAGATGACCGCGAAGAGCACGAAGGCCACGACGCCGAGCGTGGCCACGCGCACGGCGAGCTGCGGCGAGATCGGTGCGCGGCGCTCGTGGACGGGATCGATCATGGGCGGCTCAGCGGGGACAGCCCGCCCGTGGTGGAGGCGCGGCGCCGGCGGCGGCGCGGGTCGTCCGGGAGGGCGGCGATGAGTCCGCGCCGCACCAGAGCGTAGACCGGCAGGGCCAGGAGCGTCGACACCAGCGTGGCGACGACGAGCTGGCGGATGAGCTCGAACGACACCGCTGCCTCGGCCCCGAGGAGGAACTGCATGAAGGCGAAGCCGAAGGCCGCCACGGCGCTCGCGGCGGCCCCGACGGCGAGCGGCAGGAACGTCGCCTGCGGGTCGGCGCGTTCGCGCAGCCGCCCGGCGCCGTACCCGATCGCGACGTACACCAGCGAGCTGAGGCCGAGCGTCCCGACCAGGGCGGTGTCGACGAACAGGCCGGCGACGAAGCCGAAGACCGCGCCCGGCACGACGCCCGTCAGCAGCCCGGTGAAGGCGACCACGAGCGGGACGACGTCAGCCTTGGTGCCGAACAGCGTGAGCTGCGACACGGCGGAGACCTGGAGCAGCACCGCGAGGAGGCCTAGGAGCACGAGGCGGCCGGTGACGGGCATCGCGTCGGCGATCACGAGGCGCCCACCGCGGCCGTATTGGTCAGGACCTCGACGAAGTCGAGCGCACGGACGTCGACGAACGGCTTGACGTGGACCACGACGCTGTCGGACTGGGGGTCCTCGACCCGCGTGACCTTGCCGATCGGCACCCCTGGCGGGAACGGCGACGGGTAGTTCGTGTCGCTCGTGCCCGAGGTCTCCAGGGCGTCGCCCACGCGGACGTCGGCGGTGGTGTTCGACGGCTCCATCCGCAGCTCGCGCGGCGCGCCGGCGGCCGGGCGCACGATGCCGGTGATGCGCTTGCCGGACACGTCGGCGCCGGCGCCGAAGTCCGCGTCGGTGAGCAGCTCGACGATGCTGAAGTTCGAGCCGACGGTGGTGACCGTCCCGACCAGGCCGGTGCCCGTGACCACGGGCTGCCCGACCCGGATGCCGTTCGGCGCGCCCCGGTTGATCTTCACGACCTGGTTGACGACCGTGGGCGTCGAGGCGACGACCCGGGCCGCCACGGGGCCCATGCCGTCGAGGCCCACCTGGGCGTTCATGTCGAGCAGCCCGCGCAGCTTCTCGTTCTCGAGCCGGTCGCGGTTGGCGCTGCCGCGGACACGACGAGCCTCGGCGAGGTCCTTGCGCAGCTGCTTGTTCTCCGACTTCGCGTCGAAGGTGTCCCCCACCCAGCCGAGGCCGTCGCGGACGGGCTTGAGCGCCCGGCTGGCGCCGTCCTGCACGGGCGTCAGCACACCGGAGACGCCGCGCTGCACGGCGTTCAGGCCCCCGCCTCCCGAGTTCCCGAAGGACGCGGTCAGCAGCAGCAGGGAGCCGACGACGAGGACCAAGAGGACCAGTCGCCTGCGCCTGATGGTGTTGTCGTGCACTGGGTGAAGTACTCCGAAGTGGGGGTGGCGTGTCGCATCGTGGTCAGCGCTCGCGCCAAGTGGCTAGTAGCGGCGGGCGCGGTTGCGCCCGTTCCGGCTGGTCTTGTTCGAGCGGTGGATCGCCTCGAACTCCTCGAGCGAGCGGCCCGAGCCGACCGCGACGCAGGTCAGCGGGGACTCAGCGAGATGCGCGGGCATCTGCGTCTCCTCACGCAGACGCTCGTCGAGGCCCTGCAGCAGCGAGCCGCCGCCCGCCAGCATGATCCCACGGTCCATGATGTCCGAGGCGAGCTCGGGCGGGGTGCGGTCCAGCGTCTCCTTGACCGCGTCGATGATCTGCGACAGCGGCTCCTCGAGCGCGGCGCGGATCTCCTCCGAGGTCAGCACGACGGTCTTCGGCAAGCCGGAGACCATGTCGCGGCCGCGGATCTCGGCCTGGACCTCTTCCTCCATCGGGTAGGCCGAGCCGATCTCCAGCTTGACCTCCTCGGCCGTCTGCTGGCCGATGAGCAGCTTGTACTCGCGCTTGGCGTAGTTGATGATCGCCTCGTCGAGCTCGTCGCCGCCCACCCGGATGGACTGGGAGACGACGATGCCGCCGAGCGAGATCACGGCGACCTCGCTCGTGCCGCCGCCGATGTCGACCACCATCGAGCCCGTCGGCTCGCCGACCGGCAGCCCCGCCCCGATCGCCGCCGCCATCGGCTCCTCGATCAGGTAGGCCTGGCGGGCGCCCGCCGAGAGGCAGGCCTCCTCGACCGCCCGCTTTTCCACGCCGGTCACGCCGGAGGGGACGCAGACGACCACGCGCGGGTGGGCCCACCGGTTCTGGTGGACCTTTTGGATGAAGTGGCGGAGCATCTCCTCGGTCACGTCGAAGTCGGCGATGACGCCGTCCTTGAGCGGCCGGATGGCCGAGATCGTGCCCGGGGTGCGGCCCAGCATGCGCTTGGCCTCGATGCCCACGGCGTGGACCTCCCCCGTCCGCGAGTCGATCGCGACGACCGACGGCTCGGACAGCACGATCCCCCGGCCACGCACGTACACGAGCGTGTTGGCGGTGCCGAGGTCGACGGCCATGTCGCGCCCGCCGAATCCGGTGAGGTAGGAGAAGAAGCCCATGCGTGGAGGAGGAGCGCCGCGCGGAGGGGCCGAGGGGAGCTCGGCCTGGCCCTGCGGGCGAGGGGCGAGTGTAGCGGAGGGCCTACGGCCGGCCGCGGCTTGGCGGCGGTCCTGCACCGTGGATTTCCCTGCTTGAGCCGGGCTTTATGAACCAGCGTCAGAGCAGGTCGGGCGCCACGTCCAGCAACGCGGCCACCGGGAGGCCCACGACGTTCGCGTAGTCGCCCTCCAGGCGCTCGACGAGCCAGGCGCCGCGCTCCTGGATCGCGTAGCCGCCGGCACGCCCCTCCCATTCGCCGGTGGCGACGTAGCGCTCGACCTGGGCCGGGCTCAGCGCCCGGAAGGTGACGTGCGTCACGGCCACGCGCTCGCCGTCGGGGCGCAGGACGAGCCCGGAGACCACGCGGTGGGTGCGCCCGGCCAGACGGGTCAGGGTCGCGGCGGCCCCGGCCGCGTCCGCGGGCTTGCCGAAGACCTCGCCGTCGAGCTCCACCACCGTGTCGACGCCGAGGACCCGGCGGCCCGGCAGCCGCGCGAGGACCGCGTCGGCCTTGCGCCGGGCGTTCTCGAGCGCGACGGCCTCGGGATCGCCCTCCGCGAGCTCCTCGACCCCGGCCGGGCGCACCTCGAAGGCGACGCCCAGCTGCGTCAGCAGCGCCCGCCGCTGCGGCGACGCCGAGGCGAGGACGAGGGGGGCTACGAGAGCTCCGGGAACCAGATGCCGGTCTCGCGCGCCGCCGACTCGGGCGAGTCGGAGCCGTGGACCATGTTCGTGCCGATCTCGATGGCGAAGTCGCCGCGGATCGTGCCCGGGGTCGCCTCGAGCGGGTTCGTCGCGCCGATGAGCTGGCGGGCGGCCACGATCGCGTCCTGGCCCTCCAGGATGAGGGCGACGAGCGGGCCACCGGTGATGAAGTCGACGAGCTCGCCGAAGAAGGGGCGAGCGGCATGCTCGGCGTAGTGCTCCTCGGCCGTCTCGCGCGGGGTCGTGAGGTGCTTGAGCGCCACGATCGCGAGGCCCTTGCGCTCGAAGCGGGCGAGGATCTCGCCGGTGAGCCCGCGGGCGAAGGCATCGGGCTTGACGAGGATGAGGGTGCGTTCCATGTCCGCCGGATCCTAGGCGTCCGGCTCGGCCTCCTGCTCGGGATCGGCCTCCGGCGCGACCTCGGAGAGGGCCGGCGCACCGGGCAGCCGCGCCTGCACCACGTCGAGGCGGGCGCGCAGCGGCGCCGCGGTCCGGCCGACGATCCCACGCTCGGCCGCCGAGAGCTCGCTCCAGCGCTCGCGCAGCGCGGCCAGGCGGGCCGCGGCGTCGTCGGCCTGGTCCCGAGCGCTCGAGCGGGCGCCCTCCTCGAGGGCCTCCTCCGCCGCGCCGACGGCCATCGAGGCGTCGGCGAGCTCCTTGAGCAGCGCGTCCACCCGCTACTCGGTGACCGCGGGCTCCTCGGAGAGCGTGCGCCGCCGCCGGCGGCCGCCGCTCGGAGGCGTCACGCCCGGGATCGCCGCCTCGCAGTACGGGCACAGCTTCCACTCGGGGTCCAGCGGCTTCGCGCAGTTCGTGCACGAGTCCTTCAGCTTGCGCGTGCAGCTCGGGCAGCGCAGGTAGTCCTTCTCGACCTGATAGTCGCAATGCGGGCACAGGAAGTAGTCCATCGAGTGCAGGCGGGCCTCGGCGGCCTGCATCTCCAGGTCCCGCTCGCGCACGTCGTCGAGGAACTCCGGCGGCCGCACGATCATGTAGATGACCGTGCCGACGAACGGGAACAGCGACGCGGCCGTCGCGCAGCCGACCACGATCGGGTCGGCGATCCGCCGGCGCGCGTCCGTGAACGTGTAGTACACGAGCGCGAGGTAGACGAACACCAGCAGGAGGATCAGCAGCTTGATGGCGAGGTTCAGGCCATCGGAGTTGATCCCGAAGACTGCGTAGGGCAGGAGCATGGGTGCGCGAAGAATAGAGGAGGCGGTTACAGGAAGATCCTGCCGAAGACGTACCCGACCGCGAAGAAGAGCAGGATGATCGTCGCGACGAGCAGCGCGACCCCGGCGACCATCTTCGGGACGCTCGGCCCGTCGTGGTTCACAGCGACGACCGGCGCCCCGCGCCCGCCGGGCGCTTCAGCTCGGCCAGGAGGTACAGCGAGCCCGCGGCGAGGACCACGCCGCCCGGGCCGGCGAGCTCGCGCGCCAGGGCCAGCGCCTGCCGGGGGTCCGGCTCGGCGCGCATCGCCGCGCCGCCGGGGAGCGACCGGTCCTCCGGCAGCGTGGCCGCCGCCGCCTGCAGCGCGTCCGGGGCGAGCGTCCGCGGGTTCGCGGAGGCCGTGGCGATCGCGTCCGCGCACAGCGGGAGCAGCTCGCCGAGCATCGCCGGCGCGTCCTTGTCGTCGAGCACGGAGACCACCGCGACCAGGGAGCGTCCGCCGAGGACTTCCTTCAGCGACGCCGCGAGCGCGACGAAGCCCTCGGGGTTGTGGGCGCCGTCAAGGATCGTGAGCGGGGACTCCCCCACGGTCTCGAAGCGCCCCGGGACGACGATCGACGCCGCGACGCGCGCGACGGCGTCGGGGTCGAGCGGGCGATCGAGGAACGCCGCGGCCCCGGCGCAGGCCAAGGCGAAGTTCGCGCGCTGGAAGGTCCCCGCAGCGCGCAGGCGCAGGTCTGCGGGCGGCAGCGCGTCTGCGACCACGACCCGCGCGCCACGCGCGGCGGCGACCTCCTCGGCCACCGCGAGCGCGTCGGGGTGCAGCGCCGGCCCGACGACGAGGACGCCGCCCTCGCGGACGACGTCGACCTTCTCGCGGGCGATCGCCGCGTGGGTTGAGCCGAGCCAGCGCGTGTGCTCCAGGCCGACGTTCGTGAGCACCTGCACCTTCGAGGACAGCACGTTCGTGGCGTCCCAGCGCCCCCCGAGCCCCGCTTCGACGACGGCGACGTCGACCTCCTGGCTGGCGAGCTCGTCCAGGGCGGCGGCCGTGAGCGCCTCGAACTGCGTCACGCGCTCGCCGTCGGGGAGCCCGCGGTCGACCCGCTCGGCGGCGGCCCGGGCCCGGCCCACCGCGGCGGCGAAGCGGTCCGCCGGGACGTCGGCGCCCTCGACGCGGACCCGCTCGGTGAACGAGACGAGGTGCGGGGAGAGGTAGGAGCCCGTCCGCAGCCCGTGCGCGGAGAGCAGCGCCGCGAGCATGCGCGTCGTCGAGCTCTTGCCGTTCGACCCGACGACGTGGACGGAGGCGAAGCGCCGCTGGGGCTCGGAGAGGAGCGTCAGCAGCGCGTGCATCCGCTCGAGGCCGAAGCGCATGCCGAAGAGCTCGAGGCCGAGCAGGTAGGCCTCCGCCTCCTCGAGCTCCGTCGCCACGTCGACCCCGGCGCTCACAGCGCCGCGAGCTCCTCACGGAGCCGGTCGAGCTTCGCCTGCTCGGCGGCGACGACCGTCTCGGGGGCCTTGGCCACGAACCCGGCGTTGGCGAGCTTGCCCTCCGCGCGCCGGATCTCGGCCGCGAGCGTCTCGCGCTGCTCGACCAGCTTGCGCCCGGCCTGCTCCGGGTCGAAGCCGGCGCCGGCGAGCACCTCCACCGTGCCGC
>JBBQZE010000136.1:0-8293 GCA_038207985.1 Solirubrobacterales bacterium
CGCCGTCCCCGGACGCCGCGGAGCACCTGCACCTCGCGGCGGTCGCGTCGCTGACCGAGGTCGCCATCGAGGAGGCCAAGGAGGAGGTGGAGCAGAACCTGCGCGGCTCCTTCCTCGAAGACCTGCGCTCCCGCCCCGACTTGGAGGCGCGCGAGATCGTCCGCCGGGCGGGCCGGCTGGGCTGTGATCTCTCCCGCGGCGCGGTCGCGCTGTGCGCCGAGCTCAAGACGGATCGCCCCCGCCACGTCGTCGCGCTCATCGCCGGGGAGCACCCGGGTGCCCTCGCGCAGCACATGGAGGAGCGCATCTATGCCGTCCTGCCGGCGACGGGCGGCGACGACGCACCCGAGGAGACCCTGCGGCGGGCGCGCCGGCTGGCCGAGCGGCTGCGGCAGCACGGGACCGTCGGCCTGTCGAGCTTCTACGCGGACCCGTCCGAGCTCACCCGCGCGATCCAGGAGGCCGAGCTCGTGCTCGACGTCCTGCGCCAATCGGGCACCGGCGTCCGCGACCTGGGTGGGCGGGATCCCATCCACGACATCGGCACGGGCACCTACCGGCTCCTCTTCCGCGTGCTTGCCTCGCACCCCGAGGAGGTGCGGTCGTTCTACGAGGACACGGTGGCGCCGATCGTGCGCTACGACGACCAGTACCGCACGGACCTCGTGGGCACGGTGGAGTCCTACCTCGAGCAGAACTGCAACATGAACGCCACCGCCGCGGCGATCTACGCCCACCGCCACACCGTCGCCTACCGCCTGGAGCGGGTCAAGGAGCTCACGGGCCTGGACCCGATGCTCTCCGAGGACCGCGAGCGCCTGGGCCTCGGCCTCAAGGCCTACCGCATCATCGCCCCGCGCCTGCCGCGCTGAGGGCCGCGGGCTATTCGCCCTCGCGGATGACGGCGCCCGTGCCGGGGTCGACCCGGGCCGAGGACGGCTTGTCGGAGACGTTGACCGCGAAGGTGCCGGTGGTCTTGGCGTTCCCAGAGCCGGCCCGGACCTTCGCCTTGCCGGTCAGCCCGGCGGCGACCGTCCACTTGAGCTGGTGGCGGCCGGGCTCGATCGCCGTGACCTTCCAGTCGAAGGTCTTGGTCTGACCCGGGCGCAGGCCGGCCAGGGCCCAGGTGTCCACGTACGCCGTGGTGCCACCGCTCGGCGCGTCGTCGACCACCCAGATCGGACGCGAGGCGTCCGCGAGGCCCGGCTGGTCCGAGCGACGGTTGAAGGAGTCGACGGTCACCGCCACGTTCGGCACCGTGGCGGTCCCGGTGTTCTTCACGGCGATGCGCATGGCGCTCGCCCTCGCGAGCTTCTGGTCGGCCGGGAAGGAGGCGGACACGACCTGCAGGTCATAGGTCGCGGCCTTCTCGCCGGCGTCCTGTCGTGCGCCGCCGCCACAGCCCGTGAGCGCGAGCACGCCCACTGCCGCAAGCGCCGTCTGTGCTCGATGCCCCGTCATCCGGGCCGAACGTACCACGCAGCGGCGTCGTCTGACGCCGTGTGCGGAGCCGAACGGCTGGTTGCCGGTTGGCAGCGCTGTGACGAGTCGCATACAGTGGGCCCGGGCGCCGTGCCTGCGGCGCCGTAGGTTCACTGGAGAGAGGTCCAACGTGGTTCGCAACGTGGCCGATCGAGCGTTTCTTCCGACGAAGAACCTGCTCGAAGAAGTCGGGGACATGATGATCCTCACGGGGAAGACCATCGTGTCCGCCCTGCGCCCTCCGTACCCCTACGGCGGCGAGTTCGTGTCCCAGTTCCTCTTCGCGCTGCGGCTGTGCTGGTTTCCGCTGCTCGTGTCGACCGTGGCCTTCGGCTACGGCGCCCCGGGGCTGCAGGCCGCCAACTTCCTGGTCCTCTTCGGCGCGCTGGACCGGCTCGGGGGCTTCTTCGTCCTCGCCTCCATCCGCGAGTTCGCGCCGACGGTGACCGCGATCGGGCTCGCCGGCGTCGCGGGGACGGCCATCACGGCGGACCTGGGTGCCCGCAAGATCCGCGAGGAGCTCGACGCGCTGCAGGTGCTCGGCGTCGACCCGGTGAAGAACCTCGTGGTGCCGCGGTTCCTCGCGCTCATGCTGGTCACCGGCCTCTTCAACATCTACGCCCTGTGCTTCGGCATCTTCGGCGGGATCCTGGCCACCCTGGTCAACGGCGCGCCGCTCGGCCCGTTCTGGGCGACGTTCTTCACGAACGCGTCGGTGACCGATCTCTGGGGCTCCGTGCTCAAGACGACGGGCTTCGGGGCGATCATCGCGATCGTCTGCTGTTACAAGGGCATGACCGCCTCCGGTGGTGCCGAGGGGGTCGGCCGTGCCGTCAACCAGGCGGTGGTCGTCGCCTTCCTCGGGATCTTCTCCTTCAACTACGTCTTCACCCAGACGCTGCTGGCGACCCACCCCGAGATCACGGTGATCCGCTGATGCTCTCCGTCCCCAAGGACATCATCACGACGTTCGGCGAGATCGCGAAGTTCTGCGGGCGGATCGTCGGCGACGTCTACGGCCTGAAGGTCTTCCGCTTCTTCGGCGAGGCGCTGCGCCAGTGCGGGGTCCTGATCCTCTCGTCCACGCTGGTCATCTGGGGCCTGGTGTTCATCATCGGCCTGCAGTGCGGCATCGAGGGCGCGTACTTCAACCGCTCCGTCGGCGCTCCGGCCTACGCCGGCGTCTTCTCGGCGTGGTGCGACTTGCGCGAGCTCGTCCCGTACGCCTTCGGCTACATGATGGCCGCCAAGGTCGGCACCGGCATCGTCGCCGAGCTGGGCTCCATGCGCATCTCCGACGAGATCGACGCGCTCGAGGTCATGGGCATCAACTCCATGGTCTTCCTGTGCGCGACGCGCCTGCTGGCCGCCTGGATGGTGTTGCCCTTCATGTACATCGCCGCGGTGGGCGCCGGCTTCTTCGCGAGCTACCTGGCGGTGGTCCAGCAGATAGGCGAGGTCTCCAGCGGCGGGTTCTTCCTGATCTTCTGGATGTTCCAGAACCCCCCCGACCTGCTGTACAGCATCATCAAGGGGATGACGATGGCCACGGTCATCGTCCTCGTCGGGTGCTACTACGGCTACAACGCCGGCGGCGGCCCGGTCGGCGTGGGCACCGCGACCGCGAAGTCCATGGTCTTGAACATCGTCCTCGTGCACCTCATCGGGATGCTCGGCACCCAGCTGTTCTGGGGCGCCAACCCGAGAGCACCGATCGGAGGCTGACCCAGCCATGCCCAGCATCCCGCGCAACCCGAAGGACGCCGGCGACGGCGAGGAGCCGCACCACGTGGACGCGACCGAGGCCGGCGGACACGGCTCCCAGGACGCCGACGCGACCTGGTCGCGCGAGGGCACGACGGACGTCGAGCACGGCGACCCCCGCGTGCACGAGCCGGTCGCGGCCGGCGAGCACGCCGACGGCTCGGGCGACCCGGAACGCCGCGGTCCGGAAGACGGCGGCGCGCGTGTGGTCAACGAGGCCGAGCCGGCGAAGGGCGACGACGAGTACCAGTGGCACACCGGGCTCAGCCGGCCGACGGGGATGCCCGACGCCGTCGAGTTCATCGACGTCCACAAGGCGTTCGGCTCCAACAAGATCCTCCGCGGGCTGAACCTCGGGCTGCCCGAGGGCAAGATCTCGATGATCCTCGGTCCGTCGGGCACGGGGAAGTCCGTGTGCATCAAGCACATGGTCGGCCTGCTCTACCCCGACGAGGGCGACGTGATCGTCCACGGCGAGTCCGTTCCGAACATGCTCGACGACGAGCTCTTCGAGATGCGCAAGAAGTTCGGCGTCCTGTTCCAGGACGGCGCGCTCTTCGGCTCCATGAACGTCTTCGACAACGTGTGTTTCCCCCTGCGCCAGCACACGGACAAGGGCGAGGACGAGATCCAGGCCATCGTCTCGCGCCGCCTGGCCGAGGTCGGCCTCGACGCCGCGGGCAACCTGATGCCCAACGAGCTCTCAGGCGGCATGCGCAAGCGCGCCGGCTTCGCGCGGGCGCTCGTGCTCGACCCGGACATCGTGCTCTTCGACGAGCCCGATTCAGGGCTCGACCCCGTGCGCACCGCGCTCCTGGGCGAGCTCATCCAGGAGATCCACGAGGACGTGATGAACGAGCGCAAGGAGAACGGCGGGCACCTGCCCGCGTTCACCTTGATCACGCACGACATCATGACCGCGCGCCGCGTCGCCGAGCACATCTCCGTGCTCTGGAAGGGGCGGATCGTCGAATCCGGCCCGGCCGAGGAGCTGTTCAGCTCCGACAACGCGTTCGTCCGCCAGTTCCTGTCCGGCGAGTCCCAGGGCCCCCTCGGGATGGAGTAGCGGAGAGGCGGTTACGCGCCGCCTCCAGGTCGTTTAGGGTCGCTTAACGCCTGGTCAACAGACCAGGGTCCACAATGCAGAGCCCCCGGGTCCGTGACGCGTGTCACACCCAGGGCGTCCCACCCGTTGCCTCACCCCACTGCCATCCACTCGCCGACCGGATCCCCGGCGTGACCGCCGCCCGTGCCGGGTCGGTGCTCGTGCTCGTGCTCGCCGTGGCGGTCGTCGCGTTCTTCCTGCTGCGGGGCGCCGACCAGGTCGAGTACAAGCTGCGCTTCCAGAACGCCGGCCAGCTCGTCACCGACGACGACGTGCAGATCGGCGGCCGGCGCATCGGCTCGGTCAAGGAGATCTCCCTGACCGACAACAACGAGGCCGAGATCCGCATCGCGGTCAACGGGGAGTTCGCGCCCCTGCACGAGGGCACCACCGCGCTGATCCGAGCGACGTCGCTGTCGGGCATCGCGAACCGGTACATCGCCCTGACGCCGGGCGCGAACAACCGCCCGAAGCTCGACGCCGGCTCGACGCTGACCGCCGAGAAGACCACGTCGCCCGTCGACCTCGACCAGCTCTTCGCCACCTTCGACCCGAAGACGCGCAAGTCGCTGCAGCAGGTCATCGACGGATCGGCGCGCCAGTACGACGGCGTGGGCAAGGACGCGAACAAGGCGCTGCAGTACTTCAACCCCGCGCTGAACTCCACCAGCAAGCTCGTCAACGAGCTCACGCGCGACCAGCAGGTCTTTCAGGACTTCCTCGTCAACTCGTCGAAGATCGTCACGGCGGTCGCGGCGCGCCGCTCGGACCTCTCCGACCTCGTCGTCCAGGCGAACACGACCGCGAAGGCCGTCGGCGACGAGAGCGCCGCGCTCTCCGACGCGCTCGGGCTCCTGCCGGGCACGCTGCGCAAGGCGAACACGACGTTCGTCAACCTGCGCGGCACCCTGGGCGACCTCGACACGCTCGTCAACGTCTCCAAGCCGGCCACGAAGCAGCTCGCGCCGCTGCTGCGCGAGCTGCGGCCGCTGGTCGCCGACGCCCGGCCCACCGTGGCCGACCTCCGCAAGCTCCTGCGCACCCCGGGCAAGGGCAACGACTTGGTCGAGCTCCTGCGCCAGGCGCCGCGGCTCGAGCGCGTCGCCCGGCCCGCCTTCGCGAACTCGGTCACCGCGCTGCAGAAGAGCACGCCCGTCCTGCAGTTCATCCGGCCGTACACGCCCGACTTCACCGGGTGGTTCCGCGACTTCGGCGAGAGCACCGGGAACTACGACGCCAACGGCCACTTCGCGCGCATCTCGCCGATCTTCAACGCCTTCCAGCTGCAGGACAACGTCCTGACGCCGCAGAACGCGGCGGTCCGGGGCCAGGCCCTGAAGACCGCGCAGTTCAAGCGCTGCCCCGGCACCGCAATCCAGCAGGCGGCGGACAAGTCCAACCCGTACCTGGACTCCGACGGCAAGCTCGACTGCGACCCGACCCAGGTGCTCCCCGGGCCATGAAGCGCCTGCTCGCCCTCGCCACCCTGGTCGTCGCCGTCGCCGCGATCTCGCTGCTCGGCTCGGGCGCGGGCGGCAGCACGGGCCACTACCTCGTCGACGCGGAGTTCCGCAACGCCTTCTCGGTCATCCCGGGCGAGGACGTGAAGATCGCGGGGGTCAAGGTCGGCAAGATCAAGAGCCTCGACGTGACCCCGCGCCAGACGGCGTCCGTGGTCATGGACATCACCCTGCCCGGGTTCGGCGATTGGCGCGCGGACGCGGAGTGCACCATCCGGCCGCAGTCGCTGATCGGCGAGAAGTTCGTCGAGTGCACGCCGACCCAGCCGCGCCCGGCCGGCGCGCAGCCGGCGCCGCTGCTCAAGACGCGCGACCAGAACGGCGACACCACCGCGATCCTGCCGATCAGCCAGACGCGGCGGCCGATCGACATCGACCTCGTCCAGAACACGCTGCGCCTGCCCTACCGCGAGCGCTTCACGGTCCTGCTCAACGAGTTCGGCGCGGGTGTCGCCGGGCGCGGGGAGGACCTGAGCCAGATCATCCGCACCGCGGACCCGGCGCTGAAGGCCACCGACGACGTGTTGAACCTGCTGGCCGGGCAGAACGACGTGCTGGCCAAGCTGGCCAAGGACTCCGACACGGCGCTGGCGCCGATCACGCGCGACCGCGCCAAGCTCGCCGACTTCGTGACGCAGTCCAAGTCCGTCGCGCAAGCGACCGCGGCCCGCCGCGCCGACCTCGAGCGCAACATCCAGAAGCTGCCCGCCTTCCTGCGCGAGCTGCGGCCCACGATGGAGCGCCTCGGCTCGCTCAGCGAGCAGGGCACGCCGCTGCTGCGCGATCTGAACACCGTCGGCCCGGACCTCAGCCGCTTCATCAAGCAGCTCGGCCCGTTCTCCGCGGCCGCGACGCCGTCGCTGGTGTCCCTGGGCGACGCGAGCCTCGTGGGGCGCCCGGCGCTCGTCAAGAGCCGCCCGATCGTCTCCGACCTGAAGGACTTCGCCGGGTCGAGCAAGGGCCTCGCGTCCAACCTCGAGAAGCTCACCACGAGCTTCAAGGACACGGGCGGCATCGACGGGCTGATGGACTACCTCTTCTACCAAGTGGCAGCCATCAACGGCTTCGACCAGTTCGGCCACTACCTCCGCGCCCAGCTGCTCGTGAACCTCTGCTCGCTGTACGCGACGACGGTCGACGAGACCTGCCGCGCGAACTTCCAGCGGCCGGACTCCGGGACGCGCGCGGCCCGCGCGGCGAAGGCCACCCGCACCGACCTGGCCCCGATCAGCACCGACACGACGAGCAAGTCCAGCCCGATCCAGCTGCCCTCGCAGGTGCTTCCAGGCAGCGCGAGCGCCTCGCAGAAGGCAGAATCGCGCACGGCAGCCGCGACGTCCCCGGCCGCGACACGTGAGGCGACCGCGGCAGCCACCCCGGCACCCACGCAGACCGGGGAGCCGGCGTCGGGCGACGCCGCGTTGCTCGACTACCTGATGGGCGGCGGGCGATGAAGCGCCGTAACTCCTCCTCGATCGCGGCCAACCCGGTGCTGATCGGCGCCGCGACGACGCTCGTCATCATCGTCGCCGTCTTCCTCGCCTACAACGCGAACTCGGGCCTGCCGTTCGTGCCGACCTACTCGCTCAAGGCGGACGTCCCGAGCGCGGCGCAGCTCGTCAAGGGCAACGAGGTGCGCCTGGGCGGCGTGCGCGTCGGTGTCGTCGACGAGATCACGCCCCGGCAGCTGCCCAACGGGCGCGTCGTGGCCCGGCTCGGCCTCAAGCTCGAGACGACGATCAAGCCCCTGCCGGTCGACTCGACGCTGCTGGTGCGCCCGCGCTCCGCCCTCGGCCTGAAGTACGTCGAGATCACGAAGGGCACGTCGGCCAAGGGCTTCGCCGACGGCGGCACGGTCTCGCTGGGCCGCGCGCGCCCGCAGCCGGTGGAGTTCGACGAGGTCCTCTCCACCTTCGACGACCCGACCCGCAAGGCGATCCGTTCGAACACGTTCGAGATCGGTGACGCGCTCGCGGGCCGCGGCCAGGACCTCAACGTCGCGATCGAGAACCTCAACCCGCTGCTGGTCAACCTGCAGCCGGTGATGCGGAACCTCTCCGACCCGCGCACGAAGCTCGCGCGGCTCGTCCGCGCGCTCGGCACCACCGCCGGCGAGGTCGCGCCGGTCGCGGAGACCCAGGCGTCGCTGTTCCGCAACCTCGACACCACCTTCGCCGGGCTGGCCCGCGTCACGCGGCCGATCCAGGACTCGATCACCGGCGGCCCGCCGGCCCTCGACGCGGCGATCACGAACCTGCCGCAGCAGCGGCCGTTCCTGCGCAACACCGAGGCACTCTTCAAGGAGCTGCGCCCGGGCGTCCGCTCGCTGACCGGCGCCGCGCCGATCCTGGCCGACGCGCTCGAGATCGGCACCCCGGTGCTGCTGCGCTCCGTCGCGCTGAACCGCCGCTTGAAGCCGACC
>JBBQZE010000137.1:0-8285 GCA_038207985.1 Solirubrobacterales bacterium
GGTGAGGACCAGCGCGTCGACCTCCTCGCCGAGCTCGACCTCGTCGCCGGGGTCGATGTTCTTGCGGATCGAGAGCTCGTTGGAGGGGATGACCCCCTCGCTCTTGTAGCCGATGTCGACGAGGACCTCGTCCTTGTCGATCCGGACGACGATGCCGGAGACGACCTCGCCCTCCTCGAACAGGGTGAAGGTGGCGTCGTAGTTCGGGACGATCTGCCCGTCGATCTCGAGCAACAGGCCGTCAGAACCCTCGACGACCTTGGCTTCTGGAGTAGTTGTGATGGTGGTCATTGGTCAGCGGATGCTAGCGCTTGGGTCGTGGCCGGTGCGGGCTCCCCGGGGGTCCTATCCTCCCCGCCGATGCCGGTTCGAGCGACCAAGCGCGGCGACGAGCGGACCCCCCTCCGGCCCGACTGGGACGTGATCGTCTGCGGCGCGTCGTTCGCCGGGCTGACCGTCGCCCGCGAGCTGCAGGGCAGCGGCGCCCGCGTGCTCGTCCTCGACCGCTACGAGATCGGCGAGCGGCAGACGAGCGCCTGCGCCGCGCCGACGCAGTGGCTGGAGCACCTCGGGCTGGGCGCCTCGATCCTGCAGAGCTTCGGCGAGCTCGTGATGCACCGGCCCGGGAAGTCCTACCGCTGGCCGCTGCCGTTCGAGTTCTCGACGTTCGACTACCGCGAGCTCTGCGCGCTCCTGCGGGCACAGGGCGACGACGCCGTCTTCGAGACCGCCAAGGTCGAGAGCCGCAGCACGCGCGGGGCGACGCACACGCTGCACACCGACCGCGGCGACCTGAACGCACCGCTCGTGGTCGATGCCCTGGGGTGGCGCCGGGTCCTCTCGAACGCCCCCGAGCCGATCCAACCGCCGGATGCGCGGATGTCCCGCGGCCTGGAGGTCCACCCCGCCAAGGCCGACCACCCCGCCGCCGACCTCGAGCTCTGGCTCGACCCGAAGTACGTCCCCTCCGGCTACGGGTGGGCATTCCCCGCGCGCGACGAGGTCCGCATCGGCCTCGGCTCCTTCGACCCTCGCAAGCACGTCAGGGAGGAGACGGTCGCCCTCACGCGGGACGTCGGCCTCGAGCCGGACGGGTACCAGGGCAACTGGATCCCGCACGAGATGCGCGACCCGGTCGAGGACGGCGTCTTCTTCGTGGGCGACTCCGCCGGGCACTGCCTGCCGCTGTCGGCCGAGGGCATCCGCACCGCCTTCTACTTCGGCCTGGCCGCCGGACGCGAGCTACGCCTGGTGCTCGACGGCCGCTCGTCGCGCGAGCAGGCGCTCGAGCGCTACGCCGGGTTCTGCGAGGAGGCGCGCTGGAAGTTCCGCTGGATGCTGCGGGTCCAGCGCCTCGTCGGCCACTTCAACGGCTCACGGGTGCTCGACCGCGTGCTCGACGTCATGAGCGCGCCGGGGCTGATCCACTGGAGCTTCAGCCACTACTTCCGCATCGCGGACCCGGCCTACGCCCTCCGCACCGCGCCGCCCCGCGAGTCGCCCGCCCCCGTGGTCGCGCGACGTCCGCTGCCGGCCTGAGCGCCGGCCTCGGTCAGGCGGACGTCGGCTAGAAGCCGCGCCGCTCGCGGTCGTGCACGTAGCGCAGGTTGCGTTCGTGCTCCCGCCGCCCCGCCAGCCAGGTGTGGCCGAGGTACAGCGCGGCCAGGACCCCCATGACGACGAACAGCCCGACCGCCTCCGTGGTGACGGCGCCGAGCGCGACGAAGAACGCGAAGCACACCAACAACCCGAGGACCAGCAGCCAAAAGACGTCGCGGACGTTGCTCATGGCCCGAGCGTACTCCGAACGCCGGCGCGCCACCAGCGGCTCGCTCGGCTCAGTTGCGGACGACGAGCAGGACTCCGGCCGCGAGCAGCGCCACACCGGCGAGCTTCGACACCGTGATGGGGTCGCGCTCGACCCCGAGCAGCCCGTACTGGTCGACCACGAGCGAGATCGCGAGCTGCCCGGCGATGGTGGCGGCGACCACCGGCCCGGCGCCGAGCGTCCCCACCGTGACCAGCACGGTGGTCACGTAGATCGCGCCGAGCAGGCCGCCGAGGAGGTAGTGCCACGGAACGCCCGTCGCCTCCCCGATCCGGCCGAGCTCGCCGCGGGCGGCCGTGTACGCCAGCAGTGCCACGAGCCCCACGGCGAAGGACGCGCTGGCCGCGGGCAGCGAGCCGATGGCCCGGCCGAAGCGGCCGTTGATCGGCGCCTGCATGGCGATGAGCCCGCCGGCGGCGGCGGTCACGACAACGGCCGTCACGCGGTCCATCAGCGCCTACTTCGCGTCCATCCACGTGCGGCCCACGCCCACGTCGACGGCCAGAGGGGGCAGGTGCGGCCACGGGGCGGTCATCTCGCGCTCGGCGAGCACGCGGACGCGGTCCATCTCGTCCTCGGGCCCCTCGAACAGCAGCTCGTCGTGGATCGTCAGGATCAGCCGGGTCGCGAGGCCCTCGTTGCGCAGCGCGTCGTGGGCGCCGATCATCGCGAGCTTCATCACGTCGGCCGCCGTGCCCTGGATGATCGTGTTGACCGCCAGCCGCTCGCCCAGCATGCGCACCTGGTAGTTGCGGGCCCGCAGCTCGGGGATCTGCCGGCGGCGCCCGAAAAGGGTCGTGACGAAGCCCTCCTCCGTCGCCTTCTCGATCGTTTCGCGCATGAACGCGTGGACCTTGTCGAAGCGCTCGAGGTAGGCGTCGATGAACGCCTTGGCCTCGTCGCGACCGATGTTCAGGCGGTCGGCGAGCCCGTAGTCGCTCAGGCCGTAGACGATCCCGTAGTTGATCATCTTCGCCTTCGAGCGGTCCATCGGCGTGAGCTCCTCCGGTGCGCGACCGAAGACCTGCGACGCCGTGGCGGTGTGCACGTCCTCGCCGTCGAGGAAGATCTGCTTCAGCACGGGCTCGTCGGCGACGTGCGCCAGCACCCGCAGCTCGACCTGCGAGTAGTCCGCGGAGAGCAGGACGTGTCCGGGCGCGGCCTCGAAGCAGCCGCGGATCTCGCGGCCGAGCTCCGTGCGCACCGGGACGTTCTGCATGTTCGGATCGGTGCTGGACAGGCGGCCGGTCTGCGCGGTGGCCTGCAGGAACGTCGTATGGATGCGGTCCTCGGCGTCCGTGAGGTGCGGAAGCACGTCGAGGTAGGTCTTGGCGAGCTGGTTGAGCTCGCGCCAGCGCTCGAGCTTGGGGATGATCTCGTGCTCGTCCCGGATCGCCTGCAGCACGCGGGCGTCGGTGGAGAAGCCCGTCTTGCCGCGACGCTTCGTGGTCAGGCCGAGCTTCACGAAGAGCACCTGCCCGAGCTGCTGCGGCGAGCCGAGGACAAACTCCTCGCCGGCGAGCTCCCAGACCTCGCGCTCGAGACCGGCGATCTCGTCGTCGACCTTGACCTTGATCGTCGCGAAGCGGCCCTTGTCGAGGCGGACGCCGGCTCGCTCCATGTCCCGCAGCACGCCGACCAGCGGCAGCTCGACCTCGGCCATCAGCGGCTCGAGGCCGCGGTCCTCGATCTGCTCACGCTGCCACCCCGCCAGCGCGGCGACGAGCAGCGCGTCGGCCGCGGTCGGGTCGTCGAGGACCGCCGCGAAGCCGCGCTCCTCGACGAGCTCGCGGAACGGGTAGCCGCGCCGGGCGGGCTCCAGCAGGTAGGCGCCGAGCAGCGTGTCGTGCACCAGCAGCCCGGGCACGTCGCCGAGGCGCTTGGCGTCGTGCGCGATGACGGGCCGGTCGGCCAGCGCGGCGACTAGGTCCTCGGGACGGTCGCACTCGCCCGCGAGCAGCACGTCGCCGGCCGCGGCCGCCCAGCGCCACGTGGGCTGCTCGGCGAACAGCTCGCCCTCGGCCGCCTCGGGCGCCTTGACGGCCACGCTCACCTCCGCCCCGTGCGGCAGCGCGCCCGCGAGCGAGGCCAGCGGCGCCTGGCGGACCTGGGCGGTCAGGGTGGTCTCCGCGACGGGTGCGGGCGCGGCGGCGTCCGCGTCGCCGAGCGCCTCCTCCAGGCGCCGCAGCGGGTCGCGCAGCTCGAAGTGGCGGAAGACCTCGCGCAGCTTCGAGCGGTCGGGCGCGCGGGTGACCTCCGCGGTCGGGTCGATCCCGGGGACCGGGATGTCGCGCTGGATCGTCGCAAGCTGCTTGGAGACACGAGCGTCGTCCGCGTGCTTGGCGAGGTTCTCCTTGCGCTTGGCGCCCGAGATCTCGTCGATGCTCGCCAGCACGGTCTCCAGGTCCCCGAACCGCTGGAGCAGGTCGGAGGCCGTCTTGTCGCCGATGCCCGGGATCCCGGGGATGTTGTCCGACGTGTCGCCCTTCAGGCCGTAGAAGTCCGGGATCAGCTCGGGCGCGATGCCGTAGCGGTCGATGACCGCTTGGCGGTCGTAGAGCTTCGTGTCCGTGATGCCGCGGGCCGTGGCCATCACCTTCACCAGCCCGTCGTCGCCGATGAGCTGGAAGGCGTCGCGGTCGCCCGTGACGATGACCGTCGGGACCCCGACCTCGCGGGCGCGCTCGGCGATCGAGGCGATGACGTCGTCTGCCTCGTAGCCGTCGACGGACACGTTGGGGTAGCCGAAGGCCTCGCAGAGCTCGACGATGTGCGGCCACTGCTGCTTGAGGAGGTCCGGGCGCGACGTCCGCTGCGCCTTGTACTCCGGGTAGACCTCCTTGCGCCCGGAGTGGCCCTTGTCCCAGACGCAGATCGTCGGCTGGGACCCGTGCTCGGTCAGCAGCTTCACGAGCATCGAGGCGAAGCCGAAGATCGCGTTGGTGGGGAAGCCGGTGGAGGTCGCGATCGACTCGGGCAGCGCGAAGAACGCCCGGTAGGCGAGCGAGTTTCCGTCGATCAGGTACAGCTCGTCGGGGCGGTCGGCCATGGGCTGGGAGGCGGCGCGGCTAGGCCGGGACGGCGCCGAAGTCGAACGCGACGCCGGTGAGGTCCTCGCTGACCGCCCACAGCTGCGCGGCCGTCCGCGCGTCCTTGGCCCGGGAGGAGGCGTCGACGAGCGCCGGGGCGCCCCGGATCTCGCCGGGACCCCCCGGGCCGACATAGGACGCGCCGGCCAGCGGCTGCGTGGCGGCAAAGAGCGTCGGCAGCGCGCCGGCCTCCGCCGACTGCGCCACGACCTTGTTGAGCACCCCCATCGCCAGGTCCTGCACCTTGCTGTGGGTGCCGGTCTGCAGGTTCGTGGCCGCATAGCCGGGGTGCGCGGCGAGGCTGAGGAGGGACACGCCGGCGTTGTCGGCGCGGCGCTGCAGCTCGAAGCAGAAGAGGAGGTTGGCGAGCTTCGACTGCCCGTAGGCCAGCCACGGCTTGTAGCTGTGCTCGGACTGCAGGTCGTCGAAGCGGACCTTGCCCATGCGGTGGGCGCCCGAGGAGAGCGTCACGACGCGCGGCTCGTCCGCGTCGAGCAGGCGCGCCATCAGCAGGCCGGTCAGCGCGAAGTGGCCCAGGTGGTTCGTGCCGAGCTGCGACTCGAAGCCCTGCGCGGTGCGGCGCAGCGGCGGCGCCATGATCCCTGCGTTGTTGACCAGCACGTCCAGCGGCTCGTCCCACGCCGCCGCGAAGTCGCGCACGGAGTCCAGGTCGGCGAGGTCGAGGCGGCGGACCTCGACGTCGGCGGGGATGCGACGCGCCGCCTCGTCGCCTCGGGCGACGTCGCGGACGGCGAGCACCACCGACGCGCCGTGCTGGGCGAGCTCGCGGGCGGCGTGGAAGCCGATGCCCGAGTTCGCCCCGGTCACCACGACCCGGCGTCCGGTCTGGTCGGGGATGTCCGCTGCGCTCCAGCCGCTCATGGGCGCCCACGCTACCCGCCGCGCGCGGCGACCGGGTGCACCCTGGTGCGTTGTAGCCTCCGCCGCCCATGCCGTCCACCCCCTCCGCCCAGTACTCCCTGACGATCCGGATCGAGATCGACCACAAGCCCGGGATGCTCGGGCTCGTCGCCTCGGCGATCGGCAAGGCCGGCGGCGTGATCGGGACCGTCGACCTGGTCGAGGCCAACGACGAGAAGCTGCTGCGCGACATCACCGTCGACGCGGGCGGCCAGGACGAGTGGGACCAGATCACCGCGGCCATCGGCGCCGTCGACGGCGTGCGGGTGGTCGACACGACCGACCGCACGTTCCTGATGCACGTGGGCGGGAAGATCGAGCAGCGCAACAAGCACGCGCTGCGCACGCGCGACGACCTCTCGATGGCCTACACCCCGGGCGTCGCGCGCGTCTGCACCGCCATCCAGGAGGACCCCGCCAAGGCCTTCCAGTACACGATCAAGCGCAACACGGTCGCCGTGATCTCCGACGGCACCGCCGTCCTCGGCCTGGGCGACATCGGGCCCGAAGCGGCGATGCCGGTGATGGAGGGCAAGTGCATGCTCTTCAAGGAGTTCGCGGGGGTGGACGCGTTCCCGATCTGCTTGGCGACGAAGGATCCGGACGAGATCGTCGAGACGGTCAGGCGGATCGCCCCGGGCTTCGGCGGCATCAACCTCGAGGACATCTCCGCGCCGCGCTGCTTCGAGATCGAAGAGCGGCTCAAGGCCGAGCTCGACATCCCGGTCTTCCACGACGACCAGCACGGCACCGCCGTCGTCGTGCTCGCCTCGCTCATCAACGCCTGCAAGCTCACGGGCCGCGAACTCGCCGGCGTGCGGGTCCTGGTGACCGGCCTCGGCGCGGCGGGCGTCGCGGTGTCGAAGATCCTCATGGAGGCCGGCGTGTCCCACGTCGTCGGCGCGGACTCCCGGGGCTTAGTCTCCACCCAGCGGGCGGACTACCTCGACGGCTCGATGAACGCGTCCAAGCGCTGGTACGCCGAGCACACGAACCCCGACGGGCTGACTGGCACCCCGGTCGACGCCCTGCCCGGCATGGACCTCTTCATCGGCCTCTCGGGCGCGCGGATCTTCCCGGCCGAGGCGCTGCGCACGATGAACCCGGACGCGATGGTGTTCGCGATGGCCAACCCGAACCCGGAGGTCTCCCCGGAGGAGGCCGCACCGTACGCCCGCATCATCGCGACAGGCCGCTCGGACTACCCGAACCAGATCAACAACGTCCTCGCCTTCCCCGGCATCTTCCGCGGGGCGCTGGACGTGCGGGCCCGGCAGATCACCGAGGACATGAAGGTGACCGCGGCGCACGCGATCGCGCGCATCGTGACCGACGGCGAGCTGCGCGAGGACTACATCATCCCGTCGGCGTTCAACCGGGACGTCGCCGCGGCCGTTGCGGAGGCGGTGGCGGACTCGGCGCGGCGCGACGGGACGGCCCAGGCCGAGCAGGGAACGATCGGCTTCGCCGCCCTCGACGCCGCCCAGTTCTCCCCGGGCTGATCCCGACGGCGCGGCTGGCGCGTAGCCCCTCACATGAACGTCACCATCACCGGCGCGACCGGCCTCATCGGAACCAAGCTCGTCGAGGCCCTGAAGGCGCGGGGCGACACGGTCACCGTGCTCTCCCGCAACCCGCAGAAGGCCGGCCAGGCGCTCGGCGTCGAGGCCGTCGCCTGGGACCCGGCGGCCGGCCCCGCGCCGGCGGGCGCCCTGTCGGGCCGGGACGCGATCGTGCACCTCGCCGGAGAGCCCGTCGCCCAGCGCTGGAACGCCGAGACCAAGCAGGCGATCCTCGAGTCGCGCGAGCTCGGCACCCGCAACCTCGTCGCCGGGATCGCCGCCTCCGAGCCGAAGCCCACGGTCCTCGTCGCCTCCTCGGCGGTCGGGTACTACGGCAAGCACGGCGACGAGCGCGTCCCGGAGTCCAGCCCGGCCGGCGACGACTTCCTGGCCGACGTCTGCGTCCGCTGGGAGCGCGAAGCCGATCTGGCCGAGGGCCTCGGCCTGCGCGTGGCCAAGATCCGCACCGGCGTCGTGCTCGACGCCGGTGGCGGCGCGCTGAAGACGATGCTGCCGCCGTTCAAGGCGGGGATCGGCGGCCCGGTGGCCGGCGGAGCACAGTACCTGCCGTGGATCCACGTCGACGACATCGTCGGCCTCTACCTCAAGGCCCTCGACGACGCGAGCTGGAGCGGGCCGTACAACGGCGCCGCGCCCGAGCCCGTCACGAACAAAGCGTTCTCGAAGGCGCTCGGCAAGGCCCTGCACCGGCCCGCCTTCTCCCCCGTCCCTGCCTTCGCGATCAAGCTCCTCTACGGCGACATGGCCGAGATCGTCACCGAGGGCCAGCGCGCGGTCCCCGAGCGGGCGCTGGCGGGCGGCTACGCCTTCCGCCACCCCGACCTCCAGCCGGCGCTCGAGGACGCGCTGGCCTAGCAGTTCGCC
>JBBQZE010000138.1:0-8282 GCA_038207985.1 Solirubrobacterales bacterium
GGCGGTCACCACGGGCCGGAGGAGTGGGTGTCGATCGCCTCGCTGGGCGCCTACCGCCAGGCCCTCGGTGACTTCGTCCGCGCCCTGCCCGCCTGGCTGGCCCGCCACGACGGTCCCGACGCGACGCACCTGCGGGCCGTCGGTCCGTGAGCGAGGAGCGACCGCCCCGGCTGGGGCTGGGACTCGTCCTCAAGGCGGTGCTCGGCGGCCTGGCCGTGATGGTGCTGACCAGCGCCGCGATCGCCACCGGCGCGCTCCTGCAGGTCAAGCAGGTCAAGGCGGCGATCGACGCGACGCCGGCCGCCCCGATCCGGGCCGGGACGCTCGACGCCCCCAAGCCCGGGGAGGCGCAGACGCTGCTGCTCGTGGGCACGGATCGCCGGTACGGCGCGGCGAAGGGGGACGCGCGGTCGGACACGATGATGCTCGTGCGCCTCGACCCGCGCCAGCAGGCGACCGCCGTGCTGAACGTGCCGCGCGACCTCGCGGTGGACATCCCCGACCACGGCCGGGCGAAGATCAACGAGGCCTACGCGCTCGGCGGGCTGGACCTGACGGCGCAGACCGTCAAGGCGCTGCTGAACGTGAAGATCGCGCACGCGGTCGCGGTCGACTTCAAGGGCTTCCGCCGGGCCGTCGACAAGGTGGGCTGCGTCTACGCCGACGTGGACCGGCGCTACTTCAACGACAACACCTCCCCCGGGCCCGACTACGCGGTCATCGACCTGCGCCCGGGCTACCAGCGCCTCTGCGGCCAACGGGCGCTCGACTACGTCCGCTACCGCCACGGCGACTCCGACCTCGTGCGCGCGGCGCGCCAGCAGGGCTTCCTGCGCGACACGAAGGACCAGGTGGGGACGAGCAGGCTGCTGGCGAGCTCCGCCGACCTCGTGCGGATCTTCGGCAAGGCCGCCCAGACCGACCCCGGGCTGCACCAGTCCAAGCAGATCGTGCGGCTCATCGAGCAGGCCGCGCTGTCCGTCAGCCACCCCGTCCGGCAGATCAAGTTCCCCGCCGACGAGCAGCTCGAGTCCACCGACGGGCTCGGCGCCTATCTCACCGTCGACCCCGTGCGCCTCCGGCGGGTCAGGGCGGCGTTCCTGGCCGCGACCAAGGTGCAGGCCGTCGCACGCAAGCCGGCGGTGGTGCGACGGGGCGCCTCGCGCCTGCGGCGCGGCCGCCGGACCACGGTGCAGGACTTCGGGCTCGTCGACGCCACCCGGGAAGGCCGGCGGCTGGCCCGGCCGTTCGCCGCGCGTGCCGGGCTGGGCTTCCCGGTCTACTTCCCCGCCGGCCTGACGCGGCGCTCGCACTACACGACCACCGCGCCGATGCCTCGTGCCTACACGCTGCGTGACCGCGCCGGCAAGCCCCACCGCGCCTACCGGATGGTGGTGGTGCAGGACGAGAGCCAGGGCGAGTACTGGGGCGTGCAGGGCACGACGTGGCGCTCCCCGCCGATCCTCTCGGGCGGCTCCGGCATCCGGCTGGCCGGTCGTGACTACCGCGTGTTCTACGATGCCAAGCGCATCCGGGTGGTCTCCTGGCGCACGGCGCGGGCGGTCTACTGGGTGTCCAACACGTTGGGCAACGGGCTGACGAACACCGAGATGCTCGGGATCGCCCGCTCCCTGACGCGCTCCGGCGCCTGACCGCGCCGCCGACCCATGGCCGCCATCCCCACCGACCAACGACCGCCGCGCGTCGCCTTCGGGCTCTACAAGCGCTTCCTGCTCGGCGTCCTGGCGATCCTCGCCTGCACGACCGCGGCGGTGGCGACTGCGGCCCTGTTGCAGGTCAAGACTGCCTCGGACATCTTCTCCTCGGTGGCTCGGCCGATCCCCGGGATCGAGGCCAAGGGCGTCCTCGACAACGTCGACCCGGGAGGCCCGCAGACCATCCTCGTCCTGGGGTCGGACCGCCGCTTCGTCGACATCAAGGCCAAGACGCCGACGCGCTCGGACACGATCATCCTCGTGCGGCTGGATCCGTCGAAGGGCGCGACCGCGATCATGTCGTTGCCGCGCGACCTCCGGGTCACGATCCCCGGGTTCGGTCGCCGCAAGATCAACGAGGCCTACGCCGACGGCGGCCCCGCGCTCACGGTGAAGACCGTGCGCAAGCTGCTCGGCATCTCGATCAACCACGTCGTCAACGTGAACTTCGGCGGCTTCCAGCGCGCGGTCAACCGTCTGGGCTGCGTCTACGCGGACATCGACAAGCATTACTACAACGACAACGCACCGCCCACGGGCGGCGGCGAGCCGTACTCGGTCATCGACGTGCCCGCGGGCTACCAGAAGCTGTGCGGCAAGGCGGCCCTGCAGTACGTGCGCTTCCGCCACACCGACAACGACGTGGTCCGCGGGGCGCGCCAGCAGGACTTCCTGCGGCAGGCCAAAGAGCAGATCGGGCTGTCGTCGCTGTTCAGCGACCGCAACGAGCTCATCCGCATCTTCGGGCGCTACACCGACACGGACATCAAGGGAACCACCGCGATCCTGCGCCTGCTGAAGCTGGCCTTCGAGTCGGCCCGCAACCCCATCCAGGAGGTGCACATCGGCGGGTTGGAGGACTCGGGGGCCGACCTGATCGCCCCCGCCGCCGCCGTTCGCACCGCCGCCGTGGAGTTCCTGGACGCGAAGGCGTCGAAGGGGCCGCGGGGGACCCCGAAGAAGACGCAGGCCGACCGGCGGCGCGAGAGCCGTCAGCGCAAGCGCCGCACGGGCACCCTGCCGCGCGGGATCTTCGCCCAGGCCAAGGCCGCGGAGGACCAGGCCGTGCCGCTGGACGCGAAGGTCGCCTTCCCCGTGTACTTCCCGAAGCTCGCGCTCGTGGGCTCGACCCTGCGCGCCGACGACCACCGCGCGTACACGATCCGCGACCGGGGCAACCACCCGTACAGCGCGTACCGCATGGTCATCAACGCCCCCGGACCGGGGCAGAACTACGGCGTGCAGGGGACGTCGTGGAAGGCGCCGCCGATCCTCGACAACCCGTCGGAGAAGCGCCGGATCGCGGGCCGCACCTACGAGCTGTTCTTCGACGGTGACCGGCTCCGGCTCGTCGCCTGGCGCACGCCGAAGGCCGTCTACTGGGTCTCCAACACGCTGCTGCAGTCGCTCACCAACCAGCAGATGCTCGCGATCGCCGGCTCGCTGACCCGCGTCGGCGCCCGCTAGCCTGGCGCCTCAATGAGCGCCTCACGCGAGCCCATCGGGGTCATCGGCACCGGCTACGTCGGCCTGGTCAGCGCGGCCGGTTTCGCCGAGCTCGGCAGCGAGGTGCACTGCATCGACATCGACGCGGGCAAGGTGGAGCGGCTGAAGGCCGGCGAGATCCCGATCTACGAGCCGGGCCTGGCGGAGATGGTCGCCCGCAACGCGGAGCGCATGCACTTCTCCACCGAGATCGGCGACGCGCTGGACAACGCGCGGCTGATGTTCGTGGCCGTCGGCACCCCGCCCACGTACTCCGGCGATGCGGACCTCTCCGCGGTCCACGCCGTCGTCGGCGCGATGCCCGCCTCCGACGACCACGCGCTCGTCATGAAGTCGACGGTGCCCGTCGGCACGGGCGCGAGCACGAAGCGGGTCTTCGGCGAGCAGGGGAAGTCCGGGTTCCGCTACGTCTCGTGCCCCGAGTTCCTCAAGGAGGGTTCGGCGATCGACGACTTCATGCGCCCCGACCGCGTCGTGGTCGGCGACGACGGCGACTGGGCGGGCGACGCCGTGGTCGACCTCTACCGCCCGCTGCTGACCGCGGCCCACGGCGGCGCCGCGACCGGCGAGCTCGTCCGCACGGACATCGCCTCCGCCGAGATGGTCAAGCTGGCCGCCAACGCGTTCCTCGCCACGAAAATCTCGTTCATCAACGAGATCGCCAACGTGTGCGAGGAGACGGGCGCCGACGTGATCGAGGTCGCGCGGGGGATGGGCCTGGACGACCGCATCGGCCCGAAGTTCCTGCAGGCCGGCGTCGGCTTCGGCGGCTCGTGCTTCCCGAAGGACGTCATGGGGCTCAAGCAGCTCGCGGGCAACTCGGGCTACCACTTCCAGCTGCTCAACGCGGTCATCGAGGTCAACGAGCTGCAGAAGCGCCGCGTGATCGGCAAGCTCGAAAAGCACCTCGAGGGGCGGCTGGTCGGCCGCAACGTCGCCCTTCTCGGCCTCGCGTTCAAGCCGAACACCGACGACATGCGCGAGGCCACCTCGCTGGTCCTCAGCGCCCGGCTCCAGGCCGCGGGCGCCACCGTGGCGGTCTACGACCCGGTCGCCGAGGAGGAGGCGCGCAAGATGATCAACGGCGTCCGCTTCGCCACCGACGCGCTGGACGCGGTCGACGGCGCCGACGCGGTCGTGCTCGTGACGGAGTGGGGGGAGTTCCTCGAGCTCGACTGGGCCGCGGTCGCCTCGGCCATGCGCGGCACCACGGTGATCGACGGGCGCAACGCCCTCGACGCGGTGGCGGTCCGAGCGGCCGGCCTGACCTACGAGGGCATCGGGCGCGCACCGGCGCCTGCCGCGGCGGGCTGACCGTGCAGGCGGTCGTCCTGGTGGGCGGGGAGGGCACGCGCCTGCGTCCGCTCACGAGCGGGACCCCGAAGCCCATCGTCACGTTCGTCGACCGGCCGTTCATGGCCTTCATGCTCGAGTGGCTGGCCGGGCACGGCGTCGACGACGTGATCATGTCGTGTGGCTTCCTGGCCACGAAGGTCAAGGAGGTGCTCGGCGACGGCTCGGCCTACGGCGTCTCGCTGCGCTTCGTCGAGGAGCCCGAGCCCCGTGGGACCGCGGGCGCGCTGAAGTACGCCGAGGACCTGCTGGACGAGCGCTTCCTGCTGCTCAACGGCGACATCCTCACCGACCTCGACGTCACCGCGCTGCTCGCCCAGCACGAGGCGACCGGCGCGACGGGGACGCTCGGGCTCGTCCCCGTCGCCGACCCCTCGCACTACGGCCTCGTCCTGACCGAGGACGGCGGCGCCGTCACGGGCTTCGTGGAGAAGCCCGGCCGCGACAAGCTCGAGGGCATCACCGAGTACCTGATCTCCGCCGGCGTCTACGCGCTCGAGCGCTCGGTCCTGGAGCGCATCGAACCGGACCGCAACGTCTCGATCGAGACCGTCGTGTGGCCCCAGCTCGTCGGGGACGGGCTCTACGGCCACGCCTCCCGCGGCAGCTACTGGATGGACATCGGGACGCCCGACCGCTACCTCGAGGGCACGGCGGACATCCTGCTCGGCAACGTCGAGACGAACGTCGGCTCCCGCCTGGACGCCAAGGGCCGCTCGCTTCCCGACGGCACGGTCGCCGCGGGGGCGGTCGTCGTCGGCGCCGTGATCGCCGAGGAGGGGGCGAGCGTCGGGGCGGGGGCACGCGTCGTCGGGCCGACGATCCTCGGGCGCGGCGTCCACGTCGCCCCGGGCGCGGTCGTGGAGCGCTCGGTGGTGCTCGACGGCTCGAGCATCGCCGCCGGCGCGCACGTCGCGGACTCGATCCTCGCTCCGGGCGTCTCGATCGGGCGGCGGACGATCGTCGAAGGCCAAGCCGTCCTGGGGGAGGGCGTCTCGGTCGGCGCCGACTGTCGCCTCGCCCACGGCATCAAGGTCTTCCCGGGAACCCACCTCGCCGACGGCGCCGTCCGCTTCTGACGCGGGCCCGCTCCCCGAGGGGATGTCCGCCGGCCGTCGCGTGCCAGACTCCGGCGGATGAGCACGAGCGAGGGCCTCACGCAGCGCGTCCTGGACCGGGAGACGATCGCGGCGACCGACCCGACGGACCAGCTGACCGATGTCCTCGCGTTGCCGGAGCACCTCCGCGATGCGCTGTGGAAGACCGAGAGCGCAGCGCTCGGGACGTGGGACTCGCCGGGCGGCCTCGTCGTCGCCGGCATGGGCGCCAGCGCGCTCGGCGGCTCGCTGGCGGTTGCCGCGCTCGGCGACCACGCCTCACGGCCGATCCTGTCGGCGCGCGCCTACGGCCTCCCGCCGTGGACGACGCCGGACACCACCGTGCTCTGCGCCTCCTACTCCGGCGAGACGGAGGAGACGCTCGCGTGCTTCGAGGCGGCCGGGGCGCTCGGCGCCCACCGCGTCGTCGTCACCACGGGCGGCGCGCTCGCCGAGCTGGCGCGCGCCGAGGGGGTTCCCGTCATCCCGGTGGCCGGCGGGCTGCGCTCCGCGACGGCGGTCGGCTACATGGTCGTCGCGGCGCTCGAGACCGCCGCCGCCTGCGGCGCCGGCCCGCGCTTGACCGCCGAGCTCGACGTCGCCGCGGAGCACCTCGAGGAGCTCGTGAGCGAGTGGGGCCCGGAGGGAGCGGAGGACGGCGAGGTCAAGTCGCTGGCGCGCGCGCTGGCGGGCACCGTGCCCGTCGTCGTCGGCGCCGGCCTGACCGCCGTCGTGGCCCAGCGCTGGAAGGCGCAGCTCAACCGCCAGGCCCGCGTTCCCGCCTGGGCGGCGGAGCTCCCGGACGCCGACCACCACGAGATCGCCGGCTGGGAGGGCGCCGAGCAGCTCGCGCGCTTCTCGGCGGTGTTCCTCGACGACGCCGACACGCATCCGCGCATCCAGGAGCGGATCGCGCTCACGCGCGAGCTCGTGGGCAGCCGCGCGGCGAGCACCCACGTCATGACCACGCGCGGCACCACGGCCGTCGAGCGCGCGCTCTCGCTCGTCCTCGCGGGCGACCTGCTCGCGCTCTACTTGGCGGTGCTCCTCGGCGTCGATCCCGGCGCGCCGAGCGACGTCGACCGGCTCAAGGCCGAGCTCGTCCGCTGAGCGAGGCGAGGCGGGGCGGGAGCGTGGGTCAACCTTGACACGATCGTGGTAAGGTTGGTGGTGCATGGACGCCCTGACCATCCACGAGGCAGCGGAGACGACCGGTTGGTCAGCCCGCATGCTGCGCTACGTCGAGCGCGCCGGGCTCATCGAGCCGACCCGCTCGGAGGCCGGATACCGCCTCTACGGACCCGAGGCGCTCCAGCGCCTGCGCACCCTGCGGTCGCTGCTGCAGGAGCACGACCTCGGGATCACGGATGTCGCCTTCGCCCTGCGGCTTCGCCGCGACGAGGGTCTCAGCGCCACGCTCGGCGGCTGGTTCGAAGCGGAGCCCGCCCGCCCGGCCGACGTCCCGGAAGCCGACTGGCTCAACTGGGAGCAGGAGAAGCACACCAAGCTGCTGGCCGTGGCCACGCGGCACGCCACCGACCTGATGGAGACGACCACCGCATGAGCACCACCGCCCCCGCCCAGGACTTCAAGGTCGCCGACCTCTCGCTGGCCGCTTTCGGCCGCAAGGAGATCCAGCTCGCTCAGCACGAGATGCCGGGCCTCATGGCCCTCCGCGAGGAGTTCGGCCCGAGCCAGCCCCTCAAGGGCGCCCGCATCATGGGCTCGCTGCACATGACGATCCAGACCGCCGTGCTGATCGAGACGCTCACCGCGCTCGGCGCCGAGGTCCGCTGGGTCTCTTGCAACATCTTCTCGACGCAGGACCACGCTGCGGCTGCGGTCGCCGTCGGGCCCGAGGGCACGCCCGAGGATCCGAGCGGCGTGCCGGTGTACGCCTGGAAGGGCGAGACGCTGGAGGAGTACTGGTGGTGCACCAAGCAGGCACTCATCTGGCCCGGCAGCCCGACGGGCGGCCCGAACATGATCTTGGACGACGGCGGTGACTCGACGATGCTCGTCCACAAGGGCAAGGAGTTCGAGGCTGCCGGCGCCGTGCCGGACCCCTCGACGGGCGGCTCGGAGGAGTTCGAGGTCTTCCTCACGCTCCTCACGGAGTCCCTCGAGGAGGACGGCAACCGCTGGACGCAGATCGCCGACGGCATCAAGGGCGTCACCGAGGAGACCACGACGGGCGTCATGCGCCTGTACGAGATGGCCCGCGACGGCAAGCTGCTGTTCCCGGCCATCAACGTCAACGACTCCGTCACGAAGTCGAAGTTCGACAACCTCTACGGGTGCCGCCACTCGCTGATCGACGGGCTCAACCGCGCCGTCGACGTGATGATCGCCGGCAAGGTCGCCGTCGTCTTCGGCTTCGGCGACGTCGGCAAGGGCTGCGCCGCCTCGCTCAAGGGCCAGGGCGCGCGCGTCATCATCACCGAGATCGACCCGATCTGCGCGCTGCAGGCCGCGATGGAGGGCTACCAGGTGACGACGCTCGAGGAGGTCATCGAGACCGCCGACATCTTCATCACGGCGACGGGCAACAAGGACATCCTCATGGCCGAGGACCTCTCCCGCATGAAGCACAACGCCGTCGTGGCGAACA